>NZ_JAVXIQ010000005.1:0-238456 GCF_036648275.1 Hafnia sp. | reverse complement strand
CTTCCACGTCCGAGACCATAATCACCGATTTTTAACGCTTCTTTTAAACCGAGGTATTCGCGAACACCATCAGCATCAGTTTTAGCCAACATCTCTTTGGCAAACTTTGTTAGTACAGCGGTCGCAACTGAATTCTTTCCCGTCAGAGTTATAATCTGGTCAGCGGCGGTATTGAGTGCCGCAATCGCCGTGAGTAAGGCATTTTCATCCTGTTTGCCATCCGTTGCCACAGTTGCGCGGTCAGCTTCAGTTTTAGCTTTATCAGCAGAGCCAGACGCGGCCTTTGCGCTATTGCCTGCGTTAGTTTCTGATGTTTTCGCAGCACCTTGAGATGCTAAAGCCTCTGCCGCACTTGTCTGTGCAGCCTTTTTGCTAACATCGGCGTTGTTCTCAGACAACTTTGCGGCCTGCGCGCTTGCAGCAGCGGCCTCAATCCCTTTTGCCGTATTGGTCTCTGAGGTTTTAGCGGCTTTCTCACTAGCTAACGCGGCTCCAGCACTTTTTCCTGCGCTAGTTTCTGATGTCTTGGCGTTGGTTTCAGACAACTTTGCGGCTTTAGCGCTCGCATCAGCGGCGTCAGCGCTTTGCTTTGCATTTGTCTCTGAGGTCTTGGCAGCCGTTTGACTGGCGAGGGCTTCTGATGCGCTCTTAGCTGCGGACGCTTGGCTGCTACTCGCTGCGGTTTCGGATAATTGCGCGGCTTCTTGCGAGGCCAGTGCCTGTTTCGCACTTTGCTCGGTGTCCTTTTGGCTCTTGCCTGCATTGGATTCAGACAACTTTGACGCCTTTGCACTGCTGTCAGCACTGGTTTCAGACAACTTTGCTGCTGTTTGACTTGCCAGTGCATCGGCTGCGCTTTTTGCTGCAGCTGCTTTGTCTTTTCCTACCTGTGCGGATTGCTGTGAGACGAGCTCCACCATTGCTTCAAACTGCTGGATAGCTGCAGGTGGTAAGTCCCCTTCGGTGGGAAGCCCTAGATAGTAATTCAACGTTCCGGGAACCGATCCACTGTGAACGTAAATCTCACCCACATAGTTTGGGGGAAAACCTTCAACGCACAGCGTAACGCCGTACTTTCCCAACTCCACATTCATACTATAGCTACCATTCTTTTCAGGCTGCTGGCTTGCAATAGTCTTGGTAATAACCGTAGTGCTCGTGCGTAATGCTTTTAATTCAATAGTACAATTTGGGATAGGCTTCCCCATTCCGTCTTTTAAAATACCTGAGATAACTGTTGGCATACCGCCCCCATAAAAAACAAAACCCGCCTAATGCGGGTTATTAAGATTTAATCCATGTAAGCCGTTTCGATATAAACCTGATAATCGAGTTTAGGCATAAGCGAAGTATTCCAAGACCATGCACCGGAGCCCCCAAAGTTTCCAAAAGCTTGCGCACGTAAACCATCTGAAAACCCCGTAAACACGCTAAACGCATTACCTCCGTTACGCTTTACCATCCCGGTGACTGATGGACAAACCGCTATCGAACGGCCAGCAATAATGCTGGCATTCGGCGTCGCATGAGCGCCTGTAATGGCAACAGTTCGAATAAATAGGGGGTTATCCAGCGATGACCACACAATAGCGCCAGCCTCGTTTCGAATGACAGCACCGTACTCTGGCGATACTCCGGTAGTCCCAACCCCCATCATATAGATAATCGCGGGCTTACTGACGGCAGCACCTGACGGCGGCGGCGCAATAAAAAGCCCCATCTGTGAGCCAAAAACAGAAGCGACCAAAGCCACATTCGCTTCATACCCTCCCTCTATGCGTACAAAAGGGATCGTAGTTTGTGGGTTTGGAACATTAATGATTAATGGGCCTTGCCCTGCCGGAGGCACAATGACACGTTGTCGAGAAATCAGTGAAAAATTGCGCAAAGTGGTATCGTATATTGTCCTACCCTTATCATTTTTCAACTCTATGTAAAATGGCATGGCCTATTTCTCCACTAAGCAAACAAAGATATAACCCGATGTGGAGGCATCGGAAGCAATGCTTGTCCATGAAATAGTATTTCCACTTATTTTGGGATGAATATAGGCCCCCGCAGAGCCACCCGATCCCGATACGGCATACGTTAAGCTATATACATTCAAATTGACGCTAGGATAGCTTTTGCTCCCGTTTCTATTTGCGCCAGTGATCATAATGCTATCGAGAAAAAAAGAGCGCCCATCTATTGCGCTCGTCTCTATCCCTTTTTCGTTATAAGCAAAAACACCATAGCTCCCCATTAAGGCTTATACCCCGCTGCAAAACGCCTGACGCCATTTGGGTCATATATACCAATGCCGTTCGAATCAAACACGGATCGGCCCCCTCCCGGTAACGGGGAATACACTGTTAACGTCCCGTCCGATTTCACGATAAATCGCCCGTTAATATTCAGCGATTTCATAAAGGCTTCTGCGATAACAACCTGACCGTTCTGGATTACAAGCGGCAACTCAACACTACCCGTAGAAGGATTTAAGACGGCAAAGCGATCAGCCAGAATGAGAACCTGACCAAATCCCCCCTCCGCTGTCGCCTGTATCCCCGCTATAGCCTTTTTGCCATCTGAGGTAGTTTGTACCTGCATAGACCACATCGCAGAAACATCCCCCTTAAGATCGGCCTGCGCTTTGCTAATCGTCTGGACTGCTGATTCATTTTCACCGACTTTCACGTTGACGTTGTCAATACGCTGCGATAGAGCCTTATCTTCCTTGGCGACGGTTTGCTTGAGCTCTTGCAGCTGTGCGGTGGACTCATCTACCGCAGACTCAAGCACCTCAAGCTTCTGGTCAACTTTGGCCTCGCTATCCGTCAGCGCCTTTTCAAACTCATCTTTAACCAGATTGTTATCGATGCCTTTCAGGAAGTCCTGCGTCATTTGTTCAGATGTGATCTGGTCTTTCAAAATATCGAGCACACCCTCTGCATCACTATTGACCTGACCAATTGCTTCAACGAACGTGGATTTTCCGACAGTATTTATGCTACGAACATAAAAGAAATAATCGGTGCCTAGCTTTTGCAAATTCCCTTTATTCCAATAGGTCGCAGTGCCAAGATATTTAGCTCGAGATTCAACTTCATTCTGACGTTCAATTTTTTTCTCTGAAAACCAAAATTCATATTGAGTATCTGCATGATAAACACTTTGACGTGGCGTCACGGTGATTTGGAAATAACCCGGTGTGATATCAATAAATACTGGGGCTTCTGGCGCTGAGATATCGAATTTTACCGACGTAGGATCGCCCTGCTGCCCAAAGCCGTTAACAGCGCATACCGTGAGCGTATAGCTTCCAAGTACTAGCGAACTAAAAGAGTAAACCGTGTCCGTTATCGTTACCGATTTCACCAGTCTAACCGGATCGCTTTCCGTTCCCGTGCCAGTCGTGAGCCTGACAATAAACTTCACCCCCTTGACGACACGCGGAGTATCCCATCGGGCCTTTGCCTGAAACTGTTCATTGTCTGACTGAACATCGACGATTAAGTGCTGCACTTCTGGAGGAATAACACTAATCCCTGTACCGGGTTGTTGGTCAAAAGATGCGCCATTATCAACAATGGCCTCTTTTTCTGGAACATGCTGAACTCCCGTCACCGAGTAAGCGCCATCCTCACCTTCACGAATTAAGACACAACGAAATAACCGCCGACGCAGGTTTGGCAGTTTTAGCCCCCAAACACTGTAAGCTTTAATCCCTTCGGGAAGCATTTCAGCAATGACCTTGTTTGGGGCAGGTTGTAATTGAATGTCGATACTTTGTGGGGTTCCATCCAAACCTATAATGCTCAGGGTAGCCTTGCCCTCAGATGGCAGTTCAATATCTCGGTCTAACGTTAATGTTCTTGTTGCCCTATCGATAGACAATATGCGCCCACCGATTTGAGCAGCTGCATAGTCATTATCACAAATCTCAAAAACATCCCCTGGAGTGTGCCTTAATCCTTCCGCGCCAAGCGAAAAGTCAACCGTCTGCGTCTCTAATATTTCAGTCTTAATAGCCCATAATCCCATGCGGTGTGCTTGCCCGCGACTGGTGCACCCAAAGGCATCCATTTTCAGTAAATTACGCCCATATCGTTCGATTGCTGCATGGTCCTCTACCAATTCAGTCGATACTTTCCATCCATTTTTTGGATCGGTATATCGAACCTCTACAGCATTATGGCGGTCTTTTAGCGCACTAAATCCGTACTTAAACTCCCCTTTAATCACATTACTGTTTGTATAGGTCCAGACTTTGTCAGATGGCCTATCCTGAACAAATGTCATGGAGTTTCCATTCCATACTGGCATGCAACGCATCACCGAACAAAAGTCGCTTAAGACATCATAGGCTTTGCGCTGACTCGTTAAATAAGCGCTACACGCCATGCGTGGTTCAGTACCACCAAAACCATCAGGGACAAGCTGATCACAGTATTGTGCAATCGCATAGAGTGACCATTTATCCACATTAGCGATACCAATACGCTGTCCTAATCCATAGCGTGGATGGGTCAATAAATCGAGGACACACCATGCCGGATTATCAGTATATGCAGGCTTAAAATTACCGTTCCATATGCCTGTATAGGTCCGAGTCTTTGGATCATAATTAGAAGGAACCTGAACAATTCGCCCACGTAGATGATAATTACGCGTTACCTGCTGGCTACCAAATTGCTCCGCATCGACTTGCAATCCAATAACAGCCGTATTTGGATAACATTGCTGAATATCTATAATTTCGGTGTAGCTGGACCACATGGTTTTATTCTGCAACTGGTCGCTATTGCTATCAGGCGTAGTTCGTATCATGCGAATGTTGAAGGGACGCGGAGGGAGATTGTTGATCACAACTGATGCTAAAAACTGCGTGGTTGTTTTCCCTTTAATGGTGATATCTTTCTCAACACCCCACACCCCGCCTCTCTGGATTTCAATTTTCAGCCCCACAGCAGAAGGATTTCGATCCCCTTTACTTGTCGTCTCTACCAAAGATTGAACACCAAAAGTACAGCGTAAGCGGTCTATATTTTCTGACACTATTGTGCGAGTAATAGGATTATCGTGCTTAACCTCTACCCCGAGGACTGTCTCTGCCCCTGACGCTTCAAATCCATCTAACGGCGATTGTGGCTGCTCACCCACACGGTATACGACTTCAACACCTTTAACATTGGCGTTACCGTTTCCATCTACGATGGGAGTGTTATTAATCAGAATACTTTGTAAACCATTAACGGGTCCTTCAATTGGCCCTTCGCTAATTGCATCAATCACGCTGAGTAACTGCGTTGACTTAAGATTATCAGGTGCCTCGCGCGGTGTGCGCCCACCTCCTCCACCCTTACCCATTCTTCACCTCATAAAAAACAAAACCGCCTATCGGCGGTTGCTGTTAAATAATATTTTCTTATTTTTTGCTATCGACCAATGACGACAACCTGCCCACCGTCACCCTCATCACGCGTACTCATCTCTTGAGAGATAACGCATGAGCCCACCTGCATTTCTCCGTAGAGAACAGGCAATGGATTACCTTGAGCAACCATATTATCCAGCGAGGAAAAATACGTGTTTTGTTTACCATTGTCGGTTTGGCGCGTAGAGGGTGATTTCGGTTGTGGAGATAACATTTGAGCGACGCCCCCCAAAACCATACTGGCACCAAACGTAAACAATCCTGTCGCAAACGTGCTCCACAAAGCCATTGACGCCCCTCCTGTGAAGAATGCAGCGCCAATAGCCACAGCACCGAGAACAACTTGAAAAATCCCACCCTTTGATGCTCCCGCCATGCGAGGAACAATATGGATTATGGCCCCATTATTTAGAGGCTCATGTAGTCGCTGAGTGACATCATCTGGCGATAAATCTTTTCCAGAAATTCTGATTTGATACCACCCATCAACCAATTTCTGTTTAAAACCCGGTATCTGTACAGAAAGTGCATGAATACCCTCTGCCCCTGTTTTTATGAAGAGGTCGAAGTGCTTACCAAATCGTTGTAAATCCCCATATAGGCAGATCCTTGCCAATCCTTGTGTCGCCATACCGAGTGTGTGCGCCGTTGCCATTTGTCTGTGTACCTCTCACGCTTGCTCAACTGTTCAGGAATGTGATGCAACAATTCACCATCATCACAAAAAATTGCAGCATGGTTTGCCACCGATGATCCGTAACAGCAAATCACGACATCCCCCGCCTGCGCCTCTTCTAATGAAACTTGATAGAAGCCTGTTTTGGTTAGATTATCGAGATAAAGGTTTTCGCCTTGCTCCCACCAATCATCACGCCGATTAAAGTTAGGCATATCTATCCCTGCCAGATGATAGGCGTCACGAAATAATGCATAACAATCAGATTCACCGTGCTTAAAGACACGCCCCAGCAAATGAGGAGCGCAGCGAAATTTATGTATTTTCCCTTGATGTACTAACCACCAAGGTAAATTACTTTGCACCTGTAATCGGCGGTCAGCTTCGCTTAAAAAGGGATCACCGTCAGGATGGCTATGCACTAATGCCACCACTTCACCGATAGATTGCGCCTGAATATAATCTTCTGGGCGCATCCTGAAATATTGCGTAGGTTCAATAGAGCGATTTTCGAAGGCGAGATACTGCATTCCTTTCGGCGTTCGTACAACATAGCCGCACGACTCTGCAGGCGCACATTGCAAGGCATGTGTCAAAATATCATCATTTATCATAAGAATGCCTAGGAGGAGAGTTTATTAATCGACAAAAAACAGCCAATATTCTCAATGTTATTACGTAGCTTACATCCCGTTGGACATCTACTACATCGGTCTTTAGCTGGATCTGACGTTGGCTTGTCAAACTCATCTGCCACAGCAGGCCCTACATAACCACACTCCTCAGAGCGATAGGTCCACGTACACATATCGGCAAGCATAATGCGTCCGGGGAAAACAGCCCCATCAGTTTCAGTAGGGGAAGCCAATACAAATGTTGCCGTGGTAGGCGTTAATTCCGATAGCTGTTCAATGAGATAACGGCTTATAGACTCTTGTTCTGGGCTGGCTTCTTGATTTCCATTCAAAAAATTAACTGCATCAAGAAACTTAGCGTATACCGTGTGACGAACAACAATAGCGCCAACCAAGCTATTTAAATCCTCTGCCATTCCAGTGACCAAGCCAAATAAGTTAGATACACCAAGCGTTGGACGTGACGACACCCCTTTCCCATTCATTTCAAAATCATTGGCTTTAATTGGGTAGGGTTCATACTGTCTGCCTTGCCACGTCACAGCCTCACCTTTTTCATTGGCTTCATTACTAAAAAAATAGCGCTGCCCACCGATAGTCGTTAAGTCAAACTCCCATAGGTCTATGCGAGCTGATTGCTCCGCCTTGGTGGTTTCGTTCAATGTTTCTTGCGGGATATCTTGCATAACATTCACCAATAAAAAAACCTCGCATAGCGAGGCCTTAATGAAATTAAAACTTAATATCAGGTCATTTATTTAAAAAATACTTAACCCGATTGATAAACTCATCACGAATATCACTTGGTAATAAATTTTTCATGCCATCGATATCATCTTTGAATTCATCATATACATTCATTGGATGTGACGATTTTGCTGATTTCCTTATCTTTTCAACTAACTCTCTAACATCAGGATCGCTAATTATAAATCCCGCACCCACCTTTCTAAAAACACGCATATAATCAAAGTCAGATATTTTAAATGACATATCTTTCAATTTATTCATCGCATCGCTAACATCACTTCCGCAATGCTTACACTTGATAGCGTCTTTATTGATTAATTCCGCACAGAATGGGCACTTTGCTTCGTTATCTGTTGCTGTTTGTTTCCCTTTACTCAAGAGAACCATAAGTAAACCACACACAATAACTATGCCGCCAACAATTGTGCTATTTTGCCTTGCAGACATTAACCCAATATTGTTAACCCTATCTCCGTATGACGTCAAAACGCTGACATTCATGTTTAAAGCATAAATTATCAATATTGCGCCTACTATCAACAGCAAAAATCCTATAAACCTCATATCTATTGCTCCATCGGTACGATTTTGACTATATCGTAACAAAGCCTGCAATTTAGTTATTGGGATATCAATCAAAAAGTGACCATTATCAAATCACAAAATAACTTGCTCAAATGTCGTTGTGAATGTCACGTTCAGCATACCAACTTTCGATGACCACTTACGACAAACTACCTTTATAGGCTGGTAGCTGTAAGGCGGTGTCCATATAAATGATTTAACCCCAGCATGCCGATTAAGAAAATCGCGTAAATACCTCACTTCACTTCTCTTAACTCGGATCGTTACACTGTATTTCTCCAAGTTGTTATTCAATCCGGCTGGTCTTCGCTGTTCATATCCATCACCGAACTTTGCAACACTAACTAGAGGTTCAGACTCAACGCCCATGTCAGGATCTATTTTCCAACGGAAAGTTTCCATATCAACGCGCCCCGCTCATTTGCCCGCCATCTCGACGCTGCTGCTGAAAGAAGTCCGCCGCTGCCTTTTTTCCTACTGCATAAACAGCTTTTAGCGCCTCTGGACCGACCTGCCCATTGCTTCCGTCATTTTGAATATTGACGTTATATTGGGGCGCAAACATAGCTAATCCCTGTCCACCAGCAGCAACTACGCCCAACTTGCCATCACTACCACGCTTAAGGGGTAAAATGGCCTCTGGACCTGCCTCTCCCATCACTCCTGCACCTTTTGCAAAGGCAAAGTATGTCGGGCGATCAACAACCTGCCCGCTGTAAGCGCTAAGACTTGAAGAAGTGTAAACACCCCCTAACGCATTTTTTTCCCCACCAAACCCAAAGGCACTGCCGATCCCCTTAACCGCCTGCATCATTGCCATTTGCGCCATGATTTTAGCCAGATCGGAGAGGAGGGAGGCAGTAAAAGATTTAAAGTTCAGCTTTCCAGTAGTAACGAATGTCGCCAGACCATTACTCATACTATTGAATGACGACATAAACGCCTGTTCCGCAGTCCCAGCAGCATCGCCAGCATTTGCAGCAATATTCTGATATGCACGGATAATACCGTTCATCCAATCACCTTGCGCGGCATCTAACTGTGCATCGAACCCTCTCTTACTAGCCAATGCTCTATCAAGATTCTCCTGATTAATCTTTATCGCCTCGTCATACTCAGGTGAACCCTTCGTTCCCTTAGCAGCACTATCTCGATCAAGCTGTGCCATTTTTTCATGATAGTACTGCTTGATAGTAAACTCTTCCTCATAGCGCGTCCTGAGTTTGTCCCCCATCCCTATTGTATCCAGTGTTAACGCTTGTTTTTTCTTAGTGTTTAACTCTTCCTCCGCATATTCCCGTGACAGTTGGACACTTTTTTTCTTAAGTTCATTGATGGCGCTTTGTCGATTAAACTCTTTTTCTTTCTCAATATTTGCTTTAAGCGCTAACTCTAGCTCCTGTCGATGAGCCAAAATACTTTTATCAGACGAGGTAAGTGTTTTGCCCTTCATCAGGCTAATTCGCTCTTCCAAGGCCAGATATTGTTTTTCTGACTCCGTTAATTTCTCATTAACACTGAGCTTTGATGCGTCAATCTGTCCTTGGAGCTGGGCTTGCTTCTGGCGATACTGCAAAAGTAACCTTGTCGCCTCATCATCCTGATAGGCTTTTGGCTGCTTGGGTTTAGCTGGCGGTTTATTGTCAGCGTTCACCTGTGCGACAGCACGTGTTCGCTGTTCTTGGCTCCAGTCTTTCGGAGCAAGACGAACTTTCTGCCACAGCTCGGTAAGCGCTGCTGAGCGCTTTTGTTGCCATGACATATTTTTAGACAGAATGTCATTTTGGTAAACAAGTGATGTAGTGCGCTTTTCGTCAGCTTTACGAGCCTCATCTACCGCTACGGTCATGTCATTTTGCAACTGTAAAGCTTGCTCATTGACCTTAATTTTTGCTACCAGCCCATCCTTATCGACAAGTGAGGCATTATTTTTAAAGCGCCCCCACAACCCTCCACCGCTATTTTGCTCTATGTCTTTTAATAGTGCTTTCTGTTCAGAAATCACAACTTCTAAGGCTCTGGCTCTTCCAATATCTAATGCGGCATCCCAAAACTTACCCCACCACCCGATAGCCGCCTTTATGGCTTTCTCGATAGAGCCCAAATTCTCTACAACTCCATCAGAACGCTTAGCCATTGCCTCGCTATAAGCTTTTGATGCTGCCTCACCTGCCGCCTCTTTATAACCACGGCGCTCTAGGGAAGAAATATATTCATATTGTGATGATGTGAGATAGTGAAGCTGCTTATTAAGCTCAATGGAGCCTTGCGTTGGATCTTGATATAACCGTTGGAAATTTTTTATTGTCTCACTAACGGCCTGCCCCGTTGCTTTCTGCATCGCAAGGGCTGCTTTTGTGACCGATTCAATTTGATTAGATTTAAATGCGCCTGAACCAATAACGGCGGCTAATGCACCAGCTGCGTCATGTTCAGTTATACCGTTCCCCGATAGAGATTTGGCAAGTTCCTGAAGCTGCCCTGCCGTTTTTCCCGCATAGCTACCCGTTAGAATGAGCTGCTTATTGAACTCAACAGCCTCTTGCGAGCCTTCATACCACGCCTTACCTACTCCATAAATCGCGGCAGTAATTCCACCAATAACACCACCAATGGCTAGACCTCGCAGGGACATAAGTTGCTCAATCCACCCCGCACGGTTTGCCAGCGTGATACTCGATCCCCGCAATGCACCGAGGTTCCCTCGCGCTAGCTCGCCAAATAACACCCCAAGCTCACGTCTGGCCGCTGCACTCTTTAATCCGAACGCCTGAGTGCTTTTCGTCGCCCCCTCCATCTTACGAATATAGATATCCGCCGCATCTGATACACCAAGCTGAGTCGCTTTGTATCGCAGCATTTCTGTATTGGAAAGTTTCTGCTGTGTAACCTGTGCTTTTAAGCGCTGGAGAAATTGCGTCTTTGCTGCTTGTGATTTGTTCTCCGCCTGCGTTAACTCATTGACTCTAGCGCGAGTAGTCGTCAACAGTGTTAAATAATCCCCCTGAGAAATATTACCCGCGTCTCGGGACTGGCGAAGTTGAACCTGAATGTTATTGAGCTTTTGCAGCCCCGTATCAAACTCTTTCACCCCTTCAATTTGACGAAAAAATGATTGCGCGGCCTTATCCTGAGCAACGCCAACGGCGCGAGTTTGTACCGCCTCCTCTTTAAGTCGTTTACTGTATTGTTCAACTTGTTGATGCGCCTGAGAGACAAGTGCACTTGCCGCCGCCATTCTGGTATTGAGTGAATCAGCGAGCGCTTTTTGCTGCGTCACAGAGGAAGCACTAGCACTTTCAACACCCTGTGCGCGGGCGATCCCCTCTTGTACCAAGCGACGCATTCGGTCTGCATCACTCTCTCCCTTCTTCACCACCTCGCTCAGGCCATTACTCACGCCTGAGAGTTTTTGATTGAAGGTGGCAGTATCAACGTCCATGCCAATAACGATATCAGCTACTTTCTGGCCCAAATCTCACCCCCCCACATATTCCGCTACCCGCTTCAATCAACTCCTCGCCGCTTTTCTCTCGCAAGGGTTCCGAGTCATCTATAAAGCTGAAATCCTCCACCGGAACTTTTTCACCTGTTACCAGCGACACCATTAAGGATTTAAGCGTTGCAAAGTGTGCATCCATCAACGCATCACTCATGCTATTTTTCGTAAAGAACCGCCCCCAATCGGACAGCTCTGATGCACTCATTTCTGAGAGCATTCGACGCCAATCAGGACGTTTAAATTCATGAGCGAGACGTTGGGCAAACAGAATTTCGGAGGCTAAGGCTTTTCCGGCGATAATGCTTCTGTTTGTTCTTCTGAGGTTTCAGATTCAGCATTATTACCGAGTGGAATATTCATCCCACTAAGTTCCAGCACCTTATCAGAACCAAAACTGATAGCAGCATAAGACCATCCACTTAACACCTGTTGATAAAGCGTGTTTTCATCTTTCGACTGATCTAGATGAAACAAAGATCGAGAAACTAACCATGCATTAATCTCAATATTGAGACGCATAAAAGCGCCTGCATATTCCTGAGTTTCTGCATCCTTAAATTCGCTATCAAAGGCCTCCGTTTTCTGCGTAACAAATGACAAATAATCAATACGCTGTAGCGCTGATAACTCAGAAAGCTCGACCTCTTCACCGTTATAATTAAAGACTTCTTTTTTCAAAAACATGATTTTTACCCATAAAAAAGCCCCGTTTCCGAGGCGCAAAATTGGTGTGTTGGAATTACTGGACGGTAATATCTGAGCTGGCAACAAAATCGCCATCGCTGGTCATACCGATGACCTTTACAGCACCCGCTTTAATCCCTTTGATTGTCGCAACGTTATCCACCAGCGTGACAGTTGCAATAGCCTTATCCGAAGAGGCAACCCGCAATGTTTTATCCGTGGCATCGTCAGGTTTTACCGTAAACGTCACCTTAGTCGTTGCACCAACAGCAACATTAGCCGAGGCGGGACTTGCCGTAATTCCCGAAACACTCACGGGTGGAACGGTATCTTCTTCCGCTAAACGAGGACGGCCTACGCCAGTGATTTTTACTGATCGTGTGATCTCTTCTTTTGCTTGTACCGTTTTCCCTAGAGAGCTAATCCAACCATTAAAAAGGTCGACCGTGCCATTTGGGTACTTAATTTTGTAGGTACAAACTTCACCGCTATCAAATAACGTTAAAAGTTTTTTCTGTACATCCTCTCCCGGTTTCCACGCGAGCGTCACTGTGGTATCGCCAGCTGATTTTTGCCCCTGAGCGGTACTCTTCCAGTCGGCGTTTTCATCATCAAGATAATTGTTATCTTCGGCGTCTGCGCTCAATTCTCCCGGCTGCAGGTCTTTGATATTCGCCATTCGCGACCAGTCGATATCAACGAGCGGATTGGCAAAAGGGTCGCCATTCCCTGCATACAGCCAAAGCGTCGTTTTTGCGCCCTTCACGGGCTTTAATGGGTTTGGTGCTGCCATAATAGTTTGCCTCACATTTTATAAGTGATGCCGTAGGTGAGATCGGCTGATCCCCACGTCACCATATCGTTGTCACGTTGATAATCGTAACCCTGCTGAGTCATTGTATTAATCAATGCATCAAGTTCAGGGACGCTCTGTAACGCGGGATATATTTGATTCTCCATCCATTCGTCCAGCGCACTATCTGGCTGATTGGCTTTTAGAAAGACCTCAACATGGAGCGTGGCCTCCCACGAATCGCCATCAAGGTCTTCTGCCGTATACTGCGCATCGGTGAGATAAACCGCTACAGCAGGTAAATCCGCCGCCTCAATAAAAACGGGACGCCCGTCAAAGTAGGTTGCATCGATATTGGCCCCCTCTTTGATTCGGTTAATGATGGCTTTACGTATTTCACTGTGTCGATTCATCGTACTTGCAGCCCTCTCAGCTGATTATTTAAGGCATACCCCAATTCCTTTGGCATTTCGCTTTTCATCTGCTCGGTGGTTTGAGCGACGAATGTTTCACTCAACACTTGAGCAACATCAATCTTAATGACGCGGATCGGATTCCTCGCCTGCCCCACACGTTCGAAAACCTGCCAATATCCGTTGGGTGCCTGTGCGATAAAGCCTGCTTTAAATCTATAAGGGCCAATTTTAAGCGCCTTACCTCGTTTTCCTCTCATTGGCATCGATGGGGATTGGCTCATCAGATTAATAGCCGGTAGGGGTTGGCGGTTGACAAAAATATGAGCGCGAGGCTTCGCTAAACTAGCCTGCCTTAGCCGCGCTCTACGCCTAATAGTTCGTAACGGTATCCCTTTGCGTTCGTTGTCCCCCGCCACAATGTCTTTCGCTGCCACACGTAATGAACGACTGACAACACGCTTTGCTACTCGATTGACCGCTTGGCTTTTTGCCTGTGGTACGGCAAATCTGCTGATACGTTCAAGAGCGGCAACGGCCTCTTTCAATCCCTTCACACTCATGGCTTACTCCAACGTAATTTGGGGTTTTCCGTTAAACCACTGAATGGTAGCTACCACATAATCCTTACCATCCATAACGACCTGATCATTACGCCGAGGTCGGTAACTTGACGTAAACACAACAAGCCTAATGGCATCACCACTTAACTCCCCCATCTCAGCAAGATAATGAAACTCCACCACCGTGCATGGATTGCCATTAATTTCTATAGTTTTGCCAAAACGTGACGCAGTGAGCGCATCCATGCGCGAGGACAACCGATCAAATGGACTAGCCATTGATTTTAACCGCAACAAATTCGGTATTTGCTGCCGCATCTGCCCATGTCACTCCGACAAGTGGCAGGTTTCCGGTAGCATCCAACTGCACCTTTCCATCTTTGAGATAGACTTTTTTACCTGCTGCCATCTTGTCACTGGCAAGTTTTGGCAGAGTGAATACACCGCCTGCGAATCCGTCTCCGATGGCTCCGGTGGCAATATCGGTAATAGCAACGGTGAAGATGTCGCCCACTGCCACCAGATCGCCGCTCTTTACCTCGGCAGTTGCCTTAATCTCGATGGTGTCACCCGCTTGAACGTAATTTTTAGCCACAATGATGCTCCGCTGGCTCCAACGAGCCAGATTTTAGGTATAAAAAAAGCCCGATAGGGCCGTAGGTTGGGAATGTGAACTAAAGAGAGGTTAGCCTGCGCATTTCACCAAGCCACGATAGTCAATAGGGGAAACACCCGCATCGATGCGAACCTTGGTGGTTACACCGTCCGATTTAAAGCCCTCCTGCTGGTCGATGTATGGCGTATCAACACCGTTTAAGTACGCCACTTCGATGGTATCTGTGCCTTTAGCTGCTGCCAGATAGAAGGTTGTAGCACTCTTATCATCCAAGCGCGGCTCGGCAATGACGGTGGCGAAGTCTTTCACGGGGTTCATAATACCCGCGTTAATATCCGCACCCTTGACACTAACTGACTTGATTACTTGGTTGGTGGTCGCTTCCAATGCGGTTGGAACCAGCACGAATGCAGGACGAATATTCAAGTGGCGATCACCTTCTTTTTGCTGGCGCATCATCTGTCGGGCCTTATCAAGTGTCGCCACATCCATCACCACACTGTTGTCGAGTACGTTACCGTGTTTGGCCTTATCAAACAGCGCAATACCATCCGTGCTCATTTTGTTGTTGTCGATCAGGATGGCATATACCAAGTCGGCAATGGTCGCCTTCGCCGCTTTGCCTAACTTCATCGGCACGTCAGTGAGCATGCTCAAATCATCATTGATAATAGCCTGACGGGTAATGCTAAACAGCTCGCCGTAAGTGGCTAGCGCAATCGTGGCCTGTTTGTCATTGAGAGTGACATATTTATACTCCGCCCCCTCACGAACCTGACGCAATGACTGGAAACCACCCAAGCCAACACGATGCGCGGTTTTGAAGTCTGATAACTGCCCCTTTTTAGTCCATTCCTCAAAGGTTTCAGGTGCTTCTTCCCATCCTTGCAAAATGGATTTATTGGCAACATCCAGCAGAATATTGCCAAAGTCCGAGGTGCTGTGGGTGAATGCCATGCCAACCATCTGCATTGGGTTATAGGAGGCAACGCCCACACCACGTTCGGTTAATGACATACGCGCCATTTCACGCAATGTCATGGCATTGTACGGATTATCACGCTGGGACTCTTCGTATCCTGCTCGCGCCATCAGTGAGGCGCGGATACCATCACCCGCAAAGTTACCGTTACCTGCATAGATGTGAGAGAGCATCGGGTTATGAGTGTTTTGTGTGCCGCCATGCGTGTTGCTTGGCGTAGAATTTTTCCCCAGCGCTTCCAGCAGCTTATCTTTTGCGATATCAACCGAGCACTCAACATCGACGATACAGGCGTTCATCACATCACCATGACGATTGCCAAACATAGCAAACAGATTTTGAATATCGCTAACACGCTTTTTCTGCGCCTCACGTTCTTGAGCGCGAATAGCATTCTCATCAATAGCGACAGGCACTGGCTGTGTCACAACTGATTGAACAGGCGTTTGTGCAACAGGCAGAGCTGGCGCTGCAGGTTGATTAATCGCGTTACCACGCGGTGCGGTGATCATATTCTTGATGCTATTAGGCATATGGTTAAATTCCTCTAAACGTTTTGATTGTATTTGTGCCATCGCCTTCACAGGTGATAACACTTTGTCTGCAAATCCCATCTCGACACATTCACTGCCGCTCATCCACGTTTCAGCAGCAAGCATGGCGGCTATTTCCTCCGGTGTTTTTCCTGTTTTTTCTGCATACGCAGGGATCATTACTGTTTCTAATTTTTCCAGTAATGCCGCGTAATCGCGCATATCTTCCGCATCGCCGCCCGCAATCCCCCACGGTCGGTGGATCATCATCATCGCGTTTTCAGGCATGATTACCGGATTACCGACCATTGCGATAACGGACGCCATCGATGCAGCAAGGCCATCGATATAAACCGTTTTAGAGGCGGTGTGATTTTTAAGGAGGTTATAGATGGCGATACCATCAAAAACGCTACCACCTGGAGAGTGAATATGCAGATTAATACTGGTGACATTGCCTAGTGCGGTGAGTTCTTCAGCAAACTGGCGAGCACTAATCCCCCAGCCACCAATCTCGTCGTAAATGCTGATATCAGCGGTACTATTGGCACTTGCTTTAATGCTATACCAGCTACCATCCCCCGCGCTGACGGGTACGGTTGCCCCCATCGGGTTTATCGTCAGGCTTTTCTTCCCCATATTGAGGTACTCCTTTGTCGTTGGCGGGATCGGTATCAAACACCAAGCCCTGTTTGCGGTTTTCATCTATTTCCGCCTTTCGGCGTCGCTTCACTTCCGCAGGCGCACCACTCCGAGCCCGAACCCAATCACTCTCGGTTGCAGCACCACCACGGATCAGCACTTTCCACGCATTGGCCTCTTTAAGCGGGTCAATCCACGGCATAACGGGACCGGAATATACCGCGTTAAAAAGCGTGTTTTTATCAATATCAGGAGGAACATCAATCACGTTGGCTGCAATAGCAGCCGCTAGCCAGCGCCGATACAGAGGGCGAGTAATAGCCGCAATAAAAGCATCCTGCATAATGGCGTACCCTTCCTGCGCCTCCACCAGCTCTTGTCTCTGTGCGCTATAAGTGCCATCGTAATTACGCGCGACTGAGGAATAGCTGCTGCGCAATCCTGCCGCTACAGCGCGAAGCTGCCCCATGCGGAAGCTTTCAAGGTTGGTATTGGGACGCTCTGATTTAATCATGCCCACATCTTCACCCGGCCTCAGTCCATCAAAGACCGTTCCGGGCTGAATATCTAAGACACGCTCCTTATCTTCATCAAACTTGGTTTCATCGTAGGTCGTCGCGTCGCCACGCTTGATGTACATACCAAATGCAGCAGAGATCCTAGCTTGTACTCGCTCACTGTCTTCATAGTCTTTCAAGTCAGACAACCGAATAATGACTGGGGCCAGTAGAGACACCCCGCGCACCTGATTGAGACGCCTAGTAAATTTCAGATGCAGCATATTTTCGGCGGAAACATCTTTTGTTTCTCCAGTAAGCGTCCCTAACCCCGGAAAGCTTTTATAGACCGCATAGGCTTTAGGCCGACGCCACCCATCAAAGGTGATGCCTTGGACAAGGTTTTTACTGTCATCGGTATCCATCGGCACAAAATCAGGCTCTAAGGCTTCCACCCAAAACGGGACTCCCGAAGTCGGTGTGATCCCTGCGGCCTTACCCTCAATGGTTTGAGAAAAAACCTCTCCATCGCGCAACCACGTTCGTAACATCAAACGTTCAAGTACGGGGCGTGTATATTGTCCGGTAATATCGGGGCTTACCGACCATGCCGCCCATGCGCTGCGTATTTTTTCAGCAAAAACACTATCAAGCTGTCCTGCTATCGTGAGTGGCTGGGGTTCAACGATGATCCCTTTTGCACCAATAATGCGCTCTTCAAGCTTATCTAACGCCCCGACCACTAAATCGTGATTATTGTCTAGCCATCGCGCCTGCTCACGTAGTGATTTTCCGCCAAACTGAGTCAACTGGTTGGCATTACGGTTTTCACGTTTGGTCTTGTGTGTTCGTGTTGGCGTGGCGGCCTCATATGCCATAATTTTATAACGCGCCCGCGCACGAGATTCGCCCCACACTGGCATCACGACGCTAATCGCTTTTTCAATCAGATTCATGTGAACCTCGCAAGCGAGAACAGACGCCGTGGCCTGTCCAGCGCAGATAATCGCTCGTCAATGTCCTGCCGACCTTTGCGGATATCCGATAAATTCTCCATCGTCATGGTCTGCCCGTTCAGCGATATTGATTTCCCTTTCAATACAGCTAATTCAGCCTCGATATAGGCTTGTTGTAACGTCAGTAGCTCTTCTCGCGTCATAGCCACCCCCCGCCAGATTGCCCACCCCAAGGCGTAGGCTTGTGCCTTTCCTCTACTTTCATCGTATCCTCGCTTCCCTCTCGGGGAGTAACTGGTGCTTTAGGCTCTTTCTGTATGCCTACAGTCTGAACGTCGTCTTCATCCGGTAATCTGGCCCATGCTGGCGGCTTATCCCAATTGATGCGTTCATAGCCGCGCAATATCACTAATGCGTGGGCATAACACATCAAATCCAACGCTTCGTTTGCTCCTTTACCGGGTTTGCGCCATTTGCCATCGGTGCCACGCTCTTCGTAAGTCAACTCTTCATAGAACCATTCACCCAACCAATCAGGAAAATGCACATAGTTCGGCCCCGCATCTTGACGCCCAAGAGCAGAGGCGATCCGGTCTTTCAACGCATTTGTTTGTAATAAATAGAGAGGAACATCACCACGAGCACGGGCACGGCGCTCAGAACGCTCGGTATTATCGGGGTAGGTTTTATTTATCAGTTTCCCTTTAGCTAAACCGTCACCTTTAAACAGATAAACACGATTTCCTACCCCATCTTTGCGGCATTGCCGCCAAAAGGCATAGGCGTTATCGGTGACGCCATCTTCCCCACCGCTATCGACCGCCATCGCCAGTATTGGCATTACCTGATTGTCACTTCCTTCTAATGGGTAAACTTTGTCTAGGACATCGGTGCGCAGCAGTTGCCAATCCTCAAGGTATGATGCTGGATCGATAGGGAAACTTTCACCATCCCCATTTGTGCGCAGGGAGCGACGAATGTTGTAGCGGTCAATTATCCATCGCTCCCCGTGACTGCCATATCCCATTATCTGCACCACAAAGCGTCGATTCTTTCCACCCTGCACATCCACCGTGGCAACCATAAAACGAACACCAAGAGGTACATTGCATTTATTGGTATGCTCTGCTCTTTCCATCAAGACATCGCCGCGACGCCCTTCCAGTGATAAGCGCGGCTGATAAGGTAACCCCCAGTCAGTATTGATCACCGCTTTGAGCGTTTCCTCACTTCCTGTACGCTCATACTCCTCTTCAGCTGCAAGTAAGTTAGAAACCAGCTTGTACCACGTCTGATAGCCCGCAGCAGGACCTTCAAACCAAAATGATGCGATGCGTGAGCGCCTAGCCTCTCCGGTAATATTGCCAGTTTTATCAATATGCATTCCTTCCTTTAGCCATACCCCGAGATTATTCAGATCACGCTTTTGGCTAGGCTCAATGAGAGTCAAACAATGAGGACACTGCAGCCTCGCTGCTTCGCTGGCGGCTTCATGATCGGAGTTATCACGGTAGCCTGTCATATTTTCCATGCTAGGCTGAAAATACTCACCACACTGTGGGCAAGGCCAATACCAGCGACGCCGATCGCCTCGATTGTAAAGCGATAAAATACCCGTGGTGGGTGGTGCCTCATGAAGAGACGAGCGTTTCCATTTTGTATCTACAATTTCACGCCCCGGAGAACTCTCCACCAGCGTCATGCCTGCCGACATAAATGTAGTTGTACGCTTAGACGCCAGTGAAAACGCATCCCCCTCACCATCAACATCAGAGGGGAAACGATCATAATCGGTGAGCGCAACACGCTTATAGTCCGATGATGAAAATATACTGATCGAGGGCCAGCCAATCTTAAGAAATGACCCATCACGAAACATTTTATCGTGAACGTTATTATCATTTCGTCGTGGGCTTAGCCGCTTCTTCACTTCACGGCTAGCACGGAATGTTCGAGCAAGACGTTTTTTTGAATGTTCTGCCGCTTTCTCTTGAGTCATTTGCACTAACAACATATCGCCCGGATCGCATGTGATGCTGTAGACAATCCAGCCATCAACGAGCGCTTGAGTTTTTCCGGTTCGTGCTGGAGAAACAAATACCACAGCATCAAATTCACGCGAAGAAAGCAGATCCATTGGCTCTATCAAATAAGGTGTTAAATCAGGCTCCCAAGGCACGGAGTTTGCTGCGCCTTTAGGGACGCGCATGAATTTCTCTACCGCTTTTGATATTTTCATTCGTCTGGGAGGTCTAAATAGTGCGGATACATCCAACCCAATCTTTATGGCTGATGCATATTTATTCTTCACTCTGGTTTTCCTCTTCCCCATTCATTGCCGACAAACAGGCTTGATAAGTGCTTTCAGCAAGCTCAACACGGAAATCATCGACAACCTTCTGCACAACCTCGACGGCCTTTGGGAGCATTCCGGCATCACGTTCCAATTTGTCAGGCAAGGTTTCTAAGAGTTGAACCGTTGTTTTTACCGTTGCCGCATAAACCCCAAAAACCTCACTTTCTGGTATAAGCAGTCGTTGCTTTTCCTCCAACCAGATACGCCCCTTTTCAGAGTCGAACCAATCCTTACGTTCCTTTGGCATCATTTTTTCTGGATCTTGAAATCCTTCAACACCGTCACTACACCCTTGTGGGGCAAACAAAGCTGGCCCAACATCAGATAATGCGTAGACAGGATTTCCTCGCATTTTTCCAGCTACCGGAATATTTGCTTCAAGAAGGCGCTTCTTTACCACCTTGCGATCAAGCCGAAATGCTTCAGCAATCTTGGCGATGCTCCAGTGATAAACGTCGCCAATATTGCTGATATTTGACACATCATGCTCCTTGGGACAGGTCTACTTCCCAGCTCAAATCGCTATAAATTGTTTATTTTCATTGGGTTAAGCTGACCTCACCTGTCCCATTAATTCGAAATCTCCCCATATGAAATAGGTTTTTTATATTTTAATTCAATGAGTTAGAACAGGAGGTGGTGTCCCATGAAAAATCAAAAATGTGCCGAATCCCGCGTGGCCAAGTCCCCCGTGGGGAGGCCCCCTTCCGGGAGTACCTTTTGATAATGATTACCATTTAGCTAATCGAGATGAAAATTGTCGTTCAATTCACGTCGGTTGGCGCTGCTGGCATTATGAGGGCAAGCTTTTGAAGTATGATCTTGAGCACCACAGAACCCGCACCGCAAGTTATGGCGGCGTGTTGAGCCGCCCCACGTCTCTGGGCAATTGGCAACAGTGCGCAGTCGTGAGCCGCAATAGGTACAGCGTTGATAAGCCATTCTCTTTTTCCTGCAACAAAAAACCGCCCGTAGGCGGTTACTTTTGCTCAAATACAAATCTAGTTTCCGTAATCATTTTAAGTAATTCAAGTGATGATGATCTGCTAGCATCTCCAGAAATGTATTTTTCAAAGTCTTTTTGAAATGATATCCAGATTTCAGCTAATTCTGTATTGTCAAATAAATGCTCTGTAGCGAGCCAAGAAGACTGACAATTATCATATAGACTTATGAGTTCATCATACCTTTTAACATTTTTCTCTCCAGCTTCAATTTTCTCAAACAATACATCATCATCTTTAAAAACCCACTTTGCAATTACCTGCTCTCTTTCCTGCTGAATCTCTTTTGGGTCAATCCTTAAAGGCATAAAAATTAGAGCCGACTTCAATTTCTTTAGTGCAATTCTAAAATCTAATTTGACTCTTATTTTCTCTTGCTCTCTCCATGTGGATAATGCTCGATAGGCAAAACATAAAGTAATAATCGTTGCTAATACACTCATCCAAGATGCAAGCATTGTCCAAAAAGCCCAGTCAGCCGCATCCCTGCTGGCTACAAGAGTTTCATACACGATGTAGTTAGCGTCCATTTTCCCCCCAATTATTTATGAGGGGATTGTAGCTTAAAGCATTATCACAGGCACTTAGTGAATGCCTGCTATAACGCGTTTAACCTTCCACTACTGCACCGTCTGGCAATTCCGTAGCAGCATAGACAGGACAACCGGGGTGAGCATCATCTTTAACAGCTTCCAGATCGGACTCATCAAACCACTTACTAACTGCTCGCCCATCCGCTGCCTTATAGTGCACAAAGTAACTGTTTTCATGCGTGGAGTATTCAGCGCGTCCCTTGACCTCACCGAATTCATTACTAACACGAAGTTCAACTAACTGATTAATTCCAAATTTAAAAGCTGATTTCATTTTTTTCCTTTTCGGCTTTGCGGATAGAGGCTTTATCTTTATTGCAATCCCCTAGCGCAGTTAATAGCCTCTCATTGAGAAGCAAAGAACCAGCCCACGTTAATGGGTTCGGTATTTCAGGATATAGACAATCAGCGGTTAAATCCGCTGGCAGTGGAACTACTGGTGCTGGCACGTAGACTATTCGCTCTTTCGTGCAACCGCTTAACTGCGCCAAGAGGCACAAGCCGATTAGCACAATCATCATTCGCAACAGCAGCTTTGATGTCAGTCTGGGCTCTCTGTGACTCCAGTGCGTCCTGAGCTTTTGCATTCTGGTTGGCCTCGGAGATTTGGTTGAATATTGCCACTGTGGAAAGTACGTTCTTCGTAATGGACTCCGTGGCGTTAAGTTCTTTCTGTGCTTGGTGGTATTTATCGCGGTAATGGCTCACCATTTTCCCAGCAACGACCAAAGCCACCAGCAGCCCCCCTATTGCCATAATTCGCCAGCTAAAATTGATATTCATACCAATAACGCGGCCCGCGCTTTTTTGTAGCGTAAATTGCGGTCATCAAGCCCATTGATACCGCCATTAATTAGCTGTGTTACCTTCACAAGGTCGCTTGGTGAACGCCCGCAACCATATGAACGCCATACCCATCCTGCCGAACGCGCAGCATGTAAATCTTGCTCTAAGAGTTCTGGCTGTGACACAAGGTCAATCCCAAGCGCGTTGCCGCAATTTAAGTAGTTATTGAGAAACGTCACTTGAATAAGGCCACGACCGCGATATTTCCATCCATCACCAGCCGATTTATTACCGTAGCGATTGGCATATACCAGATTAGCAATCGCCTTGTAATCCGCTGGGCGGTTTTTAGTACGCCCTAACATTTCAGCCTGATAAGGAGATAAACGTTTTGAAAACGTTTTTTTCAAACCTTCAACGCTATAATCGAATGACTCCACCAGCTTAGTAAAACCGGAAGATTCATGTCCTACCTGAGCAATAAACATCGCTTGTGCTACAGGCTCATTAATTCCAAATTCATTCATTGCAGTGGTCATTGGCTGAAACCAACGCGCAGCTAATCCGGCGCTTAAATTAGCCGCCGTTTGAAACTGATCTAGGTTCATAAAATAGGATTCCTGAATAGTTGCATGAAATTACCACGGGCTCTTAATACAAGACCGCAGAACATCATATTAATAAGAGTTTCCGATATATCCGCTGAGACGTATGTACCTGTAATAATCCGAATAGGAACAGAAGCGGCAGCAACAATAAGAATATAAGCGCCAAGAGCACCAACCCATTTATGTTGCGCCCCTTCTCTTTTGAACAACATAAGCCGTAACGCAATAACACCACATACAAAAGCATTGATATGAAGTAAAACGATCTGGAGTGTCATTTGTCACCCCCTTTAAAGTTCAGCGTCGGATTGCTGGACTTTGAGATAATAAACATCAGGATTCGTACTACAGATGCAGAAGCTACCAAGGCTCCAATTGGTTTTTCTACTGACACTGAATCCGGTGTCACCGTACTTATCATCGATGCTGCGAAGCCTGCCGTCAGAACGCCTAAAACAAATGAAATACCGAAAAAAACTAAACGCTTCCAGATAGGGAATTCAGATGCAGACAACACAAAAACCACTGCACCAGCAAAAGAACCAATCACAACACCAGCATCCAGTCCAGACAACAGGCCTACTAGCGTTACACCTGTGACAGCAAGTGTCCCTGCTCCTACGCCAGTAGTCGGCTCTAACATTGGGTTTACTCCATTTTATTAGTGGAATAGCGCCCAGCCTTACCTATCTCAGTAAGAAAGCTTTTATCTGGTCTGGTTTGGATTAAGCGCTAAACATAAAAAAACCACCGAAAGGTGGCCTCATTGAAATGAGATATCAGCATTAGTTACGCCTCACTACCGATATCTCGGATTGGGTCTGCTTAAAACGTTCCTCTTCTAATTCAACACCTAAAGCTCGACGTCCTAACTTTATTGATTCTTTAATAGTTGAACCCGAGCCCATAAAGAAGTCTGCGACAACATCACCCGGTCGACTACTCGCCGCAATAATATCGCGCATCATTTCAGCAGGTTTTTCGCAGGGGTGTTTGCCGGGGTAAAACTGGACGGGCTTGTATGTCCAAACGTCCGTATAAGGCACTAAAGCAGTAACAAAAAATTGGCGGCGTAGCGCTTTGAACTCTTGCGATAGCTCCAAATATTGCCGTGATAACGTTTTATACTCAGCTACGAGATTGTGATGCGGATCGTTTAATTCATTACGCTTGTGTTTCTCTTTCGCTATACGCTCAAACAGCGCCTGAAGCTTTAAATAGTCCTGCTCGTTAGGTAACTGCCATTGGCTGGCGCTAAACCAATGTGACGCCATGTGCTTACCCGTAGCGGCATATATTTCTTTACTTGATACCCCTAAATCTTTTCTAGCATCGCTAAAGTAATCAATTAAAGGTTTTAAAACGTTTTGTTTTAGCTCAGTGCATTTCAGCGCATACCCGTCTTGCTTCGGTTTATACGGCCCTTGATAATGCTCCGCAAACAATACGCGCTCGGTAGCAGGGAAATAAGACCGTAAGCTTTCTTTGTTGCAGCCGTTCCAACGCCCCGAAGGTTTAGCCCACACAATATGGTTCAGCACGTTAAAGCGCTGCCGCATGAGTATTTCAATGTCTGAGGCAAGACGATGCCCTGAGAACAGGTACAAGCCCCCTGCTGGCTTCAATACACGCCAAAACTCTGACAAACAGCAATCAAGCCACGCTAAATAGTCCTCATCACCACGCCACTGATTATCCCAACCATTAGGCTTTACTTTGAAGTATGGCGGATCTGTAACAATGAGGTCTATGCAGCTATCTGGAAGGGTTTTAATAAACGCTAAAGCGTCGTCGTTAATCAGTTTTACATTCAGTCCATCTAAAAAATTATGTTCGGTCATATAGATCGATCACCACATTTTTGATAGGCTCCACCTGCTTTGTGCACACAAGCGGTGGGCCTTGGTGCGTCCGTGACCTATGCTACGGGCGTGTGATGTGTTGAGTGTTGACGCACTCAACACATCGCCCATTCCCAGCAAGAAAGCCACCAGCGGCGCTAGCAGCGTTTAAATTTGTTCTCTGTCTTATCCTCTTCAACTAAACCCGCCATCGCCAATTGAGTCAAAATAAACTCACAGCGTGCTTCGCTAATCTTTAACAAGTCCCCAAGGTAAGCCGCTGACCACCAACTTAGACGGCTCAGACAAGCAAGCACTACTGATGCCTCTTGTGTCATATCATTCTGATTTAGCATGTCTTTTTCCTCTTTTAGCCTATAGCTACAGAGATAACTCTTGTCGGCGGCGATAGCAAGAGAAAAATGATTAGATAATAAGATTATTTGCTTGCATAAATCTAATATAAATCTTATTATCTAATCATCCCAAGCGGATATGCTCTTTAAAAAGTGAGGAAACATGGTAGCGGTTCAATGGACTAAGAAAGCAACGAAGCAGCTGCTTTCGATTGACACCAGATACCGGAAAGCCATTAAAGAGAAGGTCGATAAACTGATAGCCTTCCCCGCCGTTGAATTGGATATCAAAAAGCTCAAAGCTACTGACAACCAATACAGGATGAGGGTTGGTGATTATCGGGTTATCTTCCAGATTGAAAACGGTGAACCGGTTGTTTGCACGATACAAGAAGTTAAGCGCAGAACATCAACAACCTACTAGGCGGGGAAACCCGCCAGTTTCCTTGTGACATTAGCCGCGACTCTTAGATACCCGGAACGATACATGTCAAAAATTCAATACATAAACGATAATGCAGGAAAACCACAATTTGTGGTGCTCCCTATCGGTGAATACCAAGCCCTGATCAGCGAAAGCGATCAAGGCTGGGAGGATGTGCCGTATACAGCTGGTGAAGATGATGATGTAACAATCCCCAACGATGTTGTTGGGATCATGGTCAATCAGGATGTTAGCTTGCTGGCAGCATGGCGCATACATACAGGCTTATCTCAATATGATGTAGCTGAGAAGTTAGGAACGACTCAATCAGCCGTATCGCAATGGGAAGCCCAAGGCTCAAAACCTCACAAAAAAACCCGTGAGCGCCTTGCTGCAATTTATGGCTGCAAGCCTGAACAGATGATTCCATAAATGACAAAACCCGCTCAAAAGGCGGGTTTATTTTTATCTTTACAATTTTGGCAACATATCAAATTAGCTCTTAAAATACGCCATTTAGTTGACTTTTGCAAGAAGTATGCAGTTAACGTGCTATAAATCACATTTTACCAAAATGCTTTTCAATGCCTCCGCATCTAATTCTTCACTTATCCGATGGAGCATCCACCAATATTTTTTGTAATTCTTAGACCAATTATCGAGCGCTACCCCGATCTCTTTAGCTGCATCAATTGGTTCGTAAGCTATAGGGTTTTCTGGGTTTCTGCATTTCTCCTCCGTATTTTCTACGGCTAATTCCACTAGCCTAATAAGTCTTTCAACCATCTTATGACTTACCCGCTTACCTGCTAGCCGCTGCCGCATCCTTTCCCAAACCATCTCGCATATTAATAAATAGTGATCTAGCCCCATATCATAACCATAGCACCGCAAAACCCATGCCCTTTCGGGCGCTCGCAGTTCGTTAATAACTCTTCGCAATCCTGCTGTTTCGTATGTTTCTGGAGTTATAGGTGTGTATTGGTTTTTACGCGCCATTGTTGGCGTCACATGTACCGGATCGCTTGCTCGACAGTAAAGTCTTCCGTCAATATTTACCGCTCTTGGACGCTGCCTACCGTATCTCGACGTTCTAGCCAGTGCGAACCCTTCAAAGCCCTCTAGCTGTCCCTTAGCTGTCTGAGCGTTGCAAGTAAGGGCGAAAATGACATTGGTTCGAATACATACGATTTCTAAAGGTGTCATTTTTCAGCCCTCCCAATTACGCCTAATGCCGCCGCTTTGTTCTGCGTCTTTAACACCCACGATGTTTGGCTATCATGCTTGGCCTCCCAGCCCTTGACGTCCCTGTGTAACTCTTCGTGGCATATCCTACATAGTGGCATCACTAACAAATCATTTGCTTTAGTTCCCATCCCACCAAACCCGTGATTGATAATGTGGTGTGGATCGTCTGCTTGCTGACCACAGCCACAACATGGCTGCGTCTTCACCCATTGCAAATATTCAGGCAGTTCCAAACGTATCGCTTTAGGTTTCAGCATAAAACTCGCTGGTGGTGACTTATCCTCGACCAATTTAAAGGCAGGCTTTATTAACTCAACGCTGTCAGCAATAACTTTTGCTGGGTCGGTCTGCCACGGATTAATATCTGCCTCTTTCATCACGCCTTTCAACGCTGGTGGTTTTGGTGTATTGGTAACTCGATAATCAATGTCATTGGGTAAAAGGTGAGTTAAGTGTTTACGCGTGGCCCACCAGCACAGCTCAGGGAGAGTAAGTTGATGGCCTTCATTAAACCCCAACGAACTCCTGATGGCCTCAGTTAGCCATTCAGCTCGGTTCGTTTCTGCTATGTCGCCTAATGATGGGTGAAATTGTGTAGAGTGCAGATTGTCACAGCGCCAGCACAATCTCACGGCCCCGTTCTCATGCTCTACGGTTTTAAGGTTTCTATCGTGATGATCCCGCTTCCATTGGCAGTTCGGAATTTTATCCACCCATAGCTCAAGTGCTTTTTCAGAACCTGCCGCCTTGATAACTTCATGATGAGAAAAAAACGGGCGCAGGGCTAAGTCGTTTGCAATGTCTTGTGTTTGTGCTGGTAGTTCGCCCACAGGCAGCGTTGCAAATTCCTCGGGGGCTTCGGTAACGATCAACCTCATCTCTCTATAAAATTGATGAGTTAATTTCCCTGTCTTTAATAAGACCACCCCTGCATCCTTCTGTGGGAACGCTGTAAGAATCATTCGTACACTCATTTTTCTACCCCCTGCGGCACCATTTCTAAATCAGCGATCACTTTCTCAAGCTTGGTGGAAACACTAAAAAATTTATCGTTCACATCCCCACCCTGCGTTATTTTCTTGTGGTGTCTGTTCATAAAATTTTTATTTCGCTTCTTTGAAGTTAAATTCCAATTGAATTGGTATTTTTAAATACGGTTCTGGATCATTTAGCTGCTGGTCTGGATCATTTAAACCAGCGCTTTTTCTGTTCGAAATGCAGTTATTGACACGGTTCCAAGGCGTTAAAGCTGGCTTTCTATCAATAAATAGACGGCCTGATTTAGCGTCTTTAGTAACAACGTTAAAAGTGCGTGTGCGCGTAATAATCGGCGGGGTATTAACTCCCGGCATAAATACCCCTTTAATTACGAGCGGGGTTTCGCCGTAGTCGTTTTGGTCTTTTTTAGGCTGACGCCAGATTCTGACAATTAAGTTTTTGCGCAGAACCAATGGCCCACCCTGCAACTGGATGTAGCTTTTCCAATCTCCAGCATTAGCCGCTTGGCGTATCTGCTCGATGGTTTTATCGGTAGGATTTGGCTGAGGATGATTACTCAGGTTGCGGAGTTCCCGCCATACAGTGACGGGTGCGCCACCGACAAACTGAAACTGCCGAATACCCCACATTGAGGCCCATGCGCAGGCATTCTTGGCTAACTCAGATACAGGAAGCCCCGTTTCTTTATCGATATCCCCCTTTTCAGCGCACCCTTCGACATTCAGCGCAATGTGCCGTGCTATATACGCGGAGGGGCTCCCGATATTTTCATCTATCGGCTTTATATCGAAGCGTGGGTGATTGCCGTGCTGCCCTTTCAATTCATCGCTATCTTCACGCGTTGCGTAGAATTCAACGATCTCGCAAAACTGCTCAAACTGGCTTTCATGGACAAATAACATCGCATGCCAGTGTGGTGTTGCATCGTGGTGAGGCTGGGATACACGTAAGCCGAATGTACCTATCTGGCGACGGCGGAGAGTTGCACCGATCTGACGCCACAAGTGGCTTAAATATCCTTGAGTGTCTTTTGGGCTGGCACCGCTGTACTTATTATTGCGATGACCAGTCACTTTATAAGCATGGTATTTTGATGGGGCATTGAGCGTCACAAACAAGCCAACATAGCCGTTCTCTTGGCCCAATCCGTCAAGCTTCGCTAATTGCTCAAAGCCTTTAACACGAACCATAAGCTCTGCTATGCGGTTTTTTCCCGATAGGCTTTTGTCGACAACATCAAGAAGATTTAAAACCTCGCCTGTTTCTTCATCTTCCAGCTCTGTGCCGCTCATAATATCTCGGCCCCGTTTGCGTCTATTCTCCCATTCAGCAAGCCATGCATTACTGCAATAAGGCGTTGACTGGCGACGAACGCCACCAGCGGATATATGTAGGTGTTCACGCCACCGTCTAGCGTATTTACGTAGATGGTTAAGCCACCAGCGCTCACCAATCATCTTAGCGATAGCGCTCTTTGCATCATCAATATTGAGTTTATTGCGCGTGAAGTTCGGGTATTGCGGGGGCTCCTGCTTGAAGTGCAGAGTAAGATTTGCAGCCACGCTATAAAATTGCGGAGCAACCGTTATTACGTCTAGCCCTTGGGTTGTAGCGTTAACAGACTCGACCGCATCACCGATCAAACGGCTTATATCCTGAGATAAAAGCTCTATATCGGCATCGCCAAAATCAGGCATATCATTAAAGCGGTCTATAACATCGCGTAATAGCTCGCTGTTTATATGATGTAGGTGACCTGCCAGCTCATCAGAGGCACTAGCTGTATAGCGAAGATACACAGGCTCTATAATCGGAAGGTCACGCCTTAATAAATCATTGAAACAGATCTTGGCAACATCAATGCCCTTGAACCTGTAAGCGCTACTTACCCGCTCAAATAAGCGGCGAGAAGCGACTATTGGGAGATGTGCGAATGCCTGACAGACGCTATCAAAGAAAGCTTGTTCATCACTGCAGCTCGCATGCTTAGTCATGCCAGAACACCAATTAACTCACTGGCCTTACCTCGCTTATTGCCATTTGCTGCAACAGCGCGATGTGCCTCAGTCGTATTCAGCTCAAAATCACGGTAAATATCGCGGGTTCGCAGGTTGTTACTGGATGAAATAACAACTCGATAACCATGTTGGCGGTGCATTCGTCCCAATTGGTATGCCAGCAATATGTGATCGTTTTCGTTGAAACTTGTTCCGCTGTAAGTCGTGAAACCTTCCACGCCCTTAGCTGGTAAATAAGGCGGATCGCAATAAATGCCTAAGTTAGGCATGCCCTCAACTGCCTTTAGTGTCTTATGCCAGCAGCTATGCATCAGTTGAACGCTCACCGCATTCATACGTTCGGAAAAAGCGTATATCTCGCGCTCTGGTAAATAAGGTTGGCGCTCACCAATCCCACATGGTGAGTTAAATTCTCCTTTTTGGTTGTAACGAACAACACCGTTAAAACAGTGATAAATGAGGTAAATAAAGGCGGCGCTTTGCGCTAATCCTTTTTTCATCGTAGGGAATTGGCGGCGAATTAATTCAAAACCTTCCTTATTGCTAAAGTTTTGATAAAAATACCGCGCGTTAATGACTAAGTTTTCAGGGTAACGACGAGCTAAATCAAACAACCAAATCAGGTCTTTATTCGCATCAGCGAGAATATAGCGCTTATAGTTTGTATTCATGAGTAGCGAGCCGCTTCCCGTAAACACATCTACAATAACGTCGCACTCATGAGGATCTGGTAAATACTGCCGCAACACTGGCATTAGTTTTGTTTTATTGCCCGGATATTTTATAAACGGTCGTAATGACTGCGAATTAGTATTTCTCATGTTATTCCCCTTTATCACGACTGATACGAGTCATGTAAGAAACCTTTTGCGCACGAATGCGCTCACCATCCGTAGTTAGAATTACTGACTGTTCGTTACCATGCAGACGAATAACTGACATAGTTCTATTCACACAATCCATATCAATTTCGTATTCTTGCCCGCTGGGCGTTTTTATTTTTAATACATCGACCATTATAGTTTTCATTTCTTTAATCCTATTTTTTAATGCAGAAGCCCCGCCGCGCCAAACGGTGTATTTAATAAAAAACATGGCTATTTATTTACATTTTAATTCTGGGATCTGGTTTTCCTATTATTATTACCTTATGGTTGTAATCTATTTCGTTTGCTTTAATTTTCTTATTCCCCTCTATTCTTCTATTGTTTTTATTTACCTCCCTCCTACACTCAACACATGATCCATTTGATACATATCTCAAAGTATGACCATGTTCTTTGCACGGTCGCCCCATATAGGTGTTATCCCCTCGGTTCTTGGCATTAGTTTTTTCTAAACATTCAACTGGCATATCACCATCCTATTACCGCCATTCACCAACTCTGGCGCAGCGATTAAACCTCACCATCCATTTCTAGTCCTGTGCTGTTGGTGCTGCATGGCAAATAAATGCCTCGCAAGATTCAGAACATGAACCGGAGTCGTAACCACCTGTGCCGCGGATCGTGGCTGCGATTTCATCGCGTGTATGCTCTGCGTACATGGCACCTATGCTTTCTATTGAGTGATTACCGCGATACATGATTTTATTTGCTTGCTGCCTGCGTTCTACGACACGGACTGAATCAGACAAAATTACCGCCTTGAATTGCTCTGCCAGTTCCGGCTCATCACGTAATGCTAATGCAATTTTATTAATACCTTTCTTGACGCAAAACACACAGTTTCCAAGGTGCTCTGGCAAATCTAAATCGAATGGCTGTAACTTCCACCAGCTCAAAACATCCTGTTTTGTATAGTTTGAAATCTCAGATAGAAAGCGCTGTCTACTAGCTTGCAGCACTAGCATACGGTTAATGATCGGCTCGTACTGCCCATCTAAAAACGCATGTTCATAAACAAGCGAGGATTTTATCGATTCTTCTGAGTTTTCTTTACGTAACGCTGATAACAGATACTGCATTTCATGTGATTCATAGCCCATCTTCCTCAGCATCCTGTGTGCTTTTTCTCCCCATATACGGCTTTGTTCATCAGCGCGAATGCCAAGCCACGAAACAGCATTTGGAAAATGATCGCGGCAATAACGTTCAAACACTTCTATTTTCATTGTTCTTGTACAAAAAGCGCCGCGCACGTATGGAGTGCCATATTTCGCGCAAATATCACGCCACGGCTTCAAATTGAATCCAATTTCATCAATGTCAATAATTTCATAACCATTGGCTTTACCTAGTTCTGGATTTACAACAATGCGTAAGCAAGTGAGGTCGATATCCCAATGTTTTGCGACATTGCGAATAAATTCATAGGTTTTTGGATGCTCTGCGCCTGTTTCCATGAAGACATAGCGAACATCCATTTGTGCAGTTTTACGAAGCTGCTCTAACTGGTTAACTAAATATGCTGACGTTCTGCCACCAGAGAAGCTAACAATGTTAATCGTCATTATTCGTTCTCCTGCGCCACTGCTGGAGTAAATGCCTCTTCCGCATGTTTGCGCCAGTCATTGCCATGCTTGATGTATAGATTCAGCAGAACATGCAGGACAGCGGCTTGCTCGTATTCGGATTTTCGCTTTATGTCCTGCCCGCAATGGCGAAGATATTCGGCTAGTTTGGTGCATGTAAAATTTGGGCGACCGAGGATTTCAATCAGCTCATCGTTTAGCTCAGGAAGCTTGTAAGGCTCGCTTACAGGTTGTGCCGGAATATTTTGCGGTTCGTTTTGTTGTGCTTTAAGCATCTCGGCGCGGCAGGCGTTCCACGCCAGCAATGCGGCTTCCTCATAAGATATCGGCTTATATTCTGCAATAAACGATACAGCGTTGAAGATAGTCCACTCACGCGGTATTACAGGTTGTGCGTGGTAGTTGCCGCCTAAAATGGTGTTAGCCATGCAAGCGCTTTCTAGCTTTGTTGCCTCGGAAATTCCATCTCTAATCAGCTCCAGACCTTCTTTAGATATCAGTTCACTGCCCATGTATAAAACAACAGGCTGCTTAGGTAATAATGACATGTTAGGCATGGTTAATACCTCTTGGTCTACTAATTGATAAACGTCCGTAGTAATCGCCTATATTCCACATAATAGGTTTATCGTTTAATCTCCGAACATTTAGCGGTATTGATTTTGTTGTCATCCATACTAAAGAAACCTTTAAAACATGGAGATTTCTAACTTTATGGGTATGCATGCTGTCACTCGCTAATTTCTTCTAGTGCTAATGAAATACTTCTATTTACCGTACAAACATTACTTATCTGTCCCAATACATCACTCATTGCATGATGTTTTACGTCAGCCTTGGTATACGGTAATGTTATTGCGTTTATTTTTCCCGTTGCCTCAATAGTTCGAACGTCCCGCTCATTCCAGAAATTCCACGGAAGCCCACCTAATTCATAGCGTTCGAAAGCTTCTCTTAAGATTACAAAATCAAACGAAGGCGACTTAGACCATGCATATAACTGGCATCCCTTTAAATGATGTTTTTCTATAAAATCGTTGAAGTTTTGCAGAACAATATCAGTGAACTCCCCTAAACCATCCTGATCTAGCAATTCCATCCTTGCTTCCGTTGATTGGGCCAACCAAAATTTAATCGTGTCAGGCTCTATATGCGCACCATGAGAGTTACAATCACTTTGCCAATCAATCAGCTCATAAAATTTTGGGCCAACATCCCCTGTGATTGGATCGAAAAATGCAGCAGCAATAGAGAAAATAACCGCATTACGTTTAGTGCTTAGTGTTTCAATATCAACCATTACGTTATTCAATTTAGCCACCTTTATTTACATTGAGCTAAGGCCCAAGCAGAACCGATATAGAAGTTATAAAAACCTTTAAATTCATCACCACGAAAAAAGACCCAAAAATCATTTACTCGGATATACATATAGCCTCCTGATTTAGATTGCAGGATACCCGCCGCGTTAGCGGTGAAATAATTGTGTACTTTAATTAATTCTTAATTACTAAAATCAGCCTGCGATAATTGACGGTAATCTTCAATGATGGTTTTGATTTCTTCCATTGCTTCTGGATAACAGTTTATGCTTTCATCAAGCACCGTCGCTTCTGACAATAATTGCAAAAGGCGACGAACCTTAATTACTGGTAAATTTTTTTGCACCATTGATTTTGTGACTTTCTTTTTCCCCTGCTCCTGTGCCTTCTTTACATCCTCCTCAAGTATCTGTCCTGCGTCCTCACCATGTTCTTTAACTCGTTCAACTGCAGCATCTAATGCAACCTGACCGCCTCTTACGGCTTCTTGTACGTCGTGGTTCGACGTTGCAAGAACTATGAGCTTGTCAACATGTGGACGGCTACGGTGCATGTGCTTTGCTATTTCATCAGGCGTTAGATTGAAAGCCATCAAATCTTTTGCAACCATCGCCTCTTCAAACTTTGTTAACGCTAATTGACGACCGTTACTTGTTGATATTCTGGCTATGCGATCAATGTCAGACCCTTCAAACGGTACAATAGCAATCCACTCAACTGGCTTGCCAGCCTCTGCACAACGCTGATATGCCCGAGTGCGACGATGGCCTTCAACAACCCAAACCCCACCTTCAGTTCTTGCCTCAACCTCCAGTGAAGGAATGACCCCACCCTGCATCATATATTGAAACAGATCATCATCTGCTTCACGCAAGCGTTCGTCCTCAACGCGTTTATTGAACCCCTCACGGATATGAATATCTTTTAAACGAATAAACATCCCACGATCACGGCGAAGAATTGTTCCATTTCTGCTCATGTCACGAAATGAGTTTGATTTTCCAGCCATCATTTATTCCTTAAACGCTCTTGTCGTTTCGTTATTTTTTGATGTGTGTTCTCAACTCGTACACCGATATATTCACCAATTCTTACTAAAACTTTTTCAGGCTCTCGGTGTTCACTTAATGCGGATATCAGTGTCTTTAAAGACTCCATTTCTATCAACGTTTGCCGCTCACGGGCCTCGGCAAACTCATCCATTATCTCAATATCATTTTTTACATTGGATAATCTTATTGAATTGACATGCTCAACCATAGTTACCTCTATAGTTTTTAACATCCGTTCTTCTGTGTGATATTGACTTCCAATTCATCAGCCAGCGCAGTCAATTCTCTAATTTGATAACGAAGCTGATTTAAAGCCCAATCACTATTTCCTTCTTCTAAACGTTTTTTTACACCACCTATTTCCGCCCTGCTTCGGCTAAGTTTTTTACAAATCTCACGCATTGAAACCATGTAGCCTCCTTCACTGAGCTTTTTTCACTGAAACTGATTCATCCGAAGCTAAAGCAACAGCCACTAAGTCTAATGTTGGTAAAGACATATCCTCAGCCAGCTTTTTCGCTCTTTTTAGCCATGACTCTCTCCACCCTAGGCGCTCAAACGGTGGCACTTTGTTTGTTGCTTCATAAATCATTTCTAAATATTCATTCCACATGATCATTAAGCGGAAATCGGTGAAATCGCCACCGTATAACTGTTTTTCCGTTCTGATTGGTAAGCGACGACGATCCACCAGCTTGCGTGTACTGCTCTCACTCTTACCAGTACGACGAGAAAACTCACTGACAGTGATCGGATCAGGGATTTTGAACAGCAACTCTAAAAGCTTTTCATTCATATGCTAAAGTCTCCACTTTAGGGGTATTTCCTCAAATATTTACCCCAAACCAACACCTTTTGTTTCAATTCTGCCCTTAATAGTTGAGAACTGCAATATGAAAATCAGTATTGGTGAGAAGTTATTACTCATTCGAGAAAGCGAAAGGCTCAAAAGCCGCCCAGAAGCCGCTGAAATGATTGGAATTCCTACAAATGCTTTGTGGCGATATGAAACAGGTAAAACTACTCCAGATGTGGATATAGTCACAAAAATTCTAAGTCATCCCCGTTTTGAGAAGTACGCGCTTTGGTTTGTGACTGGTAAAACAGCCCCGGAAGTAGGCCAAATTGCACCTGCTCTTTACAACCCAGATGATTATCAGGATGAGAACGAGCAATCAGCATGAAACTAACCGTTGGTGAAAAGATAAAAGTAATGAGAGAGAGTGAAAGGCTCAATAGTCGTCCCGCCGTCGCTAAAATGCTTGGGATAGGCAACGATGCACTCTGGAGATATGAGGAGGGCAAAAGTGTGCCTAACGCAGAGATCGTGTTGCGACTGCTAAGTCTTCACCCTTTCGAAAAGTACACCCTTTGGTTTGTCACCGGAAAAACCATACCCAGCGAGGGACAAATTGCGCCCGCGCTCTATAACCCCTCGAATTACAACCCCACAGAGGAACATGACCATGAACATAAGCGATAAGCTTTGTGCAATAGTTCAAGCAGAAAGAAGCGACCACCAAATAGAATCAACACAAAGCTGGTTATCAATATCAAACCTCTTGAACCAGCCCAGATATGAGAAATATGCCGTTTGGATAACGACTGGAAAGATTGCCCCTGAATCCGGGCAAATTAGTCCGGATCTCGCACACTATGGGCAGCGCGTAACAATGTATTAATATTTAAACATGTTAATTGGCTAAGTATTTATAACGCTTATGTTTTTGATACTGGAATAGAATTACCCCGTTTAACCGGAGGGCGTACTCATGATTAAGACGCTTGAAGGTGGACGTTATAAGGTGGATGTAAGACCTCGTGGAGCTGCTGGACGCCGTATCCAACGAGTATTTATTAAGAAAGCTGATGCTTTGGCGTTTGAAAAACACGTCATGATGACAGCCAATAGCGAAGAGTGGAAAGGTAACTCCCGTGACTATAGAGAGCTAAGTGAGCTATTCAGCTTATGGTGGAAGTACGAAGGGCGAAACCTTGAATACGCGGAGAAGAGGAAAAAGGCAATGGAAACCATTATAAGCCATATGGGAAACCCACCAGCCTATAAACTAACTCCAAAATTTCTTTCTGAGTTCCGTTCTCGTCGGCTGTATTCTGGTGTGAAGGCATCAACCATCAATAGAGACATTACGATGATAAGCAGCATGTTTACTGTACTTATCAGCGTAGATGAATTTAGTGGTGAAAATCCCTTCCGAGCCATCAAGCCGCTGAAAGAAATTACCCCTGAAATGACCTATTTGACACACTCAGAAATTGAAGCACTGCTCAGTAAAGTTAGTGATGATGCTTTGAGAATGACGCTCTTATGTCTAAGCACTGGCGGGCGGTGGGGAGAGGTTCTTCACGTTAAGGCTGAACACATACAGCATAATCGGGTGACATTTTTCAAGACGAAGAATGGGAAGCATAGAACTATTCCATTATCCGATGATGTAATTACAGCAGTGAAAACTAAAGAGACTGGCATGTTGTTTTCTGTAGATTACGCCGAATATAGAAAAATCCTTAAGTCTGTGAAGCCAGACCTCCCAAGGGGGCAAGCCGTGCATGTTTTGCGTCATACCTTTGCAGCACATTTTATGATGAACGGAGGGAACATCCTAACGTTACAGAAAATTATGGGCCATGCATCGATACAGCAAACTATGACATATGCACATCTCTCACCTGACTATCTACAGGACGCAATTTCCTATAATCCATTGCGAGGCGGGATCAAATGTCATCCACATTCTATCCATGACTTAGGGGTTAAATGATGCACCATAGTACCCCATGAATATTTTAATGCATTGATAGATAAGAGAATACCCCGAATTTAGGGGTATAAAAAACCCCGGCATGCCGGGGTTTAAAACCGATGCAGCCTCATTAGCCATGGCGACGTTCAAAATCTGCCATAAAGTCGGTCAGTGCTTTAACACCTTCAATCGACATCGCATTATAGATAGACGCTCTCATACCACCCGCCACGCGGTGACCTTTCAAAGCAACTAAGCCAATTGCTTTCGCTTCCTGCAAGAACAACGGATCTAATGCAGGATTTGCCATCTGGAACGGCACGTTCATACGTGAGCGATTTTGTAGTGCAACGCCGTTACGATAAAAATCACTGCGATCAATCGCGCTATAGAGCAAGTCGGCTTTGGCTTTATTGCGTTTTTCCATTTCAATCAAGCCACCCTGCTCTTTCAGCCATTTAAATACCATGCCTGAGAGATACCATGCAAAGGTCGGTGGTGTATTGAACATAGAATCGTTTTCAGCCAAAACGGTGTAATCGAGAATCGATGGCAGTTCTTGGCGCGCTTTGCCCAACAAGTCTTCACGCACAATCACTACGGTGATCCCCGCGGGACCGATATTTTTTTGCGCGCCAGCATAAATCACGCCATAGCGGCTAACATCAATTGGGCGAGAAAGAATGGTGGAAGAGAGATCGGCAACAACGATTTTATCACCAAAATCAGGCTCTTCATCGATGGCGATGCCATCAATAGTTTCATTTGGACAATAGTGCACATAGGCAGCATTGTCACTCAGCGTCCAATCACGCATTGGCTTGATCGCTTGAAGGCCGTTGTCGTCGGTTGTCTTTATATTAACAACATTGGGCGTGCAGTATTTCTGGGCTTCATTAATAGCGCTATGTGCCCAGTAGCCACCATCCATGTAGTCAGCTGAGTTGTTATCACCCAGCAGATTTAACGGAACTGCCGCAAATTGCGCACGCGCACCGCCGTGGCAGAATAAAACTTTATAGTTATCAGGAACCTTCAGCAGAGAGCGCAAATCTTGTTCAGCCTGCGCCGCGACCTGCATAAACTCTTTGCCGCGGTGGCTGATTTCCATGACCGAAGTGCCTAGGCCATTCCAGTTACACAGTTCTTGTTCAGCACGACGCAATACCTCTACCGGCATCATTGCTGGGCCAGCACTAAAATTGTACACCTGTGTCATTTCGCCTCACCGCTCTTCGCTATATTTAGTCAATTGTTTACATGCTGGCAAACCCATCTATAAGGATGATCAGCCCACATTGATATCGAATTTATTCACATCTAATTTACTTTATCATTTGGTTTTATCATTCACGCGCTCAGGCTGCAACGGTTATTGGTCACTGTCCCCAACGCGCTAAACTATGTGCCACCAAGGTGCCACCAAGCCACTATAGGCGTTTTAAAAATAAAGTTCTGCGTCGGCGTAAGACCAAAAAACTTTCATTCTTTTTTGCGTTTATTTTTAGTTTACCCGACTGTTATTTTTAGCCTCTATCCAGCATTGATTTCCACATCGCGAACAGACCGGTGAGTCCCCAACGGCTTGATGCTCAATCAAGCTACATTCGCTGCACGCGTATGTACCTCTATCTAAAATTTTATCTACTTTTTTAATGCAGCAGTTGGGCAAAACAGGCAGTCCATAACGAACATTATCGTCATCAAAAAAATAGACGCTGATAGAACCATTAACTTCAAGAATGGCCAGCCGCACTTGCCCCAAGTGTTCAACGCCCTCTTGCCTCAACTCCATAAAGAACTCATCGTGAGTAATATTTTCACGGTTTAGGGTTTCCCAGATAAACGTACCGTCACGGATAATGATCAGTGGTTTACCCTCCATCCAAGTCTGAATTCTTTCACTTTTAGACATCAAGAACGTTGAAAAACGATAAAGCAGCATGATGCAAATAAAAACGGTAAACACCGGCAGCATAGGAACATCATCATAAAACGCCACGTCGCCCGCTGCAGAACCTAACGTTAAAATGACAACTACTTCAAACAGTGACATTTGCCGTACGCCGCGACGCCCTGTCATTTTGAGAAAAATAAATACCAGAAAGAATGTGAATAAGCAGCGCACCGCGACTTCCGCAAGAAAATCTGGCGGTACCTTATCAAAGGCCATACGTTTTAAATCAAAGGATTGCATCAGAATGGATGTCCATTTGCCTTAAGTGGTGAATATAGCTTAGTCGGCAAAAGACAAAGGGGAGCCGGAGCGCTCCCCTTTAAGATAGAACTTAGTACTGATTAAACATCTGCTGGATCTGTTTTGGATCCTTAGTTTGTGTCAGAGCCAATTGAAGCAAGACACGTGCTTTTTGCGGATTGAGCGTACCTGATGCAACAAAGCCATATTTCACGTCATCAATTTCGGCGTCTTCCGTGGTTGACCCTGAAGGAACGCGTGATGAACGCACGACGGCTACACCGTTATGTGCCGCAGTGGCTAAAGTATCAAAAATAGATTTGTACAGATTGCCGTTACCAACCCCCGCACTCACAATCCCTTGATAGCCCGCTTCAAGCAGCGCTTTCGCAGGCAGATCCGACGCGTTGGCGTAGTTGTACACAATGCCAACTTTTGGCAATGAGGTTAACTTGCTCACGTCAAATGGTGTTTGTGTCGTGTGTTTACGCTCAGGAGAGCGCTGGTAGTCCACTTTGCCATTGTGAATGTATCCCAATGGGCCGTAGTTAACCGCTTGGAATGTTTGCACGCCGGTGGTGTTCGTTTTGGTCACGTCACGACCATCCAGCACGGTATCGTTCATCGCCACCAGTACACCACGTTTGGCTGAAGCCGGATCGGCGGCAGTCACAACGGCGTTATACAGGTTGAATGGGCCATCGGCGCTCATGGCGGTTGATGGGCGCATCGCGCCAACCATCACCACAGGCTTGTCGCATTTTACGGTTAAATCGAGGAAATAAGCCGTCTCTTCCATAGTATCCGTGCCGTGAGTGATCACGAATCCATCGGTTTTATTGCAATCAGCGTTGATTTTTTTGGCAAGTTTTAGCCACACATCGTCATTCATATCCTGCGAACCGATGCTGACCACCTGCTCACCTTTGATGTTAGCGATATCTTTCAGCTGAGGCACCGCATCAACCAAAGATTCTACGCCCACTTTCCCGGCGGTATAATTTGATTTTGTTGCTGAGTCACCGCCCCCGGCGATAGTCCCGCCCGTTGCCAAAATGGTGACATTAGGCAACGCAAAAGCCGCGCCACTAAACCCTGAAACCAACAGCGCTAGCAAACTTACTTTAACCAACTTCATTCGATTTCTCCTATTAGATAACTGCATGAATTATCTTTTATATCCATAAAAAAAATGTGACATTCCCTATGGATATGGAATTCATGGAGGAATAGGCTAAAAAAACGTATCATGCCGTTTTTTGCAGCTAACAAGTGACTCAAATGACGCAGACCTATATTCCCGGCAAAGATGCCGCGCTGGAAGATTCTATTGCACGCTTCCAACAGCAATTGACCGATCTTGGGTTCAATATTGAAGAAGCCTCTTGGCTAAACCCTGTTCCGCATGTTTGGTCTGTACACATCCGCGACCGTGATTGCCCGCTTTGTTTTACCAACGGCAAAGGCGCTAGCAAAAAAGCCGCGCTGGCATCGGCGTTAGGTGAATATTTTGAGCGCTTGTCGACCAACTATTTCTTTGCTGATTTCTACCTTGGCCGTGAAATTGCGCAAGGGGACTTCGTTCACTATCCAAATGAGAAGTGGTTCCCTGTTCCTGCCGACGACAGCCTGCCAGAAGGCATCTTAGATGAGCGTTTGCATGCGTTTTACAACCCAGAAGGTGATGTAGGCGCGCAGGATCTTATCGATCTGCAATCCGGTAACGTCGATCGCGGTATCTGCGCGCTGCCGTTTACCCGCCAGTCCGATCAGCAAACTGTTTATATCCCAATGAACATCATTGGCAACTTATACGTTTCAAACGGCATGTCTGCGGGCAACACGCGCAACGAAGCGCGCGTACAAGGCCTGTCTGAAGTTTTCGAGCGTTACGTAAAAAACCGTATCATCGCAGAATCTATCAGCCTGCCAGAAATTCCTGCCGACGTGTTAAACCGCTATCCTGAAGTGGTTGAAGCTATTGCAAAATTAGAGCAGGAAGGCTTCCCTATTCTGTCCTACGATGCTTCGCTCGGTGGTCAGTATCCAGTTATCTGCGTTGTACTGTTCAACCCAGCCAACGGCACCTGTTTTGCCTCGTTCGGTGCCCATCCTGACTTTGGCGTAGCCTTAGAGCGTACGGTGACTGAACTGCTGCAAGGCCGCAGCCTGAAAGATCTCGATGTCTTTACCGCGCCAACCTTTGATGACGAAGAAGTCGGCGAGCATGCCAACCTTGAAACTCACTTCATCGATTCAAGCGGTCTGATTTCTTGGGATATGTTTAAGCAAGACGCCGATTATGCCTTTGCCGATTGGTCGTTCAAAGGTACCACCGAGGAAGAGTTCAGCACTTTGATGGGTATCTTCGAACAAGAAGATAAAGAAGTTTACATCGCAGATTATGAACATCTTGATGTCTATGCCTGCCGCATCATCGTTCCGGGCATGTCCGATATCTATCCTGCCGAAGATTTGCTGTTAGCCAATAACAGCATGGGCGCGCACTTACGCACTCAGTTGCTTCAGTTACCGGCTTCCAATCTGACCAAAGAAGAGTATTTACAGATCATCGAACAACTCGATGACGAAGGCCTCGACGATTTCATCCGTGTCCGTGAACTGCTTGGTATCGCAACCGGCAAAGACAACGGCTGGTATACCCTGCGTGTGGGTGAATTAAAGGCGATGTTGGCATTAGCGGGCGGTGATTTGGAGCAAGCGCTGACATGGACCGAATGGACTCAGGACTTCAATGCCTCAGTATTCAGCCCTGAACGCGCCAATTTCTATCGTTGCCTGCAAACCTTGCTGTTGTTAAGCATGGAAGAAGAGCGCGATCCTGCGCAGTACTATCAGGCATTCAGCCGCATGTATGGCGCAGAAACGCTCGAAGCCGCTTCGGCGATTATCGCCGGAGAAGAACGTTTCTATGGACTTCCTGCGATTGACGACGACTTGAAAGCCCTCCCTGCGCATCAAGCGCTGCTGCAGGCGTATCAAAAACTTCAGGCAGCAAAACGCCGTTATTGGTCTAAATAATAGGCTTGTTGAGCTAAGCGAACGTCTGCACGCGTACACCGGTGCAGACGTTTTCGATCAATAAACGCGCGAATCTGGTAAATCCCTCTTCTAAACGCATTTATCATCACAGTAAAAATGGCACAACGACTATGATAGTTGTATGCCCTTATGCAGTAAGTTTGGAAGGCGGGCTTTTCTACTATATGTATGAATATCTACAACCGTCATTCATATGTAATTTAATTGTTGTATATAAGTAGTCTTATTGCTGGCATTGAAAAATAATATCTTCAATTTGATCGAATTCTTAAGTTATTTATTTACCTTTTACACTATCTGTTAGCGTGCTCATTCAACTTAGCGTGTAAAATTTAAAAAATATTTTTCCTTTTGAATTCAACGAGTTTATTATTTAACTTACTGTTTTTAGGGGTATTTTGGGTAGGCTAGTTCTGCGCATCATGATCCAGATCAATTTTTGCCGTATACTGCTTTGTTAGTATCTCCACGCTGATTAATATTAAGAGAGAGTTAGTGTGAAAGCTGACAACCCCTTTGATCTACTACTACCAGCAGCAATGGCCAAAGTGGCCGAAGATGCTGGCGTTTATAAAGCCACTAAGCACCCGCTGAAGACTTTTTATTTAGCGATCACGGCTGGTGTCTTCATTTCTATTGCTTTCGTTTTCTACATTACCGCGACAACCGGCACTGCTGGTGTACCTTTTGGCTTTGCCAAGCTGGTTGGTGGTATCTGTTTCTCTCTTGGCCTGATGCTTGTTGTGGTTTGCGGGGCTGACCTGTTTACTTCAACCGTATTAATTGTCGTTGCCAAGGCCAGTGGGCGTATTACCTGGAGACAGTTAGGGCTCAACTGGTTAAATGTTTATGTTGGCAACCTGATTGGTGCACTTTTCTTTGTGGCACTGATGTGGTTTGCCGGCGAACACATGACAGCGAATGGCGCATGGGGTCTCAATGTGCTGCAAACAGCCGATCACAAATTGCATCATACGTTTGTTGAAGCCGTTTGCCTGGGGATCTTGGCCAACTTGATGGTTTGTCTCGCAGTTTGGATGAGCTATTCCGGCCGTAGCCTGATGGACAAAATGTTTGCAATGGTTTTACCGGTGGCCATGTTTGTGGCGAGCGGTTTTGAACATAGCATTGCAAATATGTTCATGATCCCATTAGGGATTGTGATTAAGAATTTCGCAGCGCCGGAGTTTTGGCAAGCCATTGGTGCTGCACCAGAACAGTTCTCAAACTTGACCGTTAGTCACTTCATTACCGATAACCTGATCCCTGTCACGATTGGGAACATCATCGGCGGTGGCTTACTGGTTGGTCTGACATACTGGGTTATTTATCTGCGCGGTGGCGATAAGCACTAATTACGTGCTTTACCACAGCGCCGGGTTTACAAAGAAATCCACACTAGAAGGTAGGTGTTAAATGTCCGAGCTTAATGAAAAACAAGCAGCCGCATGGGAAGGTTTTACTAAAGGCGACTGGCAGAATGAAGTCAACGTTCGTGATTTCATCCAGAAAAACTACACCCCGTATGAAGGTGACGAATCCTTCCTGGCTGGCGCTACTCAAGCGACGACCAACCTGTGGGATAAAGTCATGGACGGTATCAAAATTGAAAACCGTACCCATGCGCCGGTTGATTTCGATACCAACGTAGCTGCAACCATCACCTCTCATGATGCTGGCTACATCAGCAAAGACCTGGAACAAATCGTTGGTCTGCAAACTGATGCGCCTCTGAAACGTGCTCTGATTCCGTTCGGCGGCATCAAGATGGTTGAAGGTTCATGTAAAGTTTACGGTCGTGAACTTGATCCAATGATCAAGAAAATCTTCACCGAATACCGTAAAACTCACAACCAGGGCGTGTTTGACGTTTACACCAAAGACATCCTGAACTGCCGTAAATCTGGTGTTCTGACTGGTCTGCCAGATGCGTATGGCCGTGGCCGTATCATCGGTGACTACCGTCGCGTTGCGCTGTACGGTATCGACTACCTGATGAAAGACAAGTACGCTCAGTTCGTCTCTCTGCAGTCCGATCTGGAAAATGGCGTAAACCTGGAAGCGACTATCCGTCTGCGTGAAGAAATTGCTGAACAGCACCGCGCACTGGGTCAGATCAAAGAAATGGCTGCTAAATATGGTTGCGATATCTCTGGTCCGGCTACCAACGCTCAGGAAGCTATCCAGTGGACTTACTTCGGCTACCTGGCCGCGGTTAAATCTCAGAACGGTGCAGCAATGTCCTTCGGTCGCGTATCCACCTTCCTGGATGCCTACATCGAACGTGATATCAAAGCAGGCAAAATCACCGAACAAGACGCTCAGGAAATGATTGACCACCTGGTCATGAAACTGCGTATGGTTCGTTTCCTGCGTACACCTGAATATGATGAACTGTTCTCCGGTGACCCGATTTGGGCAACTGAATCTATCGGTGGTATGGGCGTTGACGGCCGTACTCTGGTTACCAAAAACAGCTTCCGCTTCCTGAACACCCTGTACACTATGGGTCCTTCTCCGGAGCCGAACATCACCGTTCTGTGGTCTGAAAAACTGCCTCTGAACTTCAAGAAATTCGCCGCTAAAGTGTCCATCGACACCTCTTCTCTGCAGTATGAGAACGATGACCTGATGCGTCCGGACTTCAACAACGACGATTACGCTATCGCTTGCTGCGTAAGCCCGATGGTTGTTGGTAAACAAATGCAGTTCTTCGGTGCGCGTGCAAACCTGGCGAAAACCATGCTGTACGCAATCAACGGCGGCGTTGATGAAAAACTGAAAATGCAGGTTGGCCCGAAAGAAGCTCCAATGATGGATACCGTACTGGACTATGACAAAGTCATGGAACGTATGGACCACTTCATGGACTGGTTGGCTAAACAGTATGTCACCGCGCTGAACATCATCCATTACATGCATGACAAGTACAGCTACGAAGCTGCTCTGATGGCTCTGCATGACCGTGACGTATATCGTACTATGGCATGTGGTATCGCAGGTCTGTCTGTTGCTGCTGACTCCCTGTCTGCAATCAAATATGCAAAAGTAACCACTATTCGTGACGAAGATGGCTTGGCTGTCGACTTCGACGTTGAAGGTGAATACCCGCAGTTTGGTAACAACGACCCACGCGTCGATGACATCGCTTGTGATCTGGTAGAACGTTTCATGAAGAAAATTCAGAAACTGACTACTTACCGCAACGCGGTTCCTACTCAGTCTGTTCTGACCATCACCTCTAACGTGGTTTATGGTAAGAAAACAGGTAACACCCCAGATGGTCGTCGCGCTGGCGCTCCATTCGGTCCAGGTGCTAACCCAATGCACGGCCGTGACCAGAAAGGTGCTGTAGCCTCTCTGACCTCCGTTGCTAAACTGCCGTTTGCTTACGCTAAAGATGGTATTTCTTATACCTTCTCTATCGTTCCTAACGCTCTGGGTAAAGACGACGAAGTTCGTAAAGCTAACTTGGCTGGTCTGATGGATGGTTACTTCCACCACGAAGCTAGCATCGAAGGTGGTCAACACCTGAACGTTAACGTTATGAACCGCGAAATGCTGTTAGACGCGATGGAAAACCCTGAGAAATATCCTCAGCTGACCATCCGTGTATCTGGCTACGCTGTACGCTTCAACTCTTTGACCAAAGAACAGCAGCAGGACGTAATTACTCGTACTTTCACTCAGTCCATGTAATTACCTGCCAGCTTAAAATGGCATAAAATAAAGGCTCCACTTAGGTGGGGCCTTTTTATTAAGTGTGAGATAATGACTGGGTCGTTTCGGTGAGCGAACAGCTCTACGAAAATAATTCAGTGATAAAACGACACCCTTTAACTGTTTTGCCGGGTTGCTATAGCGCCCCCTATACTCAAAACATACATGCCGATGGACATCAGGCAAAACAGTTATCAGCAAGGTATTGATGCCCGCTGTCTATATCATTGCCTTTTTAGACTGCTATTGATCAGTCAATTTTGGAGAAAACCCCGCAATGTCACTTAAAGGTCGCATCCACTCTTTCGAATCCTGCGGTACCGTAGACGGCCCAGGTATCCGCTTTATTACCTTCTTCCAAGGCTGCCTCATGCGCTGCCTGTATTGCCATAACCGGGATACTTGGGATACGCACGGCGGTACTGAGATTACCGTTGAAGATTTGATGAAAGACGTCGTGACCTATCGTCACTTCATGAATGCTTCAGGCGGCGGCGTAACCGCATCCGGCGGTGAAGCTGTCCTTCAGGCTGAGTTTGTTCGTGACTGGTTCCGTGCGTGCAAAGAAGAAGGCATTCATACCTGTTTAGACACCAACGGGTTTGTACGTCGCTATGACCCAGTAATTGACGAACTGCTCGACGTTACCGATCTCGTCATGCTGGATCTCAAACAGATGAACGATGATATTCACCAGAATCTGGTGGGTGTTTCAAATCATCGTACGCTGGAATTTGCCCGCTATTTGGCAAAGCGTAACCAGAAAACCTGGATCCGTTATGTCGTTGTCCCTGGTTGGTCAGATGATGATGCTTCTGCCCACCTGCTAGGCGACTTCACGAAAGACATGAAAAATGTCGAGAAGATTGAGCTGTTGCCTTATCACGAATTAGGCAAGCATAAATGGGAAGCCATGGGTGAGGAATACAAATTAGGTGGCGTTAAACCACCGACTCACGAAACCATGGAACGCGTAAAAAATATTCTCGAAAGTTATGGGCATAAAGTCATGTATTAATGATTTATGTCTTTTGGGCTGGTAAAAATACCAGCCCAATTAATTATTCCGCCCGTGATAATTTCTTTTGGTTCCCTGCTGCAATACTCCTTACCGCCCTTCATATTGATATTTATTATTATTTGAAACATTCCTGACTGAATACAAACACAAAGAAATAGGCATAAATCGCCTCAGTAGTCATTTTTTATGAATATTTAACATTCAGAGTTTTATACTACTCCACAAGTACCCAGCTAAATTATTTTCCTAAAATTCCTAACAGAATTTAAGTAATGTGATGAGATGGGGTGGATTATTAGACTTTCTTCTAAGCAGTGACTTCCCTGATTTGCCCCGATACACTGCCCATACACCCGCAAACGATAGGTGTTAAATGATAGGCTTTTAATTTCAGTCTATTGCGGAGTTGTGAATACTTTTTTTCATACTGACTTGTGCCTGCACATTGCTGCAAACACCAGAGGTGGATGAATCAAATAAACACTATGGATAGCCTTTATTTAATTTTTCAGGCGCCCCATTTACAGGTGCAATGTTACCGGAGGTTTTATGTCAATTGATGCAATTCTCGACCAACGCTGGCAGTACTGCCACCAGCCACTGAGCTGGCGCCACGCGATCCATTTAGCCTGCCAACCGCTAATTAGCGAAAGCAAGGTGAATGCAAGCTACCCGCTGCATATCATCGATGCGCTTAAACAGGATAAACAGGATTTCGTGGTTAGCGAAGGTGTATTACTGGTGTTTGCCCAACCTGAAAACGGGGTAATCAGTAAACGTGGAGAAGCATCAGTGCTGAAGTGCGATAAACCGGTTGTGCTGCAAAATGGCAGCGAAGTTAGCCTGATTATCGTGCTCTCTGCGGGAACGCAAACCGAGATGAACACTCTGCATCAGCAGATTGAAGGCTGGTTAGAGATGAATAACTGCCGTGAGCATCTAATGCAAGCAACCAGCCAGAATATGCTGGGCTCTCGCATCCAAGCTGGAAGCCGCATGCACTAATTGCAGGCTTACAATACAGATACAAAAAACGCCCACTCGGGCGTTTTTTTATGGCTTTTTATGACGACTCAAAAATCATGCAGCAGGCAATGCATGATGATGATCGGTCTTCTTCATCAGCATCAGCAGATACACCAGCGCAATTCCCGCAATCATCACAAACAGCACATTATCAGAGTATTGCTGCATCAAAGCGGCAACCGTCGCCGGGCCGGCAAGGCTCCCGATGGTATAGCTCATCAGTAATGCCTGATTCATCGCGACTAATTCATGTGCTGCTGCTGTTTCGCATGCCCACGACATAGCCACTGGATACAACGTGAAACCCGCACATCCCAGCGTGAATAAGGCCGGCACAATACCGTAGTTGCCCAGCATCGCTATACTGCCGATAATGACCAAACTCACCTGCACACGCAGCACCGCCAAACGCCCAAAGCGGTCGGCTAAGCGTCCAACCGGCCACTGCCCCATGATGCCAGCGCTGACCAACAATGCCATCCAAAGTCCGACATTCGCATCGCTCATGCCTTTATGGGCCAGATACAAAGGTAGTAGGCCATATAAAGACCCAAGCACCGCACCAGATATAATACAGCCATGGATACCTAAGCGCGCGCTACGACGACGCAACATCGCCCACATCGGTACTGAGGTATGCGCTTCTGGCCGCGTAAAGCGAGCAAACAGCAGCGGCAGCATAGCTAATACCATCAGCGACGTTGCCCATGGCAACACCTGCAATACGGCGGTCGGCACAACGCCCAGCATCAGTTGTCCCAGCACGGTTCCCAAATAATAAACCGTCATATAAGCAGCCAGCAGCTGGCTACGATTCGCGTTCGTTCCACTACGCAGTAATGCGCTTTCAACAATCACCCACACCATGGCACAGCCAACGCCCGCGAAGAAACGCAGGGCCAACCAGCTCCAGATATCGGTTGAAAAGCTCAGTGCAGCGGTCGAAATCGCAAAAATGGCACAAGCATAATGATAGCTTCGGTTAAATCCTGAATGCATGATTACTGAACCAGCAACCAGCGTCCCCACCAGATTCCCCATAAAATACGAGGAACTCACCAAACCGACTTGCCAAGTCGGTAGCTGCTCATGGCTCAGCCACAATGGAACTAAAGTATTTAAAACCGCCATAGCAACGGTCAGCAGCAGGAGCCCGCAGAGCAATAAAAGCACTGGGCGAGAATATGAAAACATGTGAATTTAAAACCGAACCGCATTGAGAAGTGGCGGCATCATGCCACTGGTGAATTAAAAGTCAATCGCCCATAGATTAGATATAGCACGATTTGTTAATACGTAGGGGGATAAACTTATTTTTCTGACAAACTGGCTAATTTTGGACTTCCTGCCACCAGCAAAATATGCCCATGATAACAGGCCGTTTTACACTGCCCACATCCGTCACAGCGGGCTTCTGTAAAGCTTGGCTGATCGTATTCATCAAACTGAATCGCCTGTGAAGGACACGCACGAACACATAAACGACAATCGTCATTTCCCCGCCCAATGCAACCTTTGCCGACAGCTGGCCTTAATGCCGTATCCGAAGGAATTAACGAAGACAGCGCCCCCGTTTTGCATGCCGCAGTACAGTAGTTGCACTTAGCCGTATCGCAAGATGAAAAATCAATCTGTACCGTCGCCGCACCCTCTTTAATTTCAATTAAACCGTAGGGACATGCACCCACGCAGTCCCCACATGCTGTACATAATGCCAGAAAAAGACTTTCCGCTACCGCCTGCGGCGGCCGGCCCACGGCTCGTTGCACCGTTTCTTGTGCCACCTGTAACTGAGCCTGCTTACCTGCCCCTAGCAAACCACGGAAAAGTCCGCGTCGGCTAACGGTACGATGAGACATCCAAGCGCGGTAGTAGTCTTGATCCTTTTGCTCACTCATTAGCGATAAAGCTCACACGCAACAGGCATAATCGCTAACTGTTGCTGCCAACTAGATAGCGTTAACATCGCAAGCTCTGCTAGCCCCTGATAAAACGGGTGTTGAGCATCCTGTATCATGAGCGCCAAATAGCGTGAGCTCCATGGCAAAAGGTGAACAGACAAAAACTCGCCAAGCACCTGAGGCTGTGTCTCAGCAAGCCATGCGGCCATCATCAGCATCAAACCAAACTGATCTTCCGGCTCTTTTTGCCCACTTTGCCCTTCAATATGATGCTGACGCATCCACTGACGCAGCGCCAGCGTTGAATCACCAAAGAGAACGCTCTCTTTGTCCAGATACACCGAGCCCCAAGGGGGAGCAGGTAGCGCATGTGGCCCGATAAACAAACGCTGGTACGCATCTTCCAGAGATTCATTCGTAGCAGCCGCCAACTGAGTCATACACTGCGCTAACTGCGGTTCCGAACCATACGGCCATTCACTGCACCATTCAGATGAAGTGAAGATTTCCACCAGCGGCGTACAAGCTTCACTTTCTGGGGAATAATAAAAAAGGGCGCCTAATGAGCGGGCCGAAATGGCAATATCTTGAAGCTGTTGTGGTTGTAGCATGAGAATACCAAATCAATTTTGTCGCGATGCAAATAGCAGTGCTAATAACAACACTAATAACAATGCTAATAACATAGCAGATGTGAACTGACAGATAGTGGGGCTCGATTCTGAGCCCCACTCAGCGATAACCGCACTTATCCTGCGATTGCCATGCCTACTGTCATATGTAAACCATAGAACATACCGCGGCCAATCAGCTCACCGGCGACAACCAGTAAGAAACCAATCACCAGCCATGCAACGGATGGCGCTCTGCCTTTGATCATTGGACAAATCCAGCAACCCAATCCAAGCACCAGCAGCGCCAAACGCCATGCTAGCAACGCACCAAACGATGGAATAAGCGCAGAAGCCTGTTGGACTGAGCTATGAATTTCAGCCAAACCGAAGCCCTGCATCGCTACAGAGGCAACGCTGATAAGCACCGCCAATACGCTAACAACGGGCAAAATACGCATTGCACAGCCGCACACACCGGCAGCTCTCAGCAGCAAGAAGCCCAGCAATGGCCCGCCGATAAACACCGTCAGTACGAAGCCCAGCGTGGTGTAGCCGTTATGCCACGTAGGTACGGTATCAATCTGGTACACACGGCACATGGCGTAAACAAAGAACAGGCCTAACACCATGGTCACAGCAAGCCAAAGCTTACCCAGCGCAGCAGGCATTTTGTTTAATACCGCCAAAAGCCAGTAGATACCGCCAACGGCAAAGAACACCGAACCGCTAGCAATTTCGTTACTCAGAGCGGATTCGCCGATGCGGTTAAGCGAATTAAACGCCCTCATTGGCGAGCCCAAATGCATCACCGAGGCGATAAACGCTATCCCCATCAGCACCCAGAGAAAAAACATACTCAGATGAACGCGTCGTGTGCGATCGTTATCCAAACGCCCAGATATTAATGCCAGCGCCAGTACGATGAAACCACCGACAACACACTGCCCTAAGACCGTAAAAATCATTAACGGCCATTCATGCCATCCCATACCCATCTCAGACCTCCTTCGGATTTGCCAGATAACCGGTGGTATCTCCGACCGGGCGGCTGTTGGCGTTAGGTTTTAATACGATATTCGGCTTCGTAAAGTGCGCAGCAGGAAGCGGCGCAATTTCAGCTAAATCACCGTATTTAGCACGCAGTTCCTCGATAGGTGCTAAATCCAATGCACGCAGCGGGCAAGACTCAACGCAGATCGGTTTTTTACCTGCTTCGACTCGTTCATAGCAGCCATCACACTTGGTCATATGCCCTTTCTCCTCATTGTATTGAGGAGCGCCATACGGACAGGCCATGTGGCAATAGCGACAACCGATGCACACTTCTTCGTTGACGACGACAAAGCCATCTTTCTCGCGCTTGTGCATCGCACCGCTTGGACACACTTTGGTACAAGCCGGATCGCTACAGTGGTTACACGAAATCGACAGGTAATAAGCAAACACGTTTTGGTGGTAAACACCGTTGTCCTCTTGCCAATCACCCCCTGCATATTCATAAATGCGGCGGAAACTCACATCAGGCGTCAAATTTTTAAAATCTTTGCAGGCCAGCTCGCAGGTTTTGCAGCCGGTGCAACGACTAGAGTCGATATAAAAGCCGTATTGCGTTGTCATCAGCTACTCCTTATGCCTTGGTGACTTGAACAAGATTCGAATGCGACGGATTCCCTTTCGCCAACGGCGATGGGCGCTGAGTGGTCAGCACGTTAATTGAGCCTGCATGATCGACACGGTTTGCATCAGGGCTATACCATGCCCCTTCACCCAGTGCGACAACGCCCGGCATCATGCGAGGTGTCACCTTAGCGTTAATACGAACTTCGCCGCGATCGTTGAAAATACGCACGATATCGCCGTTGGTGATGCCGCGTTTTTTCGCATCCATTGGGTTAATCCACATTTCTTGGCGACACGCAGCCTTCAACAGATCAACGTTGCCATAGGTAGAATGCGCACGTGCTTTGTAGTGGAACCCCGTTAACTGCAGAGGGAATTTCTCAACTAGCGGATCTTCATAGCTTTCAAAACCAGCGCTGTAGATTGGCAGAGGATCGATAACATCATCCTTGGCTAATTCCCATGTCGCAGCCTTTTCAGCCAATTGCGCAGAGTAAATCTCGATTTTGCCTGATGGTGTGGTTAACGGATTAGCAGCCGGATCTTCACGGAACGCTTTGTAGGCCACATGGTGCCCTTCAGGATCGCGCTGCTTATAGATCCCCTGCTGACGGAACTCTTCAAACGACGGCAGACCTGGCATGGCTTGCTGAGACTGTTTGTACAGATGACGCAGCCACTCTTCCTGATTGCGTCCTTCGGTGAACTGCGCCTCCACGCCCATGCGTTTCGCCAATTCACTGGTCATCTCGTAAATATTTTTGCATTCAAAACGAGGCTTAATCACCTGATCGGCAAAAATGACGTATGACATGTTGCCCGCAGACGCATCCAAACAGAAGTCCATCTGCTCTGATGCCGTGCAGTCTGGCAGTAAAATATCGGCATACTTCGCCGATGCGGTCATGTGGTTATCGATCACCACAATCATTTCACACTGCTTATCGTCTTGCAGAATTTCATGCGTACGGTTGATTTCAGAGTGCTGGTTAACCAAGCAGTTACCTGCGTAGTTCCAGATCATTTTAATCGGCACATCCAGCTTATCTTTACCGCGCACGCCATCGCGTGTCGCCGTCATCTCAGGGCCGCGCACGATGGCATCGGTCCATAAGAACATCGAAATACTCGTCTGAACTGGGTTTTCAAGCGTTGGCATACGCACGAAATCAAGATCGTAAGAGCCTTCGCGCGCGCCGCTATTTCCGCCGTTGATTCCGACGTTACCCGTTAGGATTGCCAACATAGAAATAGCGCGTGAGGCTAATTCACCGTTTGAGTGGCGCTGTGGCCCCCAGCCTTGTGAAATATACGCAGGTTTTGCTGCACCGATTTCACGGCCGAGCTTAATAATTTTATCGGCTGGAATGCCGGTGATCTTTGAAGCCCATTCAGGCGTTTTAGCAATGCCATCGGCACCTTCGCCTAGGATGTAGGCTTTATAGTGACCGTTCGCTGGCGCACCGGCAGGCATGGTTTTTTCATCATAGCCGACGCAATATTTATCGAGGAATGGCTGATCAACTAAATCTTCGTTGATCATCACATAGGCTAGCGCCGAGGCCAACGCCGCATCGGTGCCGGGACGAATAGGAACCCACTCATCTTCACGACCAGCGCCCGTATCGTTATAGCGCGGATCGATGATGATCATACGCGCATCAGATTTCTGGCGAGCCTGTTCCAGATAGTAAGTCACCCCGCCGCCGCTCATTCGCGTTTCGCCAGGATTATTACCAAACAGCACGACCAGCTTGCTGTTTTCAATATCCGACGGGCTGTTACCATCTGCCCAACCACCGTAGGTGTAATTTAACCCTTCGGCTATTTGCGCCGTGCTGTAGTCGCCATAATGATTCAGGTAGCCACCGCAGCAGTTCATCAGACGCGCTATCAACGTTGAGCCTGGTGGCCATGAGCGAGTCATGGTGCCGCCCAGCGTCCCTGTGCCGTAGTTGAGGTAGATGGCTTCATTGCCATAATCTTTGATGATGTGCTGCATACTTGCCGCAATGGTATCGAAGGCTTCTTCCCAGCTAATACGCTTGAACTTACCTTCACCACGTGCACCAACACGCTTCATCGGATATTTCAGGCGGTCGGCGTTATAAACACGACGACGCATTGATCGCCCACGCAGGCAGGCACGTACCTGATGCAGACCTTCGTAGTTATCATCACCGGTATTGTCGGTTTCAACATACTTAATTTCGCCATCCACAACGTGCATGCGTAATGGGCAACGGCTGCCGCAGTTTACGGTGCATGCGCTCCAGATAACTTTTTCATTGGTGTTAGCAGATGCTGTGTTTGATTGGGCTACTGCCTTGCGGGCAAATGGCAAAGATAATCCACCGCTTGCCGCAACTAAACCGCCAATGGCACTGGATTTTACCAGTTTGCGGCGGCTTACCTGCGCAGACAATAAGCCTGTCTCTTTCGTATTTTTCATACAATACCCACTCAGTTTGCTTTCAAAATCAAAAATGTGACCGTAAAAGGCGCTAACAAAAGTCAGCGTTTTTTTAGTCAGCAAAAAAGAAAGTGGCCTATTACGTAATTGATCATCCTGCGTGTGCTCAAAACACTAAGGAAAATAGTCAACTCGCAATTAATTAGAATGAAATGATATGGAATGGAAGGTCATTAAATATCAGCGTCCACTTTCTCAAATGGATAATACTTCTTTGGGAGTAATCCATATTGTTTGATGTCAATAAAGGCACGCGCAAGCAGGCCGCTAGCGGTTTATGTGATGGAATTAGCAACTTATCAAAATCAAAAACTTACGATTGAGAATAGCTATCAGTCAACTTAAATGCTTTTAAACTGAATTAATACAGCCGCAACAATATTAAAAATAGGATCTGAATTTATATTTGAGTTTATAAACGAAAAAAGCGCCCGTAGGCGCTTTTATTAAACATATTAGGAATTAACCAATATATTCTAAACCATTCATATACGGACGCAGAACTTCTGGTACCTGAATTCGGCCATCAGCTTGCTGATAGTTTTCTAATACGGCAACCAGAGTACGACCCACAGCTAAACCAGAACCGTTCAGTGTATGCACCAAACGCGGTTTTTTGTCGGTCTTGTTACGGCAGCGAGCCTGCATACGACGAGCTTGGAAGTCCCACATGTTTGAACATGAAGAGATTTCGCGGTAAGTGTTCTGCGCAGGAACCCAAACTTCCAAATCATAGGTTTTGCTTGAGCCAAAGCCCATATCACCGGTGCACAGCAGCACTTTACGGTATGGCAGATTCAGTAGCTGCAACACTTTCTCGGCGTGACCAGTCAGTTCTTCCAGAGCATCCATTGAATCCTCTGGGCGAACGATCTGAACCAACTCAACTTTATCAAACTGGTGCATACGGATCAGACCGCGTGTATCACGACCATAAGAGCCCGCTTCGGAGCGGAAACACGGCGTATGTGCGGTCATTTTCAACGGCAGAGATTCTTCTTCCAGAATTTCGCCACGCACCAAGTTGGTAACTGGGACTTCTGCCGTTGGGATCAGCGCATAGCTGCTGGAATCCGCTTCTTCTTCCAGTGGACGCGTGTGGAACAGATCGCCACCGAATTTAGGTAACTGACCTGTACCGTACAGCGTGTCATGGTTAACCAAATAAGGAACATAGGTCTCAAGGTAGCCATGCTGTTCAGTATGTAAATCAAGCATGAACTGCGCCAATGCACGGTGCATACGCGCCATTTGGCCTTTCATCACGACGAAACGCGCACCGGTCAATTTAACTGCGGCAGCAAAATCCAGCCCGCCAGTCATTTCGCCCAGAGTCACGTGATCGCGAACTTCGAAATCATACGTACGAGGCTCGCCCCAGCGGCTAACTTCCAGATTGTCGTTTTCGTCTCTACCGACCGGCACAGAATCATCTGGCATGTTAGGAATGGACAACGCCAAATCGCGGATGTCATTTAGCAACTGATCCAGCTCTGACTTGGCCGCATCCAGCTTTTCGCCCAATTCGTTGACTTCAAGACGCAGTGGCTCAATATCTTCCCCACGCGCTTTAGCCGCACCGATGGATTTGGATCGCGAGTTACGCTCTGCTTGCAGGCTTTCAGTTTCAACTTGCAGCACTTTGCGGCGTTCTTCCTGCTGACGCAAAGTGTCAACATCCAGTTTAAAGCCTCGACGAGCCAGCTTTTCGGCGACTGCGTCTAGCTCATTACGCAGTAGATTGGGATCTAGCATGCTAATCCTGTGATTATATTGAGGGAGTTTTAATGAGCAATACATTGAGCACAAGGCGCTCAATGTAAAGCGTATTTTATCAGGGATAACCTTACCGCAATGGGAATATTAGCGGTAGCGTTTTGTCGGGCTATTTTGATCCTGCTCAGCCAACCATGCCAGTTTTTCACCAATTTTGCCCTCTAAACCACGCTTAGTGGGCACATAATATCGGGTTTGTGACATTTCAGGCGGGAAGTACACTTCACCCGCAGCGTAGGCATTAGTTTCATCATGCGCATAACGATACTCTGCCCCCAACCCCATTTCCTTCATGAGTTTGGTTGGCGCATTGCGCAGATGGTCAGGAACATCATAGTCAGGGCGCTCTTTGGCATCACGCACCGCGGCTTTAAACGCGGTATAGACGGCGTTACTTTTCGGCGCACAGGCCAAGTAAACAATGGCTTGTGCAATCGCACGCTCGCCTTCTGCAGGTCCTACACGGGTAAAACAATCCCATGCGGAAATTGCAACCTGCATGCCGCGCGGATCGGCGTTACCCACATCCTCGGAGGCAATCGCCAGCAAACGTCGGGCAACGTAAAGCGGATCGCCACCGGCGGTGATAATACGCGCATACCAGTACAGCGCGGCATCCGGAGAAGAACCGCGCACTGATTTATGCAACGCTGAAATCAGGTCGTAAAAACGATCGCCTTTATTATCAAAGCGCGCACTGCGCTCGCCGGACACTTCCTTCAGCAGACTTGCGGTTAAAACACGATGACCGCTGGCGTCTACTTCCGCCATATCGGCCATCATTTCTAACGTATTCAGCGCACGGCGGGCATCGCCCCCCACCAGCTCAGCGATCATATCGCGCGTGTCATCAGGCAAAACAATATTTTGCCCACCGTATCCGCGATCTTTATCGGCCATCGCCTGATTAAGCACTTCAACGATATCTTCGCTGGTTAACGCCTTAAGTAGGTAAACTCTGGCACGTGAAAGCAACGCAGAATTAAGCTCAAACGAAGGGTTTTCCGTGGTAGCACCAATGAACGTGATGGTGCCGTCTTCAATATGCGGAAGGAAAGCATCTTGCTGACTTTTGTTAAAACGATGGACTTCATCAACGAACAGGATGGTTCGACGACCCGCATCACGATTATTACGCGCTCGTTCAATCGCTTCGCGAATCTCTTTGATCCCAGAAGTCACCGCCGAAATGCGCTCCACGTCGGCATTACCGTAGCGACCAATCAATTCAGCCAGCGTGGTCTTCCCTGTCCCTGGCGGTCCCCACAAAATCATTGAATGCAGATGTCCGGCTTCAATTGCACGCGGCAGAGGCTTGCCCTCAGCCAGCAAATGACGCTGTCCGATATACTGCTTCAATGTTTCTGGCCGCATACGCGCGGCCAGTGGTTGAAATTCATTCTGCGAGAAGTCGAGGGACAGATTACTCACTGGCTTTTCCCATTCATCTATTTTGGCTATTGGCGTTGATCGTCCACCGTCACGCCCTTAGGCGGTGTGAACTGGAATTTGCTGGCATCAACCACGCCGCTTTGCTGGCTTTTCAGCTTATAAGCACTGCTTTGTCCGTCTTGTTCAACGGCGGTAAAGCTATTGATGGTGCCCGCTGGCGATACGCTGATGGTAAATTTCTTCAGATTGTTTTTCTGGCTTTTCGGTGTCAGATCAAACGTATCACCGGTTTGTTTCACATTATACTGGTTCCACTCTTTTGCATCGTTACGCGTAATCAGCATAAATGGCGTATTGCTGGTGGCGCTGTCTAGCCAAGTCGCGGTTACCTGCTCAACGAACGGGTTATAGAACCACAGCGTTTTACCATCGGAAACTAAAACGCTCTCATCGGGTGAGGTCATATGCCAGTTGAACAGGTTAGGACGTTTTACCCAAAGCTCACCTTCGCCCTGCTGTACAGCAGCGCCGTCGGCCGTTGTTACGGTTTGAGTAAAGCTTGAATGGAAACTGTTGACCTTATTCAGGCGACTCTGCAAATCGCTGCTTGGCGTCGCCAGCGCGGCGGTCGATGCAAAACCAGTCATTAAACAGCACGCTAATAACAGCTTTTTCATTATTTTCTACACCTTTTGTCGGTCATGGTTAGCTGCAAAAACAGATAACCTCGGCTGATTTTTATCATCTGGTCAACGGCACGCTAGCCGTTACACCACGCTTTATATTGAACAATATAATACGCTAACTTTAGCCAATAGACATGGAGTTATCATCGGTAACATTCTGAATGACCGTGATTTACACATCTTTTCGCTGACAGACATTCGTCTATTTTTGCATCTCATCGATAAATAAAACGGGCGGTGAAATCACCGCCCGCAAACATGACATCATGCAATGACGAAATTACATATCATGCGATGGCGGCGCTAGTACCTCGCGGTTACCATTATTACCCGGTGAGCTCACGATCCCCTGAGCTTCCATCTGCTCAACGATACGCGCAGCGCGGTTGTAACCGATACGGAACTGACGTTGAACGCCTGAAATTGACGCTCGACGCTTATCCACCACGAAAGCAACGGCTTGGTCAAATAGCGGATCAAGTTCTTCGTCGCTATCTAACCCAAATCCACCTTCGCCCTCTTCAGAAGAACTCAGGATGCTATCGATAAACTGTGGACGTCCACGCGCTTTCCAATCCTGAACCACCGCATGCACTTCCTCATCGCGAACGAATGCGCCATGCACACGAACCGGCATTGACGAGTTAGGCGGCATATACAGCATATCACCCATCCCCAGCAACGATTCCGCACCGCCTTGGTCAAGGATAGTACGGGAGTCGATTTTGCTCGAAACGGTAAACGCGATACGCGTTGGAATGTTCGCCTTAATCAAGCCAGTGATAACGTCAACCGATGGACGCTGAGTCGCCAGTACCAAATGGATACCCGCCGCACGCGCTTTTTGAGCTAAGCGTGCAATCAACTCTTCCACTTTTTTACCGACGGCCATCATCAGATCGGCAAACTCATCGACTAACACCACGATGTAAGGCAGTTTTTCCAATACCGGTGGTGTCATATCCATGCTGTCACCCGGTTTCCAGAACGGGTCTGGAATTGGACGCCCCATGGCAATCGCCTGTTCAACGCGCTCGTTGTAGCCTGCAAGGTTACGCACGCCTAATGCCGACATCAGCTTATAGCGACGTTCCATCTCACCCACACACCAACGTAGCGCATTGGCTGCGTCTTTCATGTCGGTGACCACTTCGGTCAGCAGATGTGGAATGCCTTCGTAAACCGAAAGCTCCAGCATTTTAGGGTCAATCATGATGAAGCGAACTTCATCCGGCGTCGCCTTATACAGCATGCTGAGGATCATGGCGTTTACGCCAACTGATTTACCGGAGCCGGTGGTACCAGCCACCAACAGGTGAGGCATTTTTGCTAGATCGGCAATCACCGGCTGACCGGCAATATCTTTACCCAGCACGATGGTCAGTGGAGATGGACTTTCACGGAACTTGGTGCAGTCCAAAACCTCTCGTAGATAAACCGTTTGGCGATGCTTGTTTGGCAACTCCAATCCAACATAAGGCTTACCCGGAATAACTTCCACCACGCGCACGGCAACCGCAGACAGTGAACGCGCCAAGTCACGCGACAGGTTAGAAATTCGCGCCGCTTTAACGCCTGGCGCTAAATCTAACTCAAAACGGGTGATCACTGGGCCCGGCGAGATCCCAACCACTTCGGCTTTAACTCGATAATCCGCCAAACGTGACTCGACTAAATTCCCCACCTGTTCTAGCGCAAACATGTCCACAGGTTCGGAGTTTGAAGGAGGTTCAGTCAACAGATCCAACGTTGGCAACGGCGTAGTTGGTTTTTCCAGCGGCTGCTCATGACCACGCATCAAGAATGGGTGAATTAAACCATCCATAGCGGGATGCTGGCCAGCTGGCTGTTGAGCTATAGGCTGCTGCACTGCCGCAGTTTGAGCTGCATACTGTGGCGCGACAGGTTGCTGCACGCTCGGCGCTGGCTGGCTATTATGCTGACTATTATTATGCTGACCATATTGAGGCTGAGGTGCTTGCGGCGCAGCTGGCTGCTGTTGCACAGGTGCAAAGCGAGGATCTTGCTGACGCGGAGCATACTGCACTGGCTGTTCTGGCTGTTCTGGCTCATCGTAGCGACCAAACGGAACATCGTACGCATCATCTTCACGCGCAGCGCTCTCTTCCTGCTCAGGCGTAATAGTAAATAACGGCTCAGAAGGGCCATCATCCACTAAGTCTGAAACCGGGGTAAAGCTGAAAGCATTAGGGTTAGAAGCCGCTGCTTCGCTCAACGCCTTCGCCGGAGAGAAGTCCATCAGGTCATTGCGCGAGGCGGTCACGCCGCTTAATGCTGATGCATGGTCATCTGCGACAGGCTGTGACTGATAACGTTGCTGTTGCTGAACAGAAAACTCGCTCTGCAACCGTGCCATTTCAGCGGCCTGTTCATCTTCTGCCTGATGCGCATACTGTTGCTCACCGTAGCGCTGCTGCTGTCGTTCAGCAAAGGCCTGACGTAGGGCAAGGCTTTCCTCATCCATCGGCTGAGTAATGCTTTGCTCCGGCTCTGGAGATGGAGATGCTTCCATTTGCTGGCGTAGAGCTTCGGCTTCTTTCTTCGCCTGCTCTTCAGCCATTCGCTGTGAAGGAAGTTTAATGCCCAAGGAAGCTAACTCACGCCGCGTTGGGATACGCACAGGATTCGGACGCGGCAATTCAGGTCCAACACCCTGTTTCACCTGCAAGCTGCTGTCTTCGGTTGCGCTAAACGCAGGCATAAACATCGAGCCCGCGGCAGCAGCCGTTGATACGGTTGCAGGAACAACATCGTTACGCGAGGCCGCGCCAAACGGAACCGTATCCGACGATAGGCCAGGATTAATATATGGCGTCGCAGGCGACTCATCACGATCAAAATGCGAGGCGGAGAAATTCATCCCCGATGAAGATGTCCCTGTTTGTGATGCAGGAGTTTCAGGCTCAAAACTACCAATACGTGGACCGTCATCATCCCAAGCAGAACGCGTTGGGCGCGATGAGTGATTAGCCACGTTAGACGGTCTATCTTCGGGCACTTCAAAGGAGTAAAGCGGAGGCATGCTCGGCTTAACTTCTGCTACAGGCTCTGGTTCTGAAGCACTGAAAGTCATCGGCTGAGTTGCAGCAGAAGCCACCGGCTGAGCGGCGGCAACCGCAGCCCCAACGGCAGAAACAGCGGCAGTTGGCGCCATCGTCGGTGTAACCGCTGGCTGAGCTATATCATTTAGCGAGCTTTCAGCTTCGTGCAGCGGACGGAGTTTACCCAACAAAGGATCGTCGTCTTCTGCATCGACATCAGCAACAGGCACTTCAACAGGCTGTTTTACTGGTTTAGCCAAGAGAATATCGTCATCGTCCTCAACGGCGGAGGTATTAAGCAACACATCATCTGCGCCCTCACCTTCTGAACGTTCACGCTCGGCAGTGGCCACTTCTCGGCTATCGTCTTCATAGTCGTAGTCATCATCTCGATCGCGGCGAGAACGATTACTCATAAACGTCATGCCACCGAGAAGAACACCACCGATTTTTTCAGCAATCGTCAGCCAAGACCAGCCGGTAAACAGCGTCAGACCCACCGCCCAAACGCCCAGCAGAAGCAGTGTTCCGCCCACGCTACCCAGCAAAGGAATAACACCATTCGCGAGAAGGCTACCAATCACGCCGCCTGAGGCGAAATAGTAAAGGTCGTCGACGTTCAGCGACGCTAAGCCACACGATGCCAGCACCAATGCCAACATACCGATAAGCTTGAGCGAAATAGAGAAATAATCGACATAGCCACTATCGTCGCGTTTGCGATACGCAAACCAGCACAGAACGATAATGACGGGAGGAATGGCGTAACCCATCACTCCGAAAACAAAGAATAAAGTATCAGCCAGCCATGCTCCTGCGCCGCCGCCGATATTATTGATAGGCTCGTGCCATGCCGTTTGTGACCAACTCGGATCCGAGGGGTCAAAACTCAGCAACGAAACCATAAGATAAATAGAAAACAACGCTACTACGATGAGTAACGCCTCGTATAACCGACGTCCACTGCTCATTCGTTTGAGAGTAACGTCCTTCTCTTCTGTGTATTCCTGGCTCAAGAAAGGCTCTCCAGGTTCCTGTTTTTCACCATAGCACTATTATTGCCTATTGCCGCTTTAGAACAACGCATTGCCACGTAATATTATATTTCAGTAGAACTCATACCAATAACAACGCCGAGAGAGTCTACCCTCGGCGTTGAAACTGTATAGATACACAGGAGTGTAACCAAATTAATCAGGTTTTGCACCTGCTACCGTTATCGTGTTTTGATAACCAAGCGATTGCTCTGTTTGACTTCTTCCATAACCACATAGGTACGGGTGTCATTAACGCCAGGCAGGCGTAACAGCGTTTCACCAAGCAATTTACGATAAGCGGACATGTCAGGCACACGCGTTTTCAACAGATAGTCGAAATCGCCTGAAACTAAATGACACTCCTGAATTTCTTCCAGTTTCTGAACAGCCGTATTGAACTGTTCAAACACATCTGGCGCTCCACGATTCAAGGTAATTTCTACAAATACCAGTAAGGATGCATCCAGATAGTGCGGGTTCAATAACGCAGTGTAACCTTGAATAAAACCCTGACGCTCAAGGCGACGCACACGTTCTAAACATGGAGTTGGTGATAAACCAACTCGCTTTGAAAGCTCAACGTTCGAAATTCGTCCATCCTTCTGCAACTCATTCAGGATGTTACGGTCGATACGGTCGAGATCTTTACCGGGGCGCTTTTTATTGTCTGCCATCTTATTGTCTCTCTTATATCCTTCCCTGCTCGCCATCCCCTCAACAAGTTCAATTTGTTAAGGATTTGTCCCAAACGAAAACCCCATGCCTGCAGTCAATCAGCAATTCCCATTGCTTATGATGACGAAAACAACCGGATAAATCCGCCGAAGCTAGCTTTCAACTTCATCTGTTTTCGCAGATTGCACTTAATTCACATGCGAGGGCTCGCATAATTGCTTTGCTCTGATTCCAAATCAATGCACATAGAGGTTCATCGTAAGACCACGATCCCTAACGCCACTCATTGAAGCCAATCTAAGCACTACACATTTCTTTTCGTATACGCGGTATTTCTTACATCAGGAGAAGAAAGCGCTGTTTTAGTTCAATAGGCTATTTGTTGCCTTCAAGCAGATAAAAATTCTGCTAAATGCCTTTCAAGCCACAAAAACCAAAGACAAGTTCTTCCCTACATCCATGTTTTCGCAAATGCACAGGCGATTGTCAAAGCAAAAGAAGCAAAATCAGACGAACATGCCAACTATTCTAAAGAAGACTTTCGAGGCGACAACAAAATAAACCGTCAAAACAGACGAATAAGCGTCGCTAAGAAGCGCTATTAGGGGGCTTTCTCGGCAAGAATGTTATCGGAATAGGTTTAAAAAAAATAATCTGCTGCCATGATTTTTACTAATCGATAGCTAGCCACTATCAAACAAATTGATAACATTTTTTTTGCACGCTTTTTTTCAGGCGCTAACTTCCCTACAATCGAGTTATTGTCCGGTAAAATTGGAAAAGAGGAATTCATGGGCACAGTCAAACACAGCAAACTCCTGATCTTGGGCTCAGGCCCTGCGGGATATACAGCGGCGGTCTACGCGGCACGCGCTAACTTGAACCCAGTATTAATTACCGGCGTTGAAAAAGGCGGTCAGCTCACCACCACGACAGAAGTCGAAAACTGGCCAGGCGATCCCGAAGGGCTCACCGGTCCTCTGCTGATGGAACGTATGCATGAGCACGCGGCCAAATTTAATACCGAGATTATTTTCGACCACATCCAGCGCGTCGATTTGCAGAACCGTCCATTCCGCCTGTTTGGCGATTCTCAGGAATACACCTGTGACGCACTGATTATTGCAACTGGCGCTTCCGCGCAATATCTCGGCCTGCCTTCTGAAGAAGAGTTCAAAGGCCGTGGCGTATCTGCCTGTGCGACCTGCGATGGTTTCTTCTATCGCCAACAAGAAGTTGCGGTGATCGGCGGCGGCAATACTGCGGTTGAAGAAGCACTTTATTTATCTAACATCGCCTCCAAGGTTCACTTGATACATCGTCGTGATACATTCCGCGCCGAAAAAATCTTGATTGGACGCATGATGGATAAAGTTGCGAGCGGCAACATTGTGCTGCACACCAACCGCACGCTTGATGAAGTTCAAGGCGATGCCATGGGCGTAAACGGGTTACGTTTAAAAGCGACCGACAGCGATACCGTTGAAGAGCTGAGTGTGACAGGTTTGTTTGTGGCTATCGGCCACAAACCAAACACGGCCATTTTTGATGGCCAGCTCGCGCTGGAAAACGGCTATATCAAGGTTCAATCTGGCCTGAGTGGCAACGCCACCCAAACCAGCATTCCCGGCGTTTTCGCCGCGGGTGACGTCATGGACCACATCTATCGTCAGGCCATTACCTCAGCGGGCACTGGCTGCATGGCGGCGCTTGATGCAGAGCGTTATTTGGATGGGCTGTCTGCCGCCAATCAGTAAATCACTCTCGATTTAAATCATAAGGGCTACTTCGGTGGCCCTTACTTTTTAGTAGCCACCGTGTTTTTTCACCTATTTGTGCTCAAATTGTCACTTGTTATCTGAACTCCCCCACAGTTGTTAACAGAATTTACCTTCCTTTGGTTTCATGTCCCCGCAGGCCGTTGTAATATCAGCGCTTACGCGTGAACCGGTGAGTAAAGATAAAATAGGCCGGCCATCAGCACTCTTTTCGACGCTTCATCTGCTTTAGAAACCATCGCAACACATGAATAAAAACAGACAACGCGAATTAACCCAATGGCTCAAACAGCGCAGTTCGCTTGCTCGCCGTTGGCTTCGAATTTCTATGATCCTCGGTTTGATATCCGGACTTCTGATCGTCGCTCAGTCGTGGATCTTAGCGAAACTGCTGCATGATTTGATCATTGAGCAGGTACCGCGCCAATCTCTCCTGCTGCCTTTTGGCCTATTGATCGCCGCCATTGTGCTACGTTCAGCCTTAAGCTGGCTGCGTGAACGCGTTGGTTTTAAGTGTGGCCAAGTGGTACGAGTTCAAATTAGAAACTTGGTGCTCAATCGGCTCGATGAACTGGGCCCTGCTTGGATACAAGGAAAACCAGCCGGACATTGGGCAACGTTAATTCTTGAACAAATTGAAGACATGCAGGAGTTTTACTCTCGCTATTTGCCGCAGATGTATCTGGCAACCATGATCCCGCTGTTGATTCTGATCACCGTATTCCCGATTAACTGGGCCGCAGGCATGATCCTGCTGGTTACCGCGCCGCTGATCCCGCTGTTTATGGCGCTGGTTGGTATGGGTGCCGCCGATGCTAACCGCCGAAACTTCTTGGCATTAGGACGTTTAAGCGGCAACTTCCTCGACCGCTTACGTGGACTAGATACGCTACGCCTGTTTAACCGCGCCGCCGCCGAAACCGACAATATCCGCCGTTCATCGGAAGATTTTCGCAGCCGCACTATGGAAGTGCTGCGTATGGCATTTCTTTCCTCTGCGGTGCTTGAGTTCTTTACCTCCATCTCAATCGCCGTGGTAGCAGTCTATTTTGGTTTTTCCTATCTGGGTGAACTCAATTTTGGTAGCTATGGCACCAGCGTGACGCTTTTTGCTGGTTTTCTGGTGCTTATTCTGGCGCCAGAATTCTTCCAACCGCTGCGTGATTTAGGCACTTTTTACCACGCGAAAGCGCAGGCCGTGGGCGCGGCGGAATCTCTGGTGACTTTTTTAGCGGAAGATGCAGAAAGCCCAACGCAGGGCCAAGGCAAAGAGCAGTTAACAGGTACGCATCCCGTTAGCATTGTGGCCTCAGAGTTGGAAGTATTATCTCCACAGGGAAAAGTGCTGGCTGGGCCACTGACGTTCAGCATTGAGGCGGGGCAGAGAATTGCGCTGGTAGGCTTTAGCGGCGCAGGGAAAAGTTCGTTGATTAACGTGTTGCTCGGCTTCCTACCCTACCGCGGTTCCCTCTTAGTTGATGGAAAAGAGCTACGTGAATTAGCGCCAGCGAGCTGGCGTCAGCTCCTTGGCTGGGTTGGGCAAAACCCCAATCTGCCAGAAACCACGCTGCGCGCTAATGTGCTGCTGGGCGCTCCTCAGGCTACTGACGCTCAACTAGCCACCGCGTTAGAACGTGCACATGTCACCGAGTTTTTACCTCTGCTAAACGCTGGCGTTGATACAGAAATCGGTGAGGGTGCCGCTCGCCTTTCGGTCGGCCAAGCACAGCGTGTCGCCGTAGCGCGCGCCCTGCTTCGTCCATGCCGCCTTTTGTTGTTAGATGAACCCACCGCCAGTTTGGATGCGCACAGCGAGCAGCTTGTCATGCAGGCATTGTCTGAAGCGTCACATCAGCAAACCACGCTGATGGTGACTCATCAGTTAGATGATGTGAGTACCTACGACCAAATTTGGGTGATGGATAATGGCAAGCTGGTTCAGCGCGGCGCTTATGCCGAACTCAGCCAGCAAAAAGGGCCTTTTGCCGATCTGCTTGCAACCCGTAGTAAGGAGCTATAACCATGCGCGTACTATTGCCGTTTTTAGCACTCTATCGTCGCCACTGGTTCCTCATCTCACTGGGCGTAGTTCTGGCTATCGTTACCCTTCTCGCCAGCATTGGGCTTTTGATGCTTTCGGGCTGGTTCCTTGCTGCATCGGCGCTGGCTGGTCTTGCGGGGCTGATGACGTTTAACTATATGCTGCCAGCCGCTGGCGTACGCGGAGCGGCGATTATCCGTACCGCAGGGCGCTACGCCGAGCGCGTTGTCAGCCATGATGCAACGTTTCGCGTGCTTTCCCATCTGCGCGTATTCACCTTTAGTAAAATACTGCCGCTGTCGCCGGGAGCCATTGCGCGTTTTCGTCAGGCGGAGTTACTCAACCGTTTGGTTGCTGACGTAGACACACTTGATCATCTCTATCTCCGCGTAATATCTCCGCTGATTAGCGCCATCGTGGTGATCGTGGTCGTTACGGCCGGTTTATCTTGGTTCGATCCTACGCTAGCAATCACGCTGGGCGGCATCATGTTGTTGCTGCTGTTTTGCTTGCCGCTAGGTTTTTATCAAGCAGGAAAGCCCGTTGGGATTGCGCTCACTGAACTCCGTGCCGACTACCGCACTTTATTAATTACGTGGATTGCAGGGCAAGCAGAACTCGCCATCTACGGCGCTGCCGATCGTTTCCGTCAGGCGCTAGACGCCAAAGAGCGCGACTGGCAACAGCAACAGCAGAAACAAGCGTCTTTAACCGGTGCCGCGCAGGCTTTGATGATTTTGGCATCGGGGCTCACTTTCACCTTAATGCTCTGGCTCGCCGCCGGTGGCGTTGGGAACTATGCCCAGCCAGGTGCGCTGATAGCGCTGTTTGTCTTCTCCTCTCTGGCCGCTTTTGAAGCCTTAGCTCCGGTTGCTGGCGCCTTCCAGCATTTGGGACAGGTCACCGCATCAGCAACCCGCGTAGCGCAAATGATTGACCAAAAACCCGAGGTGACATTCCCTCTATCAGGCCCCGCACTGAGCGAACAGATTGCCGTTAACATTGACCACGTTAGCTTCAGCTATCCAAATCAGCCGGTTTCAGTACTTAACGATATTTCCCTTTCGGTGCAGCCTGGAGAGAAAATCGCCCTGCTCGGACGTACCGGCTGTGGCAAATCGACCCTGTTACAGCTGATAACACGCGCATGGGACTGCTCTCAGGGCGAAATTCGCCTGAATGACATGCCGCTACCTGCCTTTGATGAAGCAACGCTGCGACAAGCTACTGGCGTCGTCAGCCAGCGCGTACATGTTTTCAGCTCAACGCTGCGTGATAATTTAAAAATCGCCAATGACCAAGCGACCGACCTGGAGCTAAAAACCGTATTGGAACAGGTAGGCTTAGGCAAATTGCTTGAAGATACAGGGCTAAATGCATGGCTCGGCGACGGCGGTCGACCGCTTTCAGGCGGCGAACAGCGTCGCTTAGGTATTGCTCGTGCGCTGCTACATCGCTCACCGCTGCTGCTATTGGATGAGCCTACTGAAGGCTTAGACGCCGACACAGAGAAGCAAATCCTTGAGCTGATCATGCAGCACTGCCAGCACAAAACACTGATCTTAATTACTCATCGCCTGCAAGGCTTGGATAAAATGGATCGGGTCTGCGTGATGGAAAATGGCCAGATCGTCGAACAAGGGCATCACGCTAAACTTCTTGACGAAAAAGGCCGATATTATCAGCTGTGCCAGCGGCTATAGTTAATACGGGTAATAATTAACAGGCCAATGATGTTTTTCATTCAGATTGGAATATTTTGATGCGCATCATGCAACTGGATCGGCAATCAACGTTATTTCCCCCAACGGATCTCGCACTGCGTGAACCGAACGGGCTGCTGGCCATTGGTGGGGATTTACGCCCTGCCCGTCTACTTGCCGCCTACGGTGCGGGGATCTTCCCGTGGTTCACACCGGGGGATATCATCCTCTGGTGGTCGCCCGATCCCCGTGCGGTTTTATTCCCGCATGAGTTGCACATTAGCCGTAGCATGGCGAAATTTTTACGTAAGCACGATTTTGAAGTCACGATTAATCAGGCGTTTGCCGATGTTATTCGTGAATGCGCCGATCAACGCGAAGAAGGTACATGGATTGGCGAAGACGTGCAGCAAGCTTATTTAAAGCTGCACGAGCAGGGCCATGCGCACTCCGTTGAAGTCTGGCAGGGAAATAGGCTCGTAGGCGGCCTGTATGGCGTGTTACAAGGCTCTCTCTTTTGCGGCGAGTCGATGTTCAGCCGCGCCACAAACGCTTCCAAAACGGCTCTGATTGCGTTTTGTGAGCATTTTGTGTCGTTTGGCGGAACATTAATTGACTGTCAGGTGCTTAACGCGCACACTAAGTCGTTAGGTGCGCGTAATATCCCGCGCAGTGATTATTTACACCACTTACGGATTGACCAGAATAAGGTAATTAATCCCGCCTGCTGGAAACCCCAAACTATTATTTCACGCGAGTTTGCGATAAAACCCCATCAAAATTGCCCGTAATGGATGAAGAACCACCGACACTCCTTTACATAATCGGGGTTTTTCGGCATTATCTTGCCGATTAAAAAATATGGTACTCATACCTAGAGGATTCGATGGCCAAAGAAGACAATATTGAAATGCAAGGTACCGTACTTGATACGTTACCAAACACGATGTTCCGCGTTGAATTAGAAAACGGACACGTCGTTACCGCTCACATCTCCGGTAAAATGCGTAAAAACTACATCCGCATTCTGACGGGCGACAAAGTCACTGTAGAGCTGACCCCGTACGACCTGAGCAAAGGCCGCATTGTCTTCCGTAGCCGCTGATAGGCTCACCCTGCGCACCTGCGTTCACGCATCTGCGGCATAAATTATACTCGCGGTGATATGACGGTCTGACGAGACACATGAATATCACTGAGAGTTAGCTGAAAACTTAAATTTCAGCCATAAAAAAAGAGCGCCTTTTGGCGCTCTTTTCTTTTACTTTTTCAACGTTGGTTAATGCAGGGCGTCTTCAGCTTTACGCTTCTGTGCGCTGCAAAATTCATACGTTAACTGCTGCTTATCTTCGCTCAAATCAACAGTGACTGAGCCACCGTCCACCAGCGAACCAAACAGAAGTTCGTTCGCCAACGGTTTTTTCAGATTTTCCTGCACCACACGTACCATAGGACGAGCGCCCATCGCGTGATCGTAGCCTTTCTCTGCCAGCCACAAGCGCGCTGCTTCGCTCACTTCCAACGAAACGCCTTTAGCATCTAGCTGAGCCTGCAGTTCGACGATGAACTTATCCACCACCTGCTGAATAATGTCAGTCGACAGATGGTTGAACCAAATGATGTTATCCAGACGGTTACGGAATTCTGGTGTGAACACCTTCTTGATCTCTTCCATCGCGTCGGTGCTGTTATCCTGCTGCGCAAAACCAATTGATTTACGCTGAGTTTCACGCACACCGGCGTTGGTCGTCATCACCAAAATCACGTTACGGAAATCGGCTTTACGGCCGTTATTATCCGTTAAGGTGCCGTTGTCCATCACCTGTAACAGCAGGTTGTAGACGTCAGGATGCGCTTTTTCGATTTCATCCAGCAACAGAACCGCGTGAGGATGTTTGATCACCGCATCCGTCAGCAGACCACCTTGATCAAAACCGACGTATCCCGGAGGCGCACCAATCAAACGGCTAACGGTATGACGTTCCATATATTCGGACATATCAAAACGCAGCAGTTCAATATCCAAGGCTTTCGCCAATTGAACGGTGACTTCGGTTTTACCTACGCCCGTTGGGCCTGCAAACAAGAACGAACCGACCGGCTTATGATCTTGACCTAAACCAGCACGACTCATTTTGATCGCTTCGGTCAGCGCGCTGATGGCTTTATCCTGTCCAAACACCAACATTTTCAGACGATCGCCTAAGCTTTTCAGCACATCACGATCGCTGGCTGATACGGTTTTCTCTGGAATACGCGCAATGCGAGCAACCACAGATTCAATATCCGCTACGTTGACGGTTTTCTTACGCTTGCTCACCGGCATTAAACGGCTACGAGCGCCCGCTTCATCAATAACGTCAATGGCTTTATCTGGCAAATGACGGTCATTAATGTATTTAACCGACAGCTCAACCGCCGCGCGAATCGCTTTCGCGGTATAGCGCACGTCATGGTGAGCTTCATATTTTGGTTTCAGACCATTAAGGATCTGTACCGTTTCATCTGGGGTTGGCTCAGTAATATCGATCTTCTGGAAACGACGCGCCAAGGCACGATCCTTTTCAAAGATATTGCTGAACTCTTGATAGGTCGTCGATCCGATCACGCGGATCTTGCCGCTAGACAGCAGCGGTTTGATCAGGTTAGCCGCATCAACCTGCCCACCAGATGCCGCGCCCGCACCGATGATGGTATGAATTTCATCGATGAACAGGATGCTATCGGTATCTTGCTCAAGCTGTTTGAGCAACGCTTTGAAGCGCTTCTCAAAGTCGCCGCGGTATTTTGTACCCGCCAGCAACGAACCAATATCCAGTGAATACAGGGTGCAATCCGCCATCACCTCAGGCACGTCGCCCTGCACAATACGCCAGGCCAGTCCCTCAGCAATCGCGGTTTTACCCACGCCGGATTCCCCAACCAATAACGGGTTGTTTTTACGACGACGGCACAAAACCTGAATCGCACGCTCCAGCTCTTTATCGCGGCCTATCAACGGATCGATACCGCCAACGCGTGCAAGCTGGTTTAAGTTCGTGGTGAAGTTCTCCATACGATCTTCACCGCTAGCAGGCTCTTCCGGTGCTGGATTTTCGGCATTTGGCGCCTGCCCAGTTTCGTCTTTGCGTGTGCCATGCGAGATGAAGTTCACGATGTCCAAGCGGCTCACGTCGTGCTTACGCAGCAGATACGCAGCCTGAGACTCTTGTTCGCTGAAAATCGCGACCAGTACGTTCGCGCCGCTGACTTCATTGCGGCCTGAGGACTGAACATGGAAAACAGCACGTTGCAGAACGCGTTGGAAACTCAGCGTAGGCTGAGTATCACGTTCGGCTTCACCGTTAGGTAACGTGGGTGTGGTTTGTTCAATAAAGGTTTCGAGTTCTTGACGCAAAGCGGCTAGATCAACAGAGCAAGCCTCCAGCGCTTCACGCGCAGCAGGGTTACTAAGCAGTGCCAGCAGCAGGTGCTCCACGGTCATAAACTCATGGCGATGCTCGCGCGCTCTGGCGAACGCCATGTTGAGACTGAGTTCCAGTTCTTGATTGAGCATAGGCACCTCCCCCATTTAAGCGGCCGTTAACCGGCCTTTTCTAACGTACACAACAGTGGATGCTCGTTCTCCCGCGCATACCGATTGACGTGAGCGACTTTTGTTTCCGCCACCTCAGCGGTGAAAACACCGCAAATCGCTTTTCCTTTATAATGCACAGTAAGCATCAACTGCGTTGCACGTTCAATATCATATGAAAAAAACTTTTGCAGGACGTCAATCACAAATTCCATCGGTGTGTAATCGTCATTGTTAAGTATAACTTTATACATTGACGGCGGTTTTACCTCATCGATTTGTTTGCTGTCGGCTAATTGTTCGAAATTCAGCCAGTCGTTTTGGTTTGCCATGTCCTGCCCATTCTCTGTTAACAATCATGCGATACAGACTACGATCGCATAACTACATGTCTTTCTTGCTAGTGACTTAACTGTGACACAAATCTTCACAGTTGTGTTATTTGCGTTGCATTAAGTGATTAAATTTCGCCCGATTCATCTAAATAGCGTTATCTGCTTCAAACTTTCATCACAATACACTGTGTTAAAAATAGCCATTGCTTGACGAACTAGCGGCATACACTAGAGTGTAAATTTGTAAGCTGGTGACGATTCATACAAATCGATGCCGTTTCGACCGATAAGCCTCTGTTTCAAACTGAAGATATTAATCGCTTGATTAACAGATCTTTTCGGCACCCGTAGGGGGTGTTCCTAAGCTGTTCAGCACCGCTTGTGGGTGCGTTAATCGAACATCTTAAGAACACGTCCTGTATCTGCCCTAGCAATCAACCGAGGTTTCGAACTCATCAAAACCCACGGTATGAGGAATACAAAGGGCATCAATCTTATCTCATAACATACATAACGAGCTTTGCCGACGACTCTGGGTTAATCGTGCAAATCTCTTATCACAGCATGGCGAGGGTTGTATAAGCATGGAGACGGGTACTGTTAAATGGTTCAATAATGCTAAAGGTTTTGGCTTTATCTGTCCTGTGAATGGCGGCGAAGACATTTTTGCTCACTATTCTTCAATTCAGATGGAAGGTTACCGCACACTGAAGGCTGGGCAACAGGTCCAATTTAATGTGCAAGAAGGCCCTAAGGGCAACCACGCCAACGCCATTGTTCCCATCGAAGTAGAGATGACAGCCTAACGTCCCCTCTGCGCACGATGGAACCACTGTTGCCCCATGCCAGCCCCGCGCTGGCATTGTTTTGATAGCACTTCTCATCATGGCAATACGCTATCTTCCTCTTTGTTAGATAGTGGCATTTCCTTTTTTTTCAAGGGCAGCTCACTCTCCTTCCGCTTATGATTAATTAACCGTCTAATAATTAACGTTAATAGTAATTGGTCGCTCAATGCGTTCATTCACTAAATAAATCATAAACGACAATCAAATAATTATTTAAAATACGTTCACCTAGCGCGCTGATTTAATTGCCGTTGAGGTTTAGCCTGTTTAACTACTTGATAGAAATTAAATACAGCAACGTTCTATCAGGTATATCGTATGTCTCAAATCAGCGTCGAACGCACAGCAGATTCATCCATGACGGGTTTCCAACTCTTTAATTCTCTCGTGAAAGGAGACTTAAAACCGGGGCGTCTTTGGCATGCGAAAAATTACCGCGTGAAATTTGCGCTCAGAACGTTGCTAGCCCCAATCACAACGATAAAGCTGCTGGAAAACATTGCGGCTATCCCGAGCTGTCAGGACGTGCTTTTAGCCCAGCCACGCCTGCCGTGTAAGCTTCATCATCCCTATCTGAATGTTCACTTCAAGCGCCAAGATGCCGTTAAAGCCATTGGCGAACATTACCAGATGATGGATGACGCGTTGCCGCAAAGCGTTTTGCGCAAAATATATAATGCCAAACCCTATTATCTGTGTGAAATGACAGGCAAAAACGGCCAGCTATTCCGTATCGGGGTCAGCCCAATTGATAGTCTGAATAAGGAAGGCGAGCTGTCGTTATTATTTTATAACGATGATGGCACCATGCTTTCTGAATGCACCTTTACCTTGCTCACCTATTTAGGTAAAAAAACGCTATTCGTCGGTGGATTACAGGGGCCAAAACGTTCGGTCCCACATGAGCTTATTCAAACCGCCACCAAAGAATGTCATGGTTTATTTCCTAAGCGCCTTTTGATGCAGGCACTTTGCTTATTTGCCAACAGCGTGGGATGCGAACAGATATTAGCCGTGGGCAATGACACCCATATCTATAAAAACTGGCGCTACAACAAAAAGAAAAGCAGCAAGATGATGTCAGACTACGACAGCTTCTGGCTCTCAATCGGCGCAGAGACAACGCAGGAAGGTTATTTCCGCCTGCCACTCACGATTGCCCGAAAATCGTTGGAAGAAATCGCCAGCAAAAAACGGGCAGAATATCGTCGCCGCTATCAGTTGCTAGACGATCTGGAATCCGCAGCTCACTCGGCACTGAGTCGCTAAATCTCACACAGAATCCGCCATTCTGAATACGAATGGCGGCTATCCTGCTACTCTGCCTTAGCTACTCTGCCTTACCGCGGGCCAACCAAATCACCCGTGAAAACATCCCCTTGATAAGCGCAGGCACAGAATCTCTGCCCCAAACTTCTGCTTGTGCCGCCACAGAAATAGCTAAGTCGGGTTTAGATGAGCGGTGTATCGCTTTGGTAATCACCTTACGCGCTGACAACGGCACGTTGCTCGGTAGGCCTGCGATATCGTGATACACCGACGCAAATCCCTCACGGTACATGTAATGCTCCATATCCGGCGCAGGCAATGCGGTAAGACGATCGCGTTCATTCTCCTTGGCATGCTCGGTCAACGCACGTACCGCGGCGGCATACTTGCGCCCCGCATCGTCGCCGTCCACCAGCACGTGCCACTCTAGTCCCATATGCCGTGCGAATTTCACCAGCGGGCGAATACCGCACTGGGCAAACTCGATAACTTTGATCCCTTCAGTTTCGAAATGGTAGCCACACTGGCGCGCGAGCTCATTGAGCAACCAAACTTCTGTCTCGCCCTCAACAAGCAGCCAGCAACGAGCAAACAGCGTCGATGCCCGATTAAATCGAATATGAAATGCAATCCGCCGGCTATCTTCAGGTGACATTCCCTGCGGGCCAATACGATAGGTTGCCACGCGGTTTGACTGGCGCACCAAACGACATACGCGATCAACCGGCACCAGCGAAAGTAGTTCGCCAGAGTTGGTGGTGGTGATTTTTTGCAGCGGTAGCTGATTGAGCAGTCCCCACGCTACCGACAGCATGATCGGATGCAGGCGAGTTTCAGGATCTTCCACCAGCAGCAGCGGACGCGCATGGGGATCGAGCGTGATCGCGCCTTTAGCCTGTAATAAGGTCGAGAACAGCCCGAGTAAAATCAACCGCATGTTTCGGCTACCGGATTCAGCCACCATTTGGTTCATATTTTCGAGCGAACGCCACGCCTGGCGCCCGTGAACTTCGTCACTATGACGCCTGCGGCGGCGCGAGTTCTGCGGCTGTTGTCCCTGTTCAGCAAAATAGTGTTCCAGCAGCAACTGCATGGCATTCAAGCCCTGACGCAGTTCGCTGTTGCTCAGTTTCTGCGGGTTACGCACCATTTCACGCGTGAGGTCATCTAGCTGCTGAGCCACTTCAGTCTGATCGGGGATCTGGCGTTCTGCCAATACGTTCGGACGCAGTCGGCGAATAAAGCGCGCATCACGCAGGCGCAGTACCGGATGTAATCGAACAATCTCACGCGCAAGTTTATCGACGTGATGCAGTTGAAGCGGCTCGCCATTTTGATCGAGAAAAGAACGCCACGTACACACCGTGCCATCGTCACACAGCTCACCTTCCTGACGAAAATAGATGCGTTGAAAACGGTCGTCCCCATTTTGCCAAAGTGACGAAAGGGGTCGATAACGGGGCGCATTGTGGTGCCCCACATCCGATTCACAGAAGACGAAAATAATTTGCAGATAGCGCTCTTTTGCGCCTTCATCGCCGGGAGGAAAATAGAAATCTTGCGATTCGAAGTGATAGAGATCGGCGTTAGGTGAAAGACACAGCGTCAGCGCATCCAAAAGGCTCGATTTCCCCCACGCATTTTCGCCGATGAGAACCGTATTCTCATCCAGCGTCAAAGAGAGGCGGTTTATCCCTCTGAATCCGACAATTTCGATCCGTTCTAGATACATTGCTACTCTCCCTTACGGATGCATTCATCTGAGAATGAAAAAAAAACGCTGTCTGGTCAAGCACTCACTGAGATGTGATGCCCGATTTTCTTCTGCCTATTCATATCGTGAAGAGTAAAACGCCAAACCATTCGGCTTGTTTTATCAATTCCTCTGCCAAGCTTTACTCACCAAACCCTTTTGGGTAGCGTATCGCCATTATTCTCCGCAATTTAGGTTTTCCATGTACTCGGGACTGCTCATTATCTTGGTGCCGCTTCTGCTCGGCTACCTAATCCCTCTACGCCAAAAGAGCTTAGTGGTATTAATCAACCGTCTGCTTAGCTGGATGGTTTACGTTATTCTGTTTTTTATGGGCATCAGCCTCGCCTTTCTCGACAACCTCAGTGAAAATCTGTGGCTTATTTTTCAGTATGCTTCGGTATTCTTTATTTGCATCATCGCTGCCAACCTTATTGCATTACTGCTGCTGGAAAAAAAGCGCCCTTGGGTTGTGCCCCATAAACAGGAAGAGCTCCCTTCACGTCTCCACATGGCGCTGGAATCGCTCAAGCTGTGCGGCGTAGTCGTCGGTGGTTTTGCGCTCGGTTTAACACAGTGGTCATGGCTCAGCTACGCCTCTCACGGCAGTGAATATGCGCTGATCTTCCTGCTGTTGCTGGTCGGGTTGCAGCTGCGTAATAGCGGCATGTCACTCAAGCAAATCATTCTTAACCGCCGCGGCATGATTATCGCCGTGCTGGTGTGTGTGAGCGCGTTGGTCGGCGGTGCTATCGCGGCCCTATTGCTGGGTCTGCCGATAAAAACGGGGTTAGCCATTGCGTCTGCCTACGGCTGGTACTCTCTTTCAGGGATCATGATGACCGACGCGTTTGGCCCGGTGATCGGCAGCGCGGCCTTCTTTAACGATCTGGCGCGTGAATTATTTGCCATTATGATGATCCCAACGCTGGTACAGCGCAGCCGTTCATCCGCGTTAGGCCTGTGCGGCGCAACATCTATGGACTTCACGCTGCCGGTTCTACAACGCAGCGGTGGCTTAGAATTAGTGCCTGCTGCCATCGTTCATGGCTTTGCCTTAAGCCTGATCGCACCGGTTCTGATGGCCGTTTTCTCCTCATAACTCTCGCCTAAAAAAGTATGTCATGGGGTCAATAACCTCATGACATACCTAAAAAGTTTTAGTCTTTTCTCTCTGAATAATTCTCACTTACAACTTAATTTGCGCTACATCAAACAAAGCTAAAGTTGCCTCAAAAATTCCTTTTTTACCTCACTGGACGGGACTACTCTTAAAACAAGCATAATAAATGCAACTTTAAAAGGAAGCCCAGAATGTACTGTGTCCAATGTGAACAAACCATCCGAACGCCTGCGGGTAATGGCTGTTCTTTCGCCCAAGGTATGTGTGGCAAAACTGCTGAAACGTCTGACCTACAAGATCTGCTGGTTGCAGCATTACAAGGCCTGTCTGCATGGGCACTGAAAGCACGTGAGCTGGGCATTATCGACCACAATATTGATAACTTCGTGCCTCGCGCCTTCTTCTCTACGCTAACTAACGTTAACTTCGATTCAGAACGTATCGTCGGTTATGCACGTGAAGCGTTAGAAATGCGCGATGCGCTGATGGTAGCCTGCCGCGCGGTTGACGCTAACGCACAGGTGGATCATCCATTAGCTGATTTACAGCTGGCAGGTTCAGACCTTGCTACCCTGCGCAAGCAGGCTGAAGAATTCGCGCTCAACAACGATAAAGCAGAAATCGGCGACGACGTTCACGGCCTGCGCATGCTTAACCTGTATGGTTTGAAAGGCGCTGCGGCCTATATGGAACACGCCCATGTTCTCGGCCAGTACAGCGATGATATTTATGCTGAATTCCACGCCTATATGGCATGGTTAGGTACTCAGCCACGCGATGTTGATACCCTGCTGAATAATGCCATGGGCATCGGCAAAATGAACTTCAACGTGATGGCGATTCTGGACAAAGGTGAAACCGACGCTTACGGTCATCCAACGCCAACCTCCGTTAACGTTCGCCCTGTTGCAGGCAAAGCCATTCTGATTTCAGGTCACGACCTGAAAGACCTGCGTATGCTGCTGGAACAAACCGAAGGGACTGGCGTAAACGTCTATACCCACGGTGAAATGTTACCCGCACACGGCTACCCTGAACTGAGAAAATTCAAGCATTTGGTCGGTAACTACGGCAGCGGCTGGCAGAACCAGCAAACCGAATTCGCTAAGTTTCCTGGCCCAATTTTGATGACCTCTAACTGCATCATCGATCCAAACGTCGGTAACTACACTGACCGAATTTGGACCCGTAGCATCGTTGGCTGGCCAGGTGCGCGTCATTTAGAAGGTGACGATTTCAGCCAGATCATCGCTCAGGCTCAGGTGTGTGAAGGTTTCCCATACAACGAAATCGAACACATGATCACCGTCGGCTTTGGTCGCCAGACCTTGCTGAACGCGGCAGATACCGTCATCGATTTAGTGTCACAGAAAAAACTGCGCCACGTCTTCTTGGTGGGTGGCTGTGACGGTAGCCGCGCTGAACGTAGCTACTTCACCGATTTCGCTCGCGCCGTGCCTCAAGACTGCCTGATCTTGACGTTAGCCTGCGGTAAATATCGTTTCAACAAGCTGGACTTCGGTACTCTGGAAGGCTTGCCACGCTTGCTGGATGTCGGTCAGTGTAACGATGCCTACGGCGCAATCATGCTCGCGGTGAAACTGGCTGAAACATTAGGCTGTGGCGTGAACGATTTGCCACTGAGCTTGGTTCTGTCTTGGTTTGAGCAGAAAGCCATCGTGATCCTGCTGACCTTACTGTCTCTGGGTGTGAAGAATATCTACACCGGCCCAACGGCTCCGGGCTTCTTAACCGACAACCTGATGGCCATTCTGAATGAAAAATTCGGCATGCGTTCTATCTCTACGGTTGAAGCGGATATGACCGAAATTCTGGGCGCGTAATCGCATTTGATGTCACCTTAAAGCCGCAGTCCTTCGGGTCTGCGGCTTTCGAATTGAGAAAACATGATGACAATGCCAACTCCCCTCTGCCCTAATCAGATGCAGGTGCATTCCATTCATCAGGAAACGCCGGACGTCTGGACAATTTCTCTTATTTGCCACGATTTCTACCGTTACCATCCGGGGCAATATGCGCTGGTGAGCATTCGTGATAGCGAAGAAACGCTGCGCGCTTACACGCTGTCTTCGTCTCCGGGGCAAAGTAAATTCATTACGATCAGCGTGCGTTGCTTACCCGACGGCGCAGGCTCGCGCTGGCTGACACAGGAAGTTCATCCGGGGCAACAGCTGTGGCTCTCCGATGCGCAAGGCGAATTTACCTGCGCTAATGCACCTGCCGATCGCTACCTGATGCTTGCCGCTGGCTGTGGTGTGACGCCAATCATGTCTATGACCCGCTGGCTATTGGCGAATCGCCCAGAAGCCCATGTGCAGGTTATTTTCAATGTGCGTACCCCACGCGACGTGATTTTTGCCAATGAGTGGCGCGATCTTGATGCACGTTATTCACAGCTGAAGCTAACGCTAATGGCTGAAAGCGAAGCTACCACAGAGTTTTTGGCCGGCAGAATTACGCGTGAAACGCTGGAGCAGATTTGCCCTGATATTGCTAGCCGCACCGTGATGACCTGTGGCCCTGCGCCTTACATGAAAGCGGTCAAACAGCTCGCCCTCGATCTGGGTGTTCCAGCAAAAAACTTCTATCAAGAACAGTTCCAAGTGGTAGCCGATAACGATGCCGATGGTGCAACGCTCAAGCTCACCACCAACACCCCGTTGCACACCTATCATGCACCGGTGGGCGCTACGCTGCTGTTCGCGATGGAACAAAACAAGCTTCCTATTCAGGCGGCTTGCCGTGCAGGGGTTTGTGGTTGCTGTAAAACCCGTATTCTTAGCGGCGATTACACCACCAGCAGCACCATGACGCTGACGCCGGACGAAATCGCGCAAGGGTATGTACTTGCCTGCTCTTGCCAGCTAAATAGCGATGTGGTTATTGCTTAAGATTATTGCCTAACAAGTCGGGTCGTCCTGTTTCCTTTATCAGCTGATGACCCGCTTATTCGCCCTACCTCCCCCATTCTAATATCTTTCAGTAATGCCTCATTGCGATAACATTTCTACAATATTTATAATACAAAATGTATAGTGGTCTTCTCGATGGCAGACAATGCACTCGGCATTGCCGACAGCAACGTGACTTTCACTCGCTCAATGAAAGCGTCAATGAGCGAGCTACCTGAATTCATTTAAGGGAGGTGTTCATGAAGCAAACTGTTGCAACCCTAGTCGCTAAAACACTCGATCAGGCTGGCGTAAAACGTATTTGGGGCGTCACCGGCGACTCCTTAAACGGCCTCAGCGATAGCCTGTTAAGAATGGGAACCATACGTTGGATTGGCACACGCCATGAAGAAGTCGCGGCTTTCGCCGCAGGTGCCGAAGCACAACTTACCGGACAGCTCGCCGTCTGCGCGGGTTCCTGTGGGCCGGGCAACCTTCATCTAATCAATGGCCTGTTTGATTGTCACCGCAACCACGTTCCGGTACTCGCCATCGCGGCGCACATCCCTTCCAGCGAAATCGGCAGCGGCTATTTTCAAGAAACACATCCACAAGAACTGTTTCGTGAATGCAGCCATTACTGTGAATTAATTTCCAACCCAGAACAGCTCCCTCAAGCGCTTGAAGTGGCGATGCGTCAAGCCATTCTTAAGAAAGGCGTTTCGGTCATTGTGCTGCCGGGAGATGTTGCGCTGCGTCCCGCACCGGAAGATGCCAACCCCGTTTGGCACACGCCTTTGTTGCCTCGCGTTTTGCCACCGGAAAGCGAGCTGGAAGCCTTTAAAAACATTCTGGAAAGCGGCAAAAAAATCACCCTGCTGTGCGGCAGCGGCTGTGAAGGTGCCCACGACGAGCTAATCCAGTTTGCTGAAAAGATTAAAGCGCCGATTGTTCACGCGCTGCGTGGCAAAGAGCACGTTGAATGGGATAATCCGTATGATGTTGGGATGACAGGGCTTATCGGATTCTCCTCCGGCTACCATGCCATGATGAACGCCGATACTCTGATTTTGCTCGGCACCCAGTTCCCCTATCGTGCGTTTTACCCGACTAACGCCACCATCGTGCAGGTGGACACCAATGCGGCCAGCATCGGTTCGCACTGCGCCGTCAATTTACCGTTGCTCGGCGATGTGAAATCAACGCTCCAAGCGCTGCTGCCTATGCTTGACACTCGCAGCGATCGCCAGTTCTTGGATCAAGCGCTAGAGCACTACCACAAGGCGCGTAAAGATCTGGATGCACTGGCGACGTCCAACGATGACCAGCCGATTCATCCACAATATTTGGCACAGCAAATCAGCGAACTGGCCAATCAAGATGCCATCTTTACCTGCGACGTCGGCACACCAACCGTATGGGCTGCGCGCTATCTCAAAATGAACGGCAAACGCCGGTTGCTGGGCTCGTTTAACCACGGTTCTATGGCTAACGCAATGCCACAGGCCCTAGGCGCACAAGGAAGCCACCCGGATCGTCAGGTTATCGCCATGTGCGGTGACGGTGGATTTACTATGTTAATGGGCGATTTCCTCACGCTAGCTCAGCAAAAATTGCCGGTCAAAATCGTTATTTTCAACAACAGCGTGTTGGGATTTGTGGCGATGGAAATGAAGGCCGGTGGCTATCTCACCGATGGTACCGACCTGCATAATCCCGATTTTGCCGCCATTGCGAACGCTGCGGGGATTAAGGGAATTCGGGTAGAAAAAGCCTCGGAGTTAAACAGCGCGCTGGCTGAAGCTTTCGCCCACGATGGACCGGTCGTCGTCGACGTAGTTACCGCCAAGCAAGAGCTGGCTATGCCGCCGCAGATTAAATTTGAACAGGCAAAAGGCTTCAGTCTTTATATGCTACGCGCCATTATCAACGGTCGTGGGGACGAAGTGGTGGAGTTAGCCAAAACCAACTGGCTACGCTAACCCCTCACGTCCTTCTCTTTCGAACTCACTCATCCGGCGCAGAAATTCTGCGCCGTTTTTTCATCTAATTTGCGGTCATTGCCGCAGATCATTCGCTATCCGCCATTTTCAGTTTTGAGTCTACAAACGCGCATGCTACAAAGAATAAGGTTTATAAAAATCCTATTCTAATCACTTAATAATCTACACCCCACGTTGAAGCCAAGCGTCAGCCAGCGCAAAACCAAGGGATTAAGGAGCAGTACGTGATCGATCTTCGTAGTGATACCGTTACCCGTCCAAGTGACGCCATGCGTTTAGCCATGTCTCGTGCCGAAGTCGGCGATGATGTTTATGGTGACGATCCCAGCGTTAACCTGCTTGAACAAGAAGCCGCCGAGCTTACCGGTAAAGAAGCCGCACTGTTTTTGCCAACGGGTACACAAGCAAATTTAGTGGCGCTGCTGACACATTGCCAGCGTGGTGAAGAGTATATCGTTGGACAAAAAGCGCATAACTATCTGTTTGAGGCGGGCGGTGCTGCTGTTCTCGGTAGTATCCAGCCACAGCCCATTGATGCCGCAGCCGATGGCACGTTGCCGCTCGACGTCGTCGCCAGCGTTATCAAACCCGATGATGTTCATTTTGCGCGCACCAAGCTGCTGTGCATCGAAAATACCCATAACGGCAAAGTTTTACCGCTCGACTATCTGCAACAGGCATGGGTATTCACGCGTGAGAAAGGCCTTGCGCTGCACGTTGACGGCGCACGTATTATGAATGCCACGGTGGCGCTTAACGTACCGCTATCGACGCTGACACAGTATTGCGACACCCTGACTATTTGCCTCTCCAAAGGACTGGGCGCGCCGATTGGTTCGCTGTTGTGCGGCAGCGCTGAATACATCAAACAAGCGCGTCGCTGGCGCAAAATGGTCGGTGGCGGCATGCGTCAGGCCGGTATATTGGCCGAAGCGGCACGCTATGCGTTGCTCAACAACGTTGAACGTCTGCGAGAAGACCATGATAACGCGCAGTGGCTGGCAAATGCGCTCAGCGCGATTGGTGTCGAAGTTTTGGCGCCAGGAGCACAAACTAACATGCTGTTCCTCAAAGTCCCCGCACATGAAGCTGCTCAATTAGGCGGATGGATGAAAGAGCGCGGCGTACTGATGAGCGCAGGCCCGGTCACGCGTATTGTGACGCATCTCGACGTCTCACGTTCAGATCTAGAAAAACTAGTTTCCCTATGGAAAGAGTTTAAACAATCTATCAATACTCAGAGCAGTACCACAGCCACCAAGGCGATTTACGGCTAACATAAGTCATAGCCCGCACGCTTATCCCAGCGATGCGGGCATCATCCTAAAATAATAAAATATATTCTCATCTGCTTAGGTTTAACTATGACCCCACAAAGGATTTTAGTGCTGGGTGCCAGCGGCTATATCGGGCAACACCTGATTCCCAAATTAGTTGAAGAAGGCCATTCAGTCAGAGCCGCCGCGCGCCGAATTGACTGGCTACGTGAACAGGCTTGGCCGCGTGTCGAATGCCAGTACGTCGATCTTCATAAACCAGAAACCCTGCCCGCTGCCGTGGCTGATATTGATGTCGTTTATTATCTGGTTCACGGCATGGGTGATAGCCATGATTTCGTGACCGGTGAAATTAACGCAGCCAAAAACACCTGCGAAGCACTGCGCAATTCGGGCGTGAAACAAATTATTTTTCTCGGCGCCCTTCAGCCCAACGGCGAGTCATCACGCCACTTAGTGGCACGCAAAGAAACCGGTGATGCACTTCGCGCCAGCGGAATTCCGGTGACGGAACTGCGGGCAAGCATCATCATCGGGCCAGGCTCAGCCGCTTTTGAAGTGATGCGTGATATGGTTTATAACCTGCCGATCCTCACGCCGCCACGCTGGGTGCGTTCGAAAACATCGCCGATAGCCCTTGAGAATCTGCTGACCTATCTCACCGAGTTACTCAATCATCCCGCCATTGGCAACCGCGTGTTTGACGTCGCAGGCCCCGAATACATCAGCTATCAAACGATGTTTGAGCGGTTTATTGCCTTGAGCGGCAAAAAGCGTTGGATGATTCCGCTGCCAATCCCAACGCGTTGGGTCTCGGTCTATTTTCTCAGTATGATCACGTCGGTTCCCACCACGATTTCCCGTGCGTTGATCGAAGGTTTGAAACACGATCTTCCCGCACACAGCACCGCCATTGAACGGCTCATTCCCCAAACGCTGATCAAATTCGATCAGGCGGTACAAGACACGTTGGATAAAGAGGCCGAAGTCGTCAACTCCGCTGACTGGGGTTACGATCCTGAAGCCCGTGAACGCTGGCGGCCGGGCTACGGTTTCTATCCAAAGCACGCCGGATATGAGCAAGAAACCAGTGCCTCTCCAGAAGCCCTATGGCATGTGGTGCAGCAAATCGGCGGCAAAGAGGGCTATTTTTATGCCAATATTCTCTGGGCTATTCGTGCCAGAATGGACGATATGATCGGCAATAAAGTGGCCTATGGCCGGCCTGATACTGACACTCTCGGGCTGGGAGATCTCGTGGATGGCTGGAAAGTTATCACGGTAAAACCCCTGCGCCAGTTAGCCATGATGTTTGGCATGAAAGCTCCCGGGCTTGGTCGCCTCACTTTCACTATTGAAGACAAAGGCGACAAACGCGTTCTGGATGTACGTGCGTGGTGGCATCCCGCAGGATTCAGCGGCCTGTTGTATTGGTTTGCCATGATGCCCGCTCATCTGTTTATTTTCCGTGGCATGAGCAAAAAAATAACCAAGCTTGCCGAAGCCTACGATCGTGAAAATAAGCAGCGATAGTTAACCCCACCTCAGCATGACTTGGCATAATAAGTCCTGCTGAGGCAACGGCTCGCATCTATCCTAAAACGCGTACCCTGTGAGCAACTAAACAATTGTTACGCTCTCTCTCCGTAATCTGATTGCATGTAGAGTAAATTCACGGAAGAATGGCACCCTTGTTGCTAGTCGCGGTCAAATTAGCGATGAGAGCGCCCTTTCCATTTGAGTCAGGGCAATGAACTAGCTGGCTGAAATCAGCCATAAAACGCCTATTAACCTAGGCACACTGCGGATTCGGATAAGTTATGAAAGTATTGGTGACCGGTGCAACCAGCGGTCTCGGACGTAATGCGGTTGAGTTTTTACGTCAAAAAGGGATTAGCGTTCGCGCTACTGGACAAAATCAGGCCATGGGCGACCTATTGAAAAAAATGGGCGCGGAATTTATTCATGCCGATCTCACCAACCTCGTATCATCACAGGCCAAGGCCATGTTGAATGATGTGGATACGCTGTGGCATTGCGATGGTTTTACCTCCCCGTGGGGCTCAGAAGAACTCTTTGAAAAGGCCAACGTACGCTCAACCCGCCGCCTCGGCGAATGGGCTGCCGCCTACGGCGTTCGCAACTTTATTCATATTTCCTCGCCCGCCGTCTATTTTGATTATCGCCATCACCGCGATATCAAAGAAGATTTTGTGCCAAACCGCTACGCCAACTACTACGCACGCAGCAAAGCAGCCGGTGAAGACGTTATTCAGAATCTGGCGTTATCTAATCCACAAACACATTTCACCATTCTGCGTCCACAAGGGCTGTTTGGCCCACACGACAAAGTATTACTACCGCGTTTACTTAACGCAATGCGTAAGCACGGCACCTTGCTGCTACCGCGCGGCGGTGATGCATTAGTTGATATGACCTATGAAGAAAATGCGGTGCATGCCATGTGGTTGGCAACGCAGATCGAAAGTACGCCATCGGGCAGAACGTTTAATATTTCAAACCATCAGCCACGTCATCTGCACACTTTGTTGCAGCATTTAATTGACGAGCTAGGTGTGAAATGCAAAATCCGCTCAATTCCTTATCCAATGCTGGATATGATGGCTCGCGGAATGGAGAAAATTGGTGCCAACAGCCCCAAAGAGCCTGCGCTAACGCACTATGGCGTAGCAAAACTCAACTTCGATATGACCCTCGACACCACGCGTGCGCAGCTTGAATTAGGCTATCATCCGATTGTTTCCATTGATGAAGGCATTATTCGCACTGCGCATTGGCTCAAAGATCATGGACGCCTGCAAAACCGCGATCGTCATTGATCCACGCTGCCATATTTTTCAATTAGCGCATCGACAATCGCCTCTGTTTCAGCATCCGGTTCGCCCTGATAGTTTGCGGGTCTGAAGTGCATTTGAAACGCGGCGATCGCGTTGCGCGAGACTGAATCATTATTGCCGCTGAGCGCGATATCGTAGCCATAAGCGGCCAGCTTCTTCTGTAGCGTTAATACATCGACCGGTGTCGTTTTCGCTCTGCCCGCCAAATAATAATCTACCCTGTTTTGATCCGGCCATGCGCCAATACCCTGTTCAGCCAGCTGTTGCCACGGAAATAACGGCCCCGGATCAAGCTTGCGCTGTGGAGCGATATCCATATGCCCCACCACATTTTGTGGCGCAATTGAGTAACGTTGCACAATGTCTTTACTAAGCGCAGCCACCAGCTCAATTTGCTGCGGCGTATAGGGTGCCCAAATCTTGCCTAACATGCCTTGCTGGTAGCCTTTGTTCACGATTTCGATACCAATCGATGTGTCATTCAGGCTCGTTCGTCCGCGCCAAAAACTGGCTCCCGCATGCCATGCCCGTTGCGATTCCGGTACTAACTGCCACACCACGTATTTACCGTTCTCCGCAGGCGGATGCGCGGGTACCAAATAATGCGCACTCACGTGTTCATCGGTTAGGGTTTTTAGCGATGAGTGAAAATCTTCTGCCGTGTAGTGCAGCACTAAAAACCGGATGCGCTGATCGACGCCCTGAGCCTGATGACGATCTTCAACCAGATAGGTGCCTCGATTGACCAGTTGATGCTGTGACGGCGCGCTTTGGCACCCAGCTAAGCCGATTGCCAACAATATTGCCATCGCTGCGAACCCAATCCGTTTTGGCATGTCTTAAACTCCAGTATGCAATTTCATTTAATTTTAAAGGGACTATACCCAAAATAATTGGAGTTGCATCAAGGCGGCAAGCGAATGAATCCCAATGAGCTTACTCAAGTAAGTGATTTGGGTGAAAGAGCGCAGCCAACGCAGCGGCAACTTCAAGTATGAAGGGTATATTTCATGCGTAATAGCACAACTCCATCCCTAGAAGGCCTTACTATCGTTGACTACTGCGGCGTTGTCACCGGAGAGGCTATCCTCGGCGCCAATATTTTCAAAGATTTCTTCGCGGGTATTCGCGATATTGTCGGTGGTCGTTCTGGCGCTTATGAAAAAGAGCTGCGCAAAGCACGAGAAATAGCTTTTGCTGAAATGAACGATCAAGCCAAATCGCTTGGCGCCAATGCGGTCGTCGGCATTGATATTGATTACGAAACCGTAGGAAAAGACGGCAGCATGTTAATGGTTAGCGTGAGTGGTACCGCGGTGAAAGTGAAATAAATGAATGCGTGAGGACTGAAATATTCCGTCCTCACGCGTTCTCATCACTCGCAGCAAAGGCTCATGTCTTTATTCAGCAAATAAGGCCGTAAATAACCCACCAAATTAGACAACGGTAGAATATCCTCGCCTAATGCAATGTTGAGATGCTCAATAATATAGGCTCTGCGCTGTTGAATACGCTCCCAGACCAGAGGATATTTACATGCAATCTGCTCGCGCAGTTCGGCATTCGCGATAGCCACACACTCCTCGGCGCTGGCACCGGCATAGCCCGCAACCGAGGGAATAATATCGATTTGCAGCAACATACCGCTGTGTATTTTAGCCTGTGAACCCGAATAGATTGGCGAACTCATCCACTCTTCATCAGCAACCAGATGGCCTGGATTAAGGTGCCAGCCGTATTGCGCTTTAGGTAGCACAGTCTCAATGCGCTGATAAATATCATCCCCTGTTACGCCAATCGCGATATATTCAAGCCATGCAACAACGGCGCGATAATAAGGTTTTGCCACGGCACTGAGGTAATCCTGTTGGCCATGTGGCAAATCATGTTGATCATGTGCAACGTAGCCGCCACGGCTGGATAAACCGCCTTTGTAGCTGGTCGTCAACGAGGCACGATCTGACAGCGTAATACGATTCTCACCTGGATATAAGCGCGCATTTTTAAACCGCTGACCGAACGCGGCAATCGTTACTACGTTATTTGGCTGTCCGTCCGCCGTGAGATAATGCCCAATCTCTTTTTCTGTTTTATTCAGTTCTATCGCATTCATCGCCTGCAACATGCAGGTTGAGGCTAAATTTGCGCCGTATTCGTAATGGGCAATTTCGTTGGCCGAATTGATGACTCGCGCCCCGCTGTCTCCGCCAATAAATAAATGCGTCGCGTTGCAAATCTTAGCTTGAGGAGAAACGACGCGCTGAATGGCGTTCATCATGAAATAAGGCAGATCAAAAATCTGCTCGTTATTTTCCGTTGGGCTGGTGAACATTTTCCAACCCACAATGCCCACTGAAGACGCGTGATGAATTCCGGTATCTTTCAGCGCCTGAGCCAACGTCATCGGGTTATCCATCGGCTGATTAGGCAGTGAGAAATGAGGTACACAGATGGCCTTATTGGCAATTCGCGCATGCTGGGACATTTTCATGTTTTCATTGCCCAACAATAAAAAAGCCTTCCCTGACGCAGCAAGCACTAATAACGCTTCTTCAAATCGAGGGATAAACCCCGTCAGATATTCAAAATTAGCCCCGTGCTCTTTGTCGGCATAAATCACCAGATAGTCATGTCCAGATGCTTTCATGCGCGCCAACACACGATCTAAGCGAAGCTGGAGGGTTTCATCCAGAAGCTCTACCTGCTGAGCATCTGGAAATACCTGTGGCTGAGGTACAGATTTTAAAACGATACTCTTCTCTTTTAGTGGTTCCATGCCGACTCTCCCTTTAGCTTGCGCAGTCATCATCTAAGTCACAACAATAACCGAGATAATAACGGAATTAAGTCAGGGAGAGAGAACGCTGTTCTGAATAGCTGAGCTCGCCTGCAAAAATCATCGTAGTTCGAATAATGGTTTTCTTTGCGTTTAACTTATTTAGATTGGATAGATGAAATTCTGAGCAGAGGCATCAGCGCTTGCGCGATATGACCCTGGCGCAATACCAAATCGTTTGCGGAACATCCGGGTAAATGTCTGCTGATTATCAAACCCACAGGACAACGCAATATCCAATACGCGACGATCGGTTTTACGCAGCGCCAGCGCCGCGCGTGTTAGTTTGCGGTTGCGAATATAGCTGGCAATGGTTTTGCCGGTGACGGCTTTAAATTTACGCTGAATATGCCATTTGGAATAACCCGACTGGCGTGAAACATCATCAATTAACAATTTGTCGTCGATATGGCTTTCAATCCAATTTACCAGATCGGTTACGATGAGATGGTCGTATTGTTGTGTTGTCATTATTCTCTCCCTTTCGAATGCGGTATTAATCGATAAAAACGGTGTTTTTTATCTCTTCCAACGCCATACGCTGAGCTTCCGAGCGACCCGGATACGTTTTATCGACGCCCTCGGCGCGAATAATTTTGACGTTTTTTAACCCCATCAAAGACAGCGCCGACACTAAATAAGGCTCCTGAAAATCCATCGCTCGGTGTACATCGTCGGCGTAGATGCCGCCTCGTGTTGAAGCAATAAATACCGGCTTATCAGCAATCAGCCCTTGCGCACCTTGTGAGGTAAAAGCAAAGGTTTTCCCCGCCTGACAGACCTGATCGATCCAAGATTTGAGATTAGTCACGATGGAGTGATTAAACATCGGTGCGCCAATCACCAACGCATCGCACATTTTGAGCTCTTCAATCGCCTGATTAGCGGCATCAACCGCGTAAATAACTTCGTCGCTGCATCCAGCAACCCCCGTTCGCATCGCGTTGAATACGGCTTCGGTTAAATGTGGCGGCGGTGTGAGCCCGACATCACGGTAGATGACGGATTGAATGCGGTGGTTTTCCTGCAATTGGGTCACGATAGCGGCGCTCAGCACGCGCGAAGTCGATTGGGTAGTAAATGGACTTGAATCGATATGCAGCAGTTTCATTCTGATTCCTAAAGATATTCTGTTTTTAAAAAATACATTTTTTAAAAAAAATTAACTGCTGCTAGATTAATGGTTGCAATTACAGAGCGAAATATCTAATTTTCGGAAACATTGTTGCAAAAACGAGACAATAAAATGAAATGCGATCTCAACGATATGCTCTACTTCGTTCATGCCGTCGATCATCAGGGCTATACCGCCGCAGCTAAAGCGCTCGGGGTTTCAAAATCGCTGCTCAGTCGTCGCATCGCGTCGCTGGAGGACAGCCTTGGCGTTCGCCTGCTGCAACGTTCAACCCGTAGCTTTAACGTCACGGATTTAGGGCTTAAGTTTGCCGAGCAGTGCCGTCTGGCTGTGCAGCAGGCTCAACTGGCCGAAGATTTGGTGAGCAACGCGCTAGCCTACCCAAGTGGTAAACTGAAAATTGCCGCGCCGGTGATGATGACGGAAGAGTTTATGGCGCCGGTGGTGTGCCGCTTCATTCAAAAATATCCCGATGTGGAAATTGAGCTGTTAGCGATGAACCGAGACGTTGATTTAACGACGGAAGGTATTGATATTGCGATTCGCCCAGAGCCACTCCCGCTGCGCGATTCTAGCCTGCACGTCAAACCCCTGTGCATTGAGCATCAAATATTAGTGTGTAGCCCAGATTATATCGCGCGTTTTGGCATGCCGAGCGATGTTTCAGAGCTCGCACAGCATGCAACAATAATCAAAAAAAGCGATGACAATAACCGCCAATGGCGTCTCATCAATCTGCATAAAGAAAAGGTGACCCTCAACGTCATCCCACGCCTGATTACCAATAACATGCGCGCAGTAGTTTATGCGGCGATTAACGGTGTAGGCATAACCTGCCTGCCGCGGTTTATCTGCTTAGATCATATTGATTCCGGTGAACTGGTGCATATTTTGCCCGAGTGGACTAACGAGCCTCACTCAATTCACGCCTTATATGAGTCTAAACGTGGGCAGACGCTGCTGTTCAAGACCTTTTTGGACTATCTCAGCCAGTCACTGAATGAAGTGCGCCGCATCAATAAAACCTAATGCCGTCTCTTATTCATTCACTTTGTATGCATTCAGCCAAGAGGATTTAGTCGAGGCTGGGCGAATGTGCCAGTTTTCCGGTAAAAAGGTGATATTGTGCTAATCTTAAGCGATTAAGGGGTGCGGTAATAAATTTTAACGCACAAAGATTGCATAAGTATTCTGTGGAAGTTAACATTTGCCCTATCAATGGCTATTCAGTAAACGCGCATGAGTATTCAAATAAACGGCATTAATTGCTTTTACGGCGCACATCAAGCGCTGTTCGACATCACACTGGAATGTCCTGCGGGCGAAACCTTGGTATTACTGGGGCCGAGCGGTGCAGGTAAAAGCTCTCTGTTGCGGGTATTAAACCTGCTGGAGATGCCTCGTTCTGGACAACTTTCTATTGCGGGTAATCAATTCGATTTCAGCCAAACACCGGGTGAAAAAGAGATCCGCGAACTGCGTCGTAACGTCGGAATGGTGTTCCAACAGTACAATCTGTGGCCACATCTGACCGTGATGCAAAACCTGATTGAAGCACCGTGCAAAGTCTTGGGGCTGAGCAAAGCTCAGGCCGTAGAACGCGCGCAAAAATTGCTGCAACGCCTGCGTCTAACAGACTATGTGGATCGTTTCCCGCTGCATCTTTCTGGCGGTCAACAGCAGCGAGTGGCCATCGCTCGTGCTCTGATGATGGAACCTCAGGTTTTACTGTTCGACGAACCGACTGCGGCACTTGACCCAGAAATTACCGCTCAGATCGTTAGCATTATTCGCGAGCTGTCTGAAACCGGCATCACACAGGTTATCGTGACTCACGAAGTGGAAGTGGCACGTAAAACCGCCAGCCGCGTGGTGTATATGGAACAAGGCAGAGTGATTGAGCACGGCGGCGCCAGCCATTTTGCTCACCCGCAAACCGAAGCGTTTGCCGGTTACCTGTCTCACTAATGGGCTAGATTGACACGTTAACAGGGTCGTTTTTGACCAAACTATTAGCTAACAGAAGTTGGAGTCTGCGATGAAAAAAATCATAATTGCCACAGTATTAGCCGGTATCAGCGTCTCTGCATCAGCGGCGGAAACCATTCGTTTTGCTGCCGAAGCTTCTTATCCTCCATTTGAATTCATGGACGCCAACAACCAGATGCAGGGTTTTGATATCGATCTGGCCAATGCCATCTGTAAACAGATGAAAGCGACCTGTACATTCACCAATCAGTCTTTCGATAGCCTGATCCCAAGCCTGAAATTCAAACGTATCGATGCGGTGATTTCCGGTATGGATATCACCCCAGAGCGTCAGAAACAGGTTGCTTTCACCGCGCCATACTATGACAACTCTGCGCTGTTCATCGCTGAGAAAGGCAAAGTTGCCGACATCGCTGCGCTGAAAGGTAAACGCGTTGGGATGCAAAACGGTTCAACTCACCAAAAATACCTGCAGGAAAAACATCCTGAAATTACGCCAGTTCCGTATGACAGCTACCAAAACGCCATTCTGGATCTGAAAAATGGCCGTCTGGATGCGGTATTCGGTGACACTGCGGTGGTGAACGAATGGCTGAAGCAGAATGCGACCTTGTCCGCCGTGGGCGACAAAGTGACCGATCCGAACTACTTCGGCACCGGTCTGGGCATTGCCGTGCGCCAGAACAACGCGGAACTGTTGAACCAATTTAACACCGCGCTGAACCAGTTGAAGCAAGATGGCACCTATAAAACCATCTATAGCAAATGGTTCCAGCAGTAATATCGCTTAGGTTTTTAGTGGTGCAGGCAATCCACGGGTTCAGAGAATATACCCGATAGATTTCAAGATGCAGGAAGGCGGCAAACGAGAGAATCCCGATGAGCTTACATAAGTAAGTGATTCGGGTGAACGAGAGCAGCCAACGCACCTGCAGTTTGAAAGATGACGGGTATAGTGCCTATCTTTGTAGGCGTAATAAAAAGTATCATTAAGGCGTGTATAGCGCCTGATGGGATAGGCTCCAAGCAATGATTGAATTTCAACCTTTATTAAGCGCAGCGGGTATGACCGTTGGCCTCGCGCTTTGTGCATTAGTTCTTGGGCTGATATTAGCCATGATTTTCGCCGTATGGGAATCGTCACACGTTAAACCGGTAGCTTGGCTGGGCACTGCATGGGTAACGCTGGTGCGTGGGCTACCTGAAATTCTCGTCGTGCTGTTTATCTATTTCGGTTCAGCGCAGCTTTTGATGGTGCTTTCAGACGGTTTTAATCTGAATCTGGGCTTTATCCAGATCCCTATCCAGTTGAATATCGAAAACTTTGAGGTGAGCCCCTTCATTTGCGGCGTTATTGCGCTGGCGATGTTGTATGCGGCCTACGCCTCTCAAACCCTGCGTGGCGCACTGAAAGCCGTTCCTGAAGGCCAGCGCGAAGCCGGTCAGGCATTAGGATTAAGCCAAAGCGCCATTTTCTTCCGTTTGGTCATGCCGCAGATGTGGCGTCATGCGCTGCCGGGACTGGGTAACCAATGGCTGGTACTGCTGAAAGATACCGCTCTGGTTTCATTGATCAGTGTGAATGACTTAATGTTGCAAACCAAAAGCATTGCCACCCGAACTCAAGAGCCGTTTACGTGGTATATGGTTGCCGCGGCGATTTATTTGATTATTACCCTTTTCAGCCAATATATTCTGAAGCGAATCGAACTGCGTACCACGCGCTTTGAGCGGGGGAATGCCTAATGTTTGAGTACATTCCCGATATCATTCAAGGGTTGCCGACCAGCCTGACGTTAACCGTGGTTTCCTTGTTGGTGGCTTTGGTGTTGGCTTTGCTGTTCACCATTGTATTGACCTTGCGCCCAGTCGTACTGACTCAGTTGGTTCAGGGCTATATCACGCTGTTTACCGGCACTCCGCTGCTGGTGCAAATCTTCCTGATCTACTATGGCCCTGGCCAGTTTGACTGGATAAAGCAGACGCCGTGGTTGTGGAGTATGCTATCGCAGCCTTGGCTGTGCGCCATGGTTGCCTTGGCGTTGAACAGCGCGGCGTATACGACTCAGCTGTTCTACGGCGCGGTGAGGGCGATTCCATCCGGTCAGTGGCAATCCTGCGAAGCCTTAGGCATGTCACGCAGCCAGACACTACGTATTTTGCTGCCGTTCGCGTTTAAACGCGCACTGTCGTCCTATTCCAACGAAGTGGTGTTAATTTTTAAAAGCACCTCTTTGGCATACACCATCACGTTGATGGAAGTCATGGGCTACAGCCAGCAGATGTATGGCCGTACTTACGACGTTATGGTGTTCGGCGCAGCGGGCGTAATTTATCTGTGCGTAAATGGTTTACTCACGTTAATTATGCGTATGGTTGAACGCCGTGCACTGGCCTTCGAACGCAGAAACTAACCTAATCATTTAGAATACTTACTAAAAGCCAGCCATCGCGCTGGCTTTTTTGTGTCTATAAAAAACACAAAATAAATATTTAACCAAATATATTGCATATAAATTCACTTAGTGGCAAAGTCAATTCTGTTCACTTAGCCGTCATTGCGCATGAACGTCGTTCCGTTCGCGCGAGTACCTCAAAATAAAGACGGTCGCCTAAAGATACTACTTCAGACAGGAGTTTTACGATGAAAAAGCTGATGGTTTGTGCATTACTGGCAGGAATGAGTTTTACCGCAACCGCAGCGGAAACGATCCGCTTTGCCTCTTCTGCCACCTATCCACCGTTTGAATCGATGGATTCAAACAACCAGATCGTTGGCTTTGACATGGATTTGGCCAAGGCACTGTGCAAACAGATGCAGGCAACCTGCACATTCACCAATCAGGCCTTTGACAGCCTGATCCCTGCGCTGAAATTCAAACGTTATGACGCCGTTATTTCTGGCATGGATATCACGCCGGAGCGCCAAAAGCAGGTCACCTTTACCCAGCCCTATTACGCTAACTCCGCCATTATCATTGCGGACAAAGGCAAATATAAAACCTTCGCCGATATGAAAGGCCTGCGCGTAGGAATGGAAAACGGCACCACCCATCAGAAATATTTACAGGATAAGCATCCTGAAATTAAAACCGTGGCCTACGACAGCTATCAGAACGCGATTTTGGATCTGAAAAGTGGTCGTTTAGACGGTGTATTTGGCGATACCGCGGTCGTCAATGAATGGCTGAAAAGCAATCCTAATCTCGCCGCCGTGGGCGATCACGTGACCGATGCACAATATTTCGGTACCGGCTTAGGGATTGCCGTTCGTCCTGAAAATACCGCTCTGCTGGCACAGCTCAATAAAGCGCTGGACGACATCAAAGCCAATGGCACATACAAAAAAATCAACGACCAGTGGTTCCCGCAATAAATAAAATCCCCTCTCCCACATCGGGAGAGGGTTCGCTGAAATTCTGAATTTTATCCCTTATCCTTCATGGTAATACCCTCCCTCGCCGCGTTTTGCTACCTTAGCCCAATTAACGTGGACTAAACCAAACTCAGGGAGACTTCATGTACCACGCACTTTATTCCTCGCCCGTTGGCATGCTCAGATTAGTTTCGGATGAACAAGGGTTGCGCCAGCTGTGGCTACCCAATGAGATAGAAGAAAAGGTCTGCCCTTCCGAATGGATTGAAGATGAGGATTTCAGCATCAACCGCCAGATCCGCGACTGTTTAGATGCCTATTTTGCGGGGGAAAAACGACGTTTTGATAACCTGCCGCTTGCGCCCGTTGGTACAGCGTTTCAGCAGTCGGTATGGCAGGAATTACTTACTATCCCATACGGCACCATCAGCCACTACTCGGTCATTGCCAATGCGTTAAACAATCCGAAAGCCGTGCGTGCCGTGGGCGGCGCAGTGGGAAGAAACCCCATTTCGATTCTCATTCCCTGCCATCGCGTGCTCGGCAAAGATCTCTCTTTGACCGGTTATTCAGGCGGATTACCGATCAAAAAAGCCTTGCTCGATCTCGAGAAAATCAGCTACCGATCCTGACGAACCAGCAGGGTTAACACTTCGTAATGTGCCGTATGCGGGAACATATCGAAGAGCTGTACTTGTTCGATGCGGTAATTTTCCAAGCGCGCAATATCTACAGCCATAGTCTGCGCATTGCAGCTTGAGTAGAGAATGTATTGCGGAGCCATGGTGCTGAGATAAACGCAAAGCTCAGCACCGATTCCCCGACGCGGCGGATTGACTAATACCAGTTCAGGCACTTCGCCTTCGGCGGTGGCAAAGCGCGTTGAATCCAGTGCGGCGAATTGGACGTTATGCAGGCCAATTTGCTGTGCAGAACGCGTCGCGCAGGCGATGGCTTCGGCACTAATCTCAATGCCGGTAAGTTTCATCTCAGGCGTTGCGCAGTGCAATCCAAAGCCCCCCACGCCACAGAACAGATCCCACATGCTGCTGACATTCAGCTCACGCACCCAGTCACGCGCGGTGGCATACAGCGCCGCGGCAACCTGAGGATTGGTTTGGAAAAAACTCTGCGGGCGAATATACAGCGGGATTTGGTTAAACGACTCTTCAAGTGCCTGCTGTTCGGTGAGAAAGATTTCCGTCTCCCCTTCCAAAATAGCCATATGCACCGGTTGAATATTGGCCGTGATCACTGCGAGCTGAGGCAGCTGCTGCTGTAACCAAGGCAATGCCTGACGCAGCTGCACCAACTTAGTTTCCGAGCGCAATACAAAGCGCAGCATAAGTTGGCCATTTTTCTGACTTTCGGTTAACAGTAAATATTTTAGCTCACCGCGTTTACGTTCTACGTTGTAAGGCGTTAATCCGGCCCGAGCGATAAATACTTTGAGCGTATCGAACACCGCGGCAAAAGCGTCGGGATAGAGTGGGCATTCGCATAAATCAACCGCCGTTCCATCACGATGCAGCATGCCTAACAGCGGGCGCTCTACGCTGCCGCTAACAACCATCTTAGCTTTATTACGAAATGCCTGTTCTGCACTGCTGACAACGGATAGCCAACGCCCGACCGGCAAGGCAGACATCAGCGCTTCTAGTTGCTGCTGTTTTTGGGTAATTTGTTGGGCATATGGCGTTTCAAGCCACTGACAAGAGCGACAGGTTCCCGACTGATACAGGGCACAGTGCATATCACAAAGACTCTATTGAATAAGAAAAGATGGGGTTACGGCGGCGCGGATTGTAGCATAAAGGCCTAGGTTCTGGCGAAACACCGACGGTAAATAACGCCGGTGAGTTTACCTGCGGCGATTCTGCAACCCAAAGTAACGGCGGCTAGCGAGGGGAATAAATAGCAGGGCTAAGATCATGATTTCAGGAATTTTTAAACGCAGCAGCTCAGCGAAAATTTCGCTGCCGGTTTCTCCGTTTACGCTGAACATTTCAGGATGGAACCAGCCAAGGGAGGCCAGCAACATATAGCCAATCACCGTAATCTGACAGCTCAAATATCCCCAGCGTCCCCAGTTTTTTCCCTGAATGACGGCAAGCCCACAGGCAATCTCAATACTCAGTAACGCAACGCTTGCGATACAAAGCAGCATGGAATCCCAATTTTGTACGCTATCTGAAATAAACGCGCTTAAACCGTCAAAGCCCAACTCATGGAGTAACAGCAAAAATCCAAGCGTATGAATACCGATCATTGCCGTGCCGGCAATTAATACAGGTACCGGGGCCAAAGCCCATTTTCTCAGCATTTCATGCCGGTTACGCAGTATTTCTGACATCTTATTCCATAAGCTAGCCTGAAAAACTCATGATAGGACAAATTATGTTGTTCAGGCTAGCGGTTTATGATCTTTATGTTTCAAATGAACGCGTTACACGCTCTATTTAGTTAACCACCTGCGGCTTTTCTGATCTCTTTCAACCGCTGTTTTTCCGTTCTCGCCATAAACCACCAGGCAATCAGGCCAATCACCCCCACCACCAGCAGAATAATACTGGCCAGCGCGTTAATTTCTGGGTTAACGCCCATGCGCACGCTGGCAAACACCAGCATCGGCAACGTCGTTGATCCCGGTCCCGCCACGAAACTGGCGATAACCAGATCGTCTAACGATAGCGTAAATGCCAAAAGCCAGCCGGAAACCAGCGCGGGGGCAATCATAGGAATGGTGATCACAAAGAACACTTTCAGCGGTGTAGCGCCCAGATCCATTGCCGCCTCTTCCAACGATTTATCCAGCTCACGCAAGCGGGAACTGACCACCACGGTGACATAGGCCGTACAAAAGGTCACATGCGCCATCCAAATCGTCAGCATGCCGCGCTCTGCGGGCCAGCCGATCACGTGTCCCATCGCCACAAACAGCAGCAGCAGTGAGAGTCCGGTAATGACATCAGGCATAACCAGCGGAGCGGTCAGCATGAATGCAAAGCCGTTAGAGCCACGAAAGCGGCCAAAACGCACCATCACTACCGCCGCCATGGTGCCCAGAATGGTCGCCATCGTAGCCGCCGCAGCGGCAATAGTTAGGCTTAATCCCACTGCGCTAATCATTACTGAATCATGGAATAACACGCTATACCAGCGCGTTGACCACCCTGCCCACACGGTAACTAGCTTGGAACTGTTGAAGGAGTAGATAACCAACAGTAGCATCGGCGCGTACAGGAAGAAAAAACACACCGCTAAAATCACAATACGCCAGGGCGAGCGCACAACCGGTAAAGTATTCATCAGTGTGCCCCCAGTTCTTTATTCTGATATTTATGGAACAACATGATCGGCACGATCAACAGTAACAACATCAAGATCGCCACTGCCGAAGCAACGGGCCAATCGCGATTGTTAAAGAACTCCTGCCATAGCACGCGCCCAATCATGATGCTGTCCGGCCCACCCAACAGCTCAGGGATCACAAACTCACCCACGGCAGGAATAAACACCAGCATAGAGCCCGCGATAATTCCGCCTTTGGTTAAAGGGACGATGATTCTAAAGAAGGTTTTCATTGGCCTCGCGCCGAGATCCAGCGCCGCTTCCACCAGCGAGTAATCAATACGCGTTAGCGCAGTGTAAATAGGCAGAACCATAAAAGGCAGATAGGAGTACACCACGCCGATATACACCGCCGTGTTGGTGTGCAGAATAATCAACGGATGATCGATAACGCCGAGCCATAGCAGCACGTTATTCAGCACGCCGTTCTCTTTGAGTATTCCCATCCATGCATACACGCGGATTAGAAACGACGTCCAAGACGGTAAGATCACCAGCAGCAGCAAAATATTGCGCGTCGATGAACTGCTGTGCGCCACCGCCCACGCCAGCGGATAGCCAATCACTAAACAGCATATCGTTGAGACAGCGGCGATTTGCAGCGATTGAAGGTAAGCATCTATATAAAGCGGATCGTCAAAGAGCTGAAAATAGTTGGCAAAGTTCAGCGCAATATCCAGCTTGTCGTCCGCCCAAGTCATTAAATCGGTGAACGGCGGGATGGCTCGTGCCATTTCGGCCAGACTGATTTTAAACACCGTCAGGAACGGCAGTAAAAATAGGCAGATCAGCCATAGATAGGGCAAGGCAATAACCAGTTTACGGCCATGCACCCCACGTAAACGGTAGAGCCACGCAGTGAATTTTCCCACCCGCTGAACCGGAGGGCGATCGCTGCGACTTGTAAACAATGTAGACATCGCTATCTCCTCAGACGGTGAGAACCACGCAGCTATCGGCATCCCAACACAGCTTGATTTGGTCGCCCCAGGTTGGCATGCCTTTACGGAAACGGTGACCGTTCTGTAACTGGGCGCTTATCATTTGCCCGCTGAGCAGCTTGACGTGATAAATAGACAAATCACCGAGATAGGCAATGTGCACCACTTCTCCCGTTGCATAATTGCAGCCGTCTTCCGGCGGCTCTTCACACAGCAGAATTTTCTCTGGGCGCAAAGCAATTTGCACCGGAACGCCCTCAACCACGGCGGCATCGAGATCCACTTTGAGTGGATTCAACAAGCCGGGGCTTTGGATCAACAACGCATCGTCTAACTGTTCTTTTAAGATGCCGTCAAAGACGTTGACCGAACCGATAAACTCCGCGCTGTAGCGGCTGTTTGGGTGCTCATAAATCTCTTCAGGCTCACCGATTTGCACGAATTTACCGCGATTCATAATGGCAATGCGCCCCGCCATCGTCATCGCCTCTTCCTGATCGTGCGTCACCATTACGCAGGTCACGCCCACGCGCTCTAAGATATCAGCCACTTCCAACTGCATGCGCTCACGCAGTTTTTTATCTAATGCTCCCATAGGCTCATCCAACAGCAGCAATTTTGGCCGTTTAGCCAAACTGCGCGCCAACGCAACACGCTGACGCTGCCCGCCTGAAAGCTGATGCGGCTTACGTTTCGCATATTCTTGCATATGCACCAGCGACAACATTTCTTCCACGCGCTGGCCGATTTCGCCGCGGCTCAAGCGATCTTGCTTCAAACCGAAGGCGATATTTTGCTCCACGCTCATATGGGGGAAAAGCGCATAGGATTGGAACATCATATTGATTGGGCGCTGATAGGGAGGCACATGGGCTAAATCCTGCCCATCGAGGACAATTTGCCCGCTGGTGGGCATTTCGAAACCGGCCAACATGCGTAGCAACGTGGACTTTCCACAGCCGGATGCGCCGAGCAGCGCAAAAATTTCGCCTTTATAAATTGTGAGATTGACGTCATCGACGGCGAGCTGCCCGTCAAAGGTTTTACTGAGATTGCGAATTTCCAACAGCGGCGTAAACGCTTTATGCACCTTAGGTGCCTGACGGGGGATAATATCATTCATTCGGGACGTCCTCGCTCTCGTACCTGATACAGACCCGGCTGCATCGACACATACCGCTCAACGAGCAGTGTAAAAGCACACAGGCAAAGAGGTTTTCTCTGCCTGTGTATTCAGCGTAGCCACATTATTTATCTACGTAACTGTTTCGCTGATTTATTTTCCGGTTTTCACTTTGGTCCAAGCTCGGGTGATCACGCGGTCAATTTTTGGCGATTGCACTTTAAGCGTGAACATTTTTGCTCTCACGTCCGGCGGAGGATAAATTCCCGGATTATCCCGCACCTCTGGATTCACCAGCGGTGTCGCCGCTTTGTTGGCGTTAGCGTAATAAACGTGGTTGCTGATGTTCGCGATCACTTCAGGGCGCAATAAGTAGTTGAGGAACTGATACGCCTCAGGAGTGTTTTTCGCGTCAGCGGGCATCGCAAACACATCGAAGAAGATCAGTGCACCTTCTTTCGGAATGCTGTAGGCAATATCCACGCCGTTTTTAGCTTCTTTGGCACGATTAGCGGCCTGCATCACGTCGCCGGACCAACCGACCGCGACGCAAATGTCACCGTTGGCTAAGTCGTTGATGTACTGAGAGGAGTGGAAATAACGAATATTTGGACGAAGTTTTAACAGCAAGTCGTTCGCCGCACCGTTGTAGTCGTTGGCGTCTGAACTGTTAGGATCTTTGCCAATGTAGTTCAGTACGGTGGCATAAATTTCAGCGGGTGCATCAAGGAAAGAAACGCCGCAGCTTTTTAGTTTTTCCAGATTCTCAGGCTTCAACACCAGATCCCAGCTATTCACCGGCGCATCTTTGCCTAACGCAGCTTTCACTTTTTCGACGTTATAGCCAATGCCGGTGGTCGCGAAAGTGTACGGAATCGCATATTTATTATCTGGGTCGTGCTTAGCCACCAGCTTTAATAGCTCAGGATCGAGGTTTTTGTAATTACTCAGTTGGCTTTTGTCTAAGGGTTTAAATACGCCCGCACCGACCTGACGTTCGAGGAAACTGGCGGAAGGAACAACCAAATCAAAACCGGTGCTACCGGCCATCAGTTTACCTTCCAGCACTTCGTTGGAATCGAACACGTCGTAAACCACCTTGATGCCGGTTTCTTTAGTGAAATTCGCCAAGGTGTCTGGTGCAATATAGTCAGACCAGTTATAAATATGCAGCGTTTTCTGATCGGCGGCCGTTGCCGCTGTAGCCATTAAAGCCCCAGCGATAGCGCCTACCAGCCATTTTTTATGCCCGTTGATCATCGTCAATCCCTCCAAATAATGTAGAAACGGCGCGCACTAGCCCGTTTACCAGCAGTGATGGCATGCGACAGCAGATCGTTATGCATATAAAATCAGAAAAAGTGGTTATTTCTTCATTTAAATGTTGAGTAATAATATGAGGAAAATCTGGGCTGTACGCTGCAAATCAAGCATAACTGCTGATAGCCTATCCAGCCACTGAGCGGTGGAAAAAACGTCAATTATCGATTTTCTATGCAATAGCATCTATGTCGTGCGCCATTCAAGCCTCTAATGGCGTCAGATATCGGGGAGATTGATTGGTTTGCAGAATATTTATGAGGTTTTTATACAAAAACTAACGGCACCATAAAGGTGCCGTTGAACCATGTCAGCGCAGTGACTGTCAGGCGCGTTATCACTAATGTAGCAGAGGCCCGCTCATGGCGTCGGGGTCGTAATCGGCGTCGCTTTCTTCGCCTTCGCCGAGAAACAACATGCCATTGGCACGCGTCTCCATCATGATCATCGAAAGCTGTTCTTCGCCCTGTTTCATGAACTCAGCAAACTGCTCAAGCGTCACACCGACGCTGCCGTTCAATGAAAGGCAGGCAATCAGCTTCGGTAAATTGTCATCCTGAATATCAACAAAGACTTTCACTGCTAACGTGCTGGCGTTCATTTGACTGAGATCGGCAACCAAGGGGATCAGCGAGGTCGGGCGTATTTCAGCCAGCGCGCTAAACAAAATCGTTTGATCGATCATGTCGACTTTGGCGTCAAATACACCGTCAAAATTCTGCATATGCGGCAGATGTAGCGCTTGGCAGGAGTCACACTCAAAAAAGGTGATGCCCAGTTGATCCAGCCAGCGTCGTAAAAGATCCAGATCCGGGACGATTAGCGAATCCATAGTGGCCTACCTTACAAAAATGATAAAACAGGAGATAATAAGCACAGACGTAGAAAAGGGGCATAGCTTACGGAAAATTGCCCGTTTTATCTATGCTCAAAGACAATTAATTCATCAATCTTGGCGGAAAGAGGAGTACACAATGTCGCTGACGCGCTATGCCACCATGGACCCATTGATGCTGATGAGCATCGTCAACATGAAACTCCGCGACGAGTGCCCATCCTTAGAGGATTTAGTCCGCCGTTTTGATATTTCGCAGAGTGGATTACAGGAACGATTGGCGCAGGCGGGATATCACTATCAGCCTGCAACCAACCAGTTTGTGCAAGTTTAGTGTTTTTTACGCGCAATCGTGCGTTCAATGTAGTCGATCATCATCCCTGCAATATCTTTGCCCGTGGTGGTTTCAATGCCTTCCAACCCCGGCGAGGCATTAACCTCCATCACCAACGGGCCGCGCTCAGAGCGTAGAATATCAACGCCTGCCACGCACAACCCAAGCGTGGCAACGGCTTTCAGCGCCACCTCGCGTTCTTGTTCGGTGATAACCACCCGTTTAGCGGTACCACCGCGATGCAAGTTAGAACGAAACTCACCCGGTTTAGCCTGTCGTTCGATGGCCGCCACTACCCGCTTACCGATCACCAAACAGCGAATGTCTGCGCCCTGAGCCTCTTTGATATATTCCTGCACCAAAATGTGCGCATTCAAACCACGAAAAGCATCGATTACGCTTTCCGCAGCCTGACGCGTTTCGGCAAGAACCACGCCGATCCCCTGCGTGCCTTCTACCAACTTAACCACCAATGGAGCACCGCCGACCATTTCAATCAAATCGCTGGTATCGTCAGGGCGGTGCGCGAATCCTGTGATGGGCAGATCGATGCCCTGCTGAGCCAATAGCTGTAATGAGTGCAGCTTATCGCGGGCTTTGGCAATCGAAGCGGCGTTGTTCAACGGAAAACTGCCTAGCATTTCAAACTGCCGTAAAACCGCCGTGCCGTAGAAGGTGATGGCCGATCCAATACGTGGGATCACGGCGTCATAGCGTTCTAACTGACGTCCTTTTTCATGCACGCTGGGTGCCGCGCAGTTGATGTTCATATAGCACGAAAGCGGATCAACAATGTCAATGTTGTGACCACGTCGCTGCGCCGCCTCTTTCAAGCGTTCACATGAATAAAGGGAACCATCGCGGGAAAGTATGACGATATTCACGGCCAACCTCTTAAGCCAGTAGGCAAACTATCTCAGGATCCAACCTTGCTTATGCAGATACTCCAGCATAAACGGACGGCTCTCTTTCGCCAGCGTGCGCTTAATCTGCTCGCTCCAAGTATCGCTGCGCGTGTTACTTCCGCGGCTTTGATAATAGGCGCAAATATGGGCGTCGTACTGCGCCAAAAGTTCACGATCGAGTGGCTGATAGTAATTTTCATGCACCACCATCGCCTCGGGTAAACGCGGCTTTTGCGCCGGGTTTGCGGCCGGATATCCAAGGCACAATCCCATCAGCGGCAATACATTTTGTGGCAGCTTTAATAACTGGGTGACTTCCTCAATATTGTTGCGCAGCCCACCAATATAAACCCCACCCAGCCCGAGCGATTCTGCCGCGGTAAAGGCGTTCTGTGCCATAAGCGACGTATCAACGGTGCCTAACAGCAGTTGCTCAGCCAGACCTAATTCCGCTTGAGGAAAAATTTCTTTATGGCGATTAAAGTCCGCGCAGAAAACCCAGAATTCGGCGGCATCGGCAACATGCTGTTGGCCTCCGGTTAGCTCTACCAGTTGCTCACGCAGTGAAGGATCGGTAATACGAATAATCGAGCTGCACTGTAAAAAGCTGGAGCTAGACGTTGCTCGTGCCGCAGCAAAAATTGCCTCCCGCTCTGCGTCACCGATAGGCTGTGGCGTAAACGCACGGACAGATCGATGTGAACACAGAAGATCAATGGTTGGCGTCATTTTTTATGCTCCTCAGATTTTGTTTCAGGTTTTGCCGCTGACGCATCTGGTTTTGGCGTTAAGTTAAACAGCGGTGTTTTACTGTGCGTCAAACTCCAAATCAGCGCCACGGCAGCCGGTATCATCAACGCAACACCGGCAAAAATCATTAAGACCGCTGCGAACGGTGTCGCGAGCAGATCGGGTAGATGAATATAATCGTGAATACTGAGATAGGCTACCACCAGCAGCACCATTCCCAGCGCCTCACAGATTAGAACAGGTTTAGGTAAATCACCTAAAGCCTTCATGCGCACTCCCTAAATAGGCAAAATTTATCAAAGTAACAGGCAAATCCTACTTTTTTTTAACTGCCGTAGCAGGCATAGTAAACGCAGTTAAAGTGAGTCGGCGCTAAACATTATCAAGATTTAGTGAATAAGCTCAAATCAATCAAGGAGTTCTTATGTTTGCAGTAATTTTTGGGCGTCCGGGCTGCCCGTATTGTGTCCGTGCTAAAGAGTTGGCTGAAAAACTGACCGAAGAACGCGATGATTTCAACTTCCGTTATATTGATATCCACGCAGAAGGTATCACTAAGGCCGATCTGGAAAAAACCGTCGGTAAACCTGTTGAAACCGTTCCACAGATCTTCATCGATCAGAAACACATTGGCGGCTGCACTGATTTTGAAGCCTACGCCAAAGAAAATCTGGCTCTGTTCCAGTAATCGTTTTTGCTTCGAAAAAAGGGCATCCAAATTGGATGCCCTTTTTTTATCTATCAGAATGTGATGTGTTTCTAGCGATAGCGCTCAACGCCAATCGAACGCTTCTTCTGCCAAGAGAGCGCGACAAACCAAAAAAGAAACGCGCCTGAAGTTGACCAGAAAAGCGCACTGGTTCCATACGCAAACATCTGTAATCCGTTACGTAGCTCTGTTCCATAAAACAAGTGAATCAATGTTGAAACCAGCACGGCACAAAAGGTGCCAAGAAATGGATAAAAAATGCGGCCGCTAACGGAAGCATAGCTCGCAATAAATCCTGGAATAACGAACCAAAGCAGGCTGATTTCACCTTTCATTACAATATTGGGGCCGTCTGCGTGAACCCACGGCTTTAATACCATGAAGAGCAAGCTGACCAAGACAAAAGCAACCATCGCGCCCAACCAACGCCGATACATTGTCATCAAAAATCCCTCTTTCCTTAGAAGCGATATTTAATACACCCGCAGAGACCTAACACTTTCACCGCCCTTGGCGAAACAGATAGTCCTGCGAGCCCACGCATTCCCTAGCGCGATAACGTGCAAAAGACGCATTCCCACGTGTTTCGGCTTTTTGTTGGCCGAACACACAAGTCGCGTCTAAAATAGCTGCCAATACATCGTTCGTATTGGGGTTTCATCTATTACTGGGGATAACCGAGTTAAAGATGAAATTTATTATTTTGTATGGTTGAATGTATCTCCAATAGTCAATCATATCAAGCGCAAGCTAGTTAACGATAAGTTATTCGCCGTGAACATTGATGTCGCAAGTTTGTTAACAGGAAATTACATCCTGCTGTTGTTCGTTGTCTTGGCGCTGGGGCTATGCCTCGGTAAATTACGCTTGGGTTCCGTTCAGCTCGGTAACTCCATTGGCGTTTTAGTTGTCTCTCTTCTTCTCGGACAACAACATTTTGCCATCAACACGGAAGCACTGAATCTCGGCTTTATGCTGTTTATATTCTGTGTGGGCGTGGAAGCCGGCCCCAATTTCTTCTCTATTTTTTTCCGCGATGGAAAAAACTATCTCATGCTAGCCCTCGTGATGGTTGGCAGTGCGTTAGTGATGGCGCTGGGCTTTGGCAAACTTTTCCACTGGGATATCGGTTTAACCGCCGGGATGTTGGCAGGTTCAATGACCTCTACGCCAGTGCTGGTCGGTGCGGGGGATACGCTGCGCCAAACTTTGGCTAACAACCCTAACCTTCCCCATCTGCAAGACAACCTAAGCCTCGGCTATGCCCTGACTTATCTCATCGGTTTAGTCAGCCTGATTTTTGGCGCACGCTATTTGCCGAAGCTCCAGCATCAAGATCTGCCGACATCGGCGCAGCAGATTGCGCGTGAACGCGGTTTAGATAATGAAGTGCAGCGCAAAGTTTTCCTGCCAGTGATTCGCGCTTACCGCGTTGGCCCTGAGTTAGTATCTTGGGCTGACGGCAAAAACCTGCGCGAACTGGGCATCTATCGCCAAACCGGCTGTTACATTGAGCGTATCCGCCGTAACGGCATTTTGGCCACACCAGACGGCGATGCGGTTTTACAGGTCGGTGATGAGATTTCACTGGTTGGCTACCCAGATGCTCATGCCCGTTTAGATCCAAGTTTCCGAAATGGGAAAGAAGTTTTCGACCGCGATTTGCTGGACATGCGTATCGTGACCGAAGAAATTGTGGTCAAAAACAACAATGCAGTAGGTAAACGCCTCAGCCAAATCAAACTGACTGACCACGGTTGCTTCCTTAACCGCGTGATACGCAGCCAAATTGAAATGCCTATTGATGACAACATCGTGCTCAACAAAGGCGATGTACTGCAGGTCAGCGGCGATGCGCGTCGCGTCAAAAGCGTGGCAGAACGCATCGGGTTTATTTCCATCCATAGTCAGGTCACCGATCTTTTGGCTTTCTGCGCCTTCTTTATCATTGGCTTGATGATTGGTTTGATTACCTTCAAGTTCAGCAATTTCTCCTTTGGCATCGGTAACGCCGCTGGATTGCTGTTCGCCGGCATCATGCTGGGTTTCCTGCGTGCCAACCACCCTACTTTCGGCTATATCCCGCAAGGGGCGCTGAACATGGTGAAAGAGTTTGGCTTGATGGTATTTATGGCCGGTGTTGGCCTGAGTGCAGGCGCAGGCATGAACCACGGTTTGGGACAAATCGGTGGGCAAATGCTGCTCTCCGGCCTAGTGGTCAGCTTGTTACCCGTTGTCATCTGTTTCCTGTTTGGTGCCTACGTGCTCCGCATGAACCGCGCCCTGCTGTTTGGTGCCATTATGGGCGCCAGAACCTGTGCTCCCGCCATGGAAATCATCAGCGATGCCTCACGCAGCAACATCCCAGCGCTCGGCTATGCTGGCACTTACGCGATAGCCAACGTACTGCTTACGCTTGCGGGGACGCTTATCGTCATCATATGGCCCGGCATCGGTGGATAATAAAGTCTTAGAATTCAGGCAAAAAGAAAAAAACTGTGATTTTTTTCACTTTGCCTGAAACTTTCTACCCGCGACAAAGTCTTAATTAGTGCCACTGCTTTTCTTTGATGTTCCCCATATTGAGGAGCCCGATAGTCCCGCCTTCTTAGGTTCAAGACTACCGGGTTTTTTATTGCCTGAAATAAATACAGCCCTAAAATCAAATAGTTAAATTATCTATGCTAATTATTCTTTATACATAATTTCATTCAATAACCCCCTCATCCTTAATGTTGGCTTAAGCAACTCCTTATACTCTAGCCATATCCTGTCTATCAGATCTCGTCGATGCTCTTTTTTGCACCGAAATAGATTTGAACCCACAGTGATTTAACGCCGTTCTCATGATGAGTCGGGTTGAGGCCATCTTCTATCAAGATGGTACCTAATGGACTTTCACTCATTATTGGTAATGCTATGAAGACTCAAAATAAAATTATCTCAATCCCTCTGTATGCAAACTCGCGCGACCTTATCACGAGCCAGTCGCTCTTTAGCAGCGCCTTTTATCTCGTTATCCCTTTCCTTGTGCTGTTTATGCATGACTCGCTGCGTTTGTCTGGGGAGGTCATCGGGTTTGTAGTTGGGCTGCGCTTTTTTGCCCAACAGATGATGTATATGAAGAGCGAACAGCTCGCTCACTCTATCGGTGGGAAAAATCTTTTGCTGCTCGGGTGCTTGACGCAGGCAAGTGGTTTTTTGTGTTTGGCATTCGCTAATCAGCCCAACCTGCTCATCGCAGGAGTACTACTCACGGGAGTTGGCGGTGCGTTATTTGCGCCAGCCAAAAGCCTGTTGATGAACGAAGCGGGCGAAGGCGATCATAAGCTGAAATCAGGCAAGGTTTTGGAACTTGGGAATTCAGTGGCTATCGCGGGCGAAATAGGTGCTCTCGTAGGGCCATTACTGGGATTTTGGTTAGTCAGCCTTGGTTTTCATGTTCTTGCATGGGGTGGCGCTTTAGTGTTTGTCGCCGCCATGATTTGGTTAGCGCATAAACTCCCCGCTAGTTTCTATTACCCTGCGTTGCCGAAGCAAAAAGGCACGTGGCAAAACGTGTTGCAAAATCGCCGCTTCTTGGTGTTTGTATTAGCCTATAGCAGCTATTTGCTCAGCTACAGCCAGCTATTTTTAGCCCTTCCTCTGACGTTGCGTCATTTGGGTGGGGAGAGCGAATACATTGGCCTGCTGTTTGCGTTTTCCGTATTGATTTCAATGCTGATCCAGAAAGGTCTACGTAGCTTTACGAACAGAAAAGAAAGTCAGCTATTGGTGATGGGATTTTCAACCCTCTCGCTCGCTTTCATCTATATGGCATTTGTCGCAATACGCCATCAGACCACCGGATGGCATGGCTATTTGCCGCTGTTGATGTTTGTATTCCTCATCAACTGTGGGCAGCTCCTGATTGTGCCAACAACCAAACGCCTCGTGAGCTACTTTGCAAATGGCAATGATACAACGCCATATTATCAGGCGTTGGCGATGAGCGGCGGCTTTGCGGTTCTAGTGGGAAGCCCAATCATAGGGGAACTGATGGAAGCCACTCGCCACAGCCTAACACTCGCCGGCCTACCTTGGTTTGTAATGGCGTTATTCCCTGCGCTTAGCGCCATGGCTATCGGGTTGATGTTCCCAACCACACCGGCAAGAGCCTACTAGTCGCTGACAACAATCATTCACAAACAATCATTCGCAAACAACCGTATAAAACGAATGGTGCATCGCCCCTTAATGTTCCCTTAAGCTGTGATTGTTAAGGTAACGACATGGGATGAGGCACCATTTTTTGCTTCAAATTCTGAATACCACACTTTTTGCTAATTTTCAGATTAATGGCCTTTACTCCCGCGATGCCGGCTTTTATTGTACGCGCTCTTTTGCCGCTACTGATGTGGGCCAATGTGGCCTTACTGCTCGGCTTTGTTAGGGCGTCATTCGATAAAATAGCTGCTATTTCATTGAGATGCCTATTTTGGTTTTGTTAGAAGAGTAAGACGTTATATGGAACAGTTTAACCAAGCGCTCTTTATGCTTGTGAACGCCACGCCAAATTCTCCGGCTTGGCTGATTGCGTTAGCCAAGTTTTTTGCCAATGATTTGATCGCCATTGTGCCAATACTGATCGTGAGTTTCTGGCTATGGGGTCCACGTAAGGCAATGGCAGAGAACCGCACTCTGGCGACCAAAGCCACCTTTGCTCTGATTTTTGCCCTACTCGCCTCGCGCGTCATTGGCATGATATTTCCTCATGCTCGGCCGTTTGTTGACGGTATCGGCTATCAATTTATCCCGCACGCCCCCGACAACTCATTCCCGAGCGATCATGGTACTGGCATCTTTACCTTTGCTCTGGCATTTTTGTTCTGGTATCGCCATCTGCTATTCGGTGTAATCTTGTTGGCATTAGGTGTGTGTATCGCTTGGTCTCGCGTCTATCTTGGCGTGCATTGGCCGCTAGATATGGTTGGGGGGCTGCTCGTAGGACTCATGAGTTGCGCCGTGACACAGTTGCTTTGGGGCATGATCGGCCAAAGCATCGTGAGCCGCTTACATCAGATTTACTCCTTCAGTTTTGCTCTGCCGATTCGACGAGGCTGGGTGAGACAATAAGCTCAATGAGATGATCAGCCCGTTTTGCGGGCTTTTTTGTATCTACTAGACTACATTCACTCAATCACGAATTTGCGCCACGGCAGGCGCAGAGGTAAGATGAAAGGCCTCGCGAACGATTGAATTCGTTGAAAGTAGTCGCATTTATCTCATCCAACATCACGTTGGAACGTTGTTCCTTATCCGGAATCTCATGGGAAAAGGCATCCCGATTATTCTTGCCCGGCTTAAGTACCGGTCACTTTACTGAGAGAAACTATGGAAACCCGGCGTTACGATCGTATTAACCGCTTGTCACAGGCGCTCAAACGAACAGATAAACTACATCTCAAAGATGCCGCCGAGTTACTTAATGTCTCAGAAATGACGGTGCGCCGCGATTTAGCCTCACAAAGTAGCGACGTGGTCTTACTGGGGGGTTATGTGGTGCTAGACCCAAAAATCCATCAAAGCGCTCGCTACTTCGTGACCGATCAGCAGGAAAAACGTGTCAAAGAAAAACGCCACATCGGCACACTTGCTGCTCAGCTGGTGCAAGAAGATGACGTAGTCTTTTTTGACTGCGGTACCACGGTTCCTTTCATCATTGATGCTCTTGATGAATCACTGAGCTTCACCGGCGTCTGCTACTCATTAAACACATTTATGGCATTGCGCACCAAGCCAAACTGCCGTGTGATCTTATGCGGCGGCTCATTTAATCCAGACAGCGCCATTTTTGTTCCTAACGGGATTTGCAGCGAGTTGGATAACCTTTGCCCAACGCTGGCCTTTATTTCCGCCGCAGGTATCACCCAGAAACAGGGCGCAACCTGCTTCAATCTCGATGAGATCGCACTTAAGCAAAAAGCAATTCAGCGTGCACGCCGTTCGGTGCTGATCGCCGATGCCAGCAAATTTGGTGAGATCAAACCGGCTTGGATTGCGCCACTTTCCGAGTTTTCCACGCTGATCACCGATCAGGCGCCGAGAACGGAAATTTGCCAGTTTTTGATCCTAAAAAACGTACAACTTTTGTGCTAATTGCTATTTAATAATCATTATCACTTTGATAATCCTATTTATGAACTACAGTTTCAATATAATTGAGGCTGTAGCTATTTCACCGCTATATTCGTTTCTTTATTTACCAATCTTTTTTTCTCTATTCATCATTTCCTTTCTCGCCAACGAGTTAATTAATCATACTTAATAGCCAATTTCATTCACTGAGGTGAATATTGCTTATTAGTTACGCTCAAGGAATAATCAGTTTCAATCTAATTTCTCATTTAAAATGCATATATTTTCGTCATACAAAAAACAATACCACTACATAGATAAATCCATATAAAACAGAAAGTTAAAATATCATCACTTATAATACACATGTTGACTATAACCAAAGTGATAAGAATATTTGTTTTTTGGAATTCAGTTAAATCGTGTTTTTTATTTCATATAAGAAACGAATTTTTACTATTTTTCCTATCACTGTTAATTAGCATGAATTTCCTTGTTAATTTTGTGTGTTTATTTTAGCCTGAAAATCAGAAAAAACGCGATAAAATCGAGTGAATATCGCAATTGAGAGCCGGATCACGGACGTTTTAACTGTAAAAATATATCTTTCCCGCCGAAAACAGCTGCAACTCACCAACAATTTAAAAGAGCATTTTATGAACGGACTATTATTTGTTCGCTTTTTTTGTTTTGGCTGAGCAGGACAAAGCAAGCTCCATGAAAAAGTAAGCTTTATGCGTTCCTTTTATACACAGTTGTTTTTATACACTGGTGTATAGTGCAGCCGCTTTATTTAATGGAATGAATCCATTTTTATAACCAGGTAATTAGCAACACACGCAGTACGTTGAATTGAATAAAGTTCTTTCGTTGAACATCACGACTGAACAAAGAATTGTTTTGATAAGAAACTGTTTTAAACGTGTTCACTTCGGAGACCCTATGGACACTACTCAGACTAGTACTATTACTTCTACTTCTGGTTCCGCAACGGCCTGGCGCAAGTCAGATACCATGTGGATGCTGGGCCTGTACGGCACAGCGATTGGTGCAGGCGTACTGTTCCTGCCAATCAACGCCGGCGTCGGTGGTTTAATTCCACTGATCATCATGGCAATCATCGCTTTCCCTATGACTTTCTTTGCGCACCGCGGCCTGACCCGTTTCGTGCTGTCTGGTAAAAATCCAGGCGAAGACATCACTGAAGTTGTAGAAGAACACTTTGGCGTGGGCGCAGGTAAACTGATCACCCTGCTGTATTTCTTCGCTATTTACCCAATTTTGTTGGTATACAGCGTTGCAATCACCAACACCGTTGATAGCTTCATTACTCACCAGTTGGGTATGTCTTCACCACCACGTGCCATTCTGTCTCTGATCCTGATTCTGGGTCTGATGACTATCGTTCGTTTAGGTGAACAGTTCATCGTTAAAGCAATGAGCATCTTGGTATTCCCGTTTGTTGCGGTACTGATGATGCTGGCTCTGTATCTGATCCCTAACTGGAACAGCGCTATCTTCGAAACTTCAGCAATGACTCAGTCAATGAACGGCAGCGGCCTGTGGATGACCCTGTGGCTGGTAATTCCAGTTATGGTGTTCTCTTTCAACCACTCACCAATCATCTCTGCGTTCGCTGTGGCGAAACGTGAAGAGTACGGTGTAGACGCTGAGAAGAAGTGCTCTAAGATCCTAGCTTACGCACACATCATGATGGTTCTGACCGTTATGTTCTTCGTGTTCAGCTGCGTACTGAGCCTGTCTCCAGCGGATCTGGCTGAAGCTAAAGCACAGAACATCTCCATTCTGTCTTACTTGGCTAACCACTTTAATACTCCAGTTATCGCATACATGGCGCCAGTTATTGCCTTCATCGCGATCACTAAATCCTTCCTGGGTCACTATCTGGGTGCTCGTGAAGGCTTCAACGGTATGGTTATCAAGTCTCTGCGTGGCAAAGGCAAAACCATTGAAACTAGCAAACTGAACAAAATCACTGCGCTGTTCATGCTGCTGACAACTTGGGCTGTTGCAACGCTGAACCCAAGCATTCTGGGTATGATCGAAACCCTGGGTGGCCCAGTTATCGCGATGATCCTGTTCCTGATGCCTATGTACGCTATCCATAAAGTTCCAGCGATGCGTAAATACAGCGGCCACATCAGCAACGTATTCGTGGTCATCATGGGTCTGATTGCAATCTCTGCAATCCTGTACACCCTGTTCGGTTAATCGCTGTAAGAGTTCATGTTCTACCGGCCAGCGCACTTCTTCTCTTGCGCTGGCCGTATCACTCCCCTTCTCTGGCAGCACCATTCTTTATATCCACAGTAATTGGAATTGCAGCACGGTAGCAGCTTCAAGTACGAAGGATATAGCCCTGTTTAACGTACGGAGGCGACATGATTAGCGTATTTGATATTTATAAAATTGGCATTGGCCCATCCAGCTCCCACACCGTGGGCCCAATGAAAGCCGGTAAAGAATTCTCTGACGATTTAATTCAAAAAGGCATCCTGAACGATGTCACCCGCGTAGTTGTTGACGTTTACGGTTCACTTTCACTCACCGGTAAAGGCCACCACACCGATCTCGCTATCATTATGGGCTTGGCGGGCAACATGCCTGACAGCGTTGATATCGATATGATCCCCGCTTTTATTAAAGACGTCGAACAACGTGGACGCCTGTTGTTGGCCAAAGGCCAGCATGAAGTGGATTTCCCGCTGGAAACCAGCATGAATTTCCACCAAGACAACCTGTCGCTGCACGAGAACGGCATGCGTATCACTGCGCTGGCTGGCGACACCGTCGTTTATAGCAAAACCTATTACTCTATCGGCGGCGGCTTCATCGTTGACGAAGAAAACTTTGGCAAACAGTCTGAAAACGAAGTGCAGGTACCCTATCCATTCAAGAGCGCCGCTGATTTGCAGGAACATTGCAAAGCATCTGGGCTGTCTCTGTCTGGGTTGGTGATGCAAAACGAGCTCGCTTTGCACAGCAAAGAAGAGATCGAAGCCCACTTCACTCGCGTTTGGGATGTCATGCGTAGCGGCATTGAGCGCGGCATGAATACCGAAGGCATTTTGCCTGGGCCATTACGCGTTCCACGCCGTGCATCTGCGCTACGTCGCATGCTGGTGACTCACGATAAAATGAGCGTTGACCCAATGGCCGTTGTTGACTGGATCAACATGTACGCCTTTGCCGTTAACGAAGAGAATGCGGCGGGCGGTCGAGTGGTCACAGCACCTACCAACGGTGCATGCGGGATTATCCCTGCGGTATTGGCCTACTACGATAAATTCATTCGTGAAGTTAATACCAACTCGTACTCTCGTTACTTCCTAGCCTCTGGCGTTATTGGCGCGCTGTACAAAATGAATGCATCGATCTCCGGTGCTGAAGTTGGGTGCCAAGGGGAAGTTGGGGTTGCCTGTTCAATGGCTGCGGCGGGTCTGACTGAGCTGATGGGCGGAAGCCCTGCGCAGGTTTGTATGGCCGCTGAAATCGCGATGGAACACAACCTTGGTTTAACCTGTGATCCAGTTGCTGGGCAGGTTCAAGTGCCTTGTATCGAACGTAACGCTATCGCCGCTGTGAAAGCGGTCAACGCTTCTCGTATGGCAATGCGCCGTACCAGCGACCCACGCGTTTGCCTAGATAAAGTGATCGAAACGATGTACGAAACAGGCAAAGATATGAATGCCAAATACCGTGAAACCTCACGCGGTGGTTTGGCACTCAAGGTTCTGACCTGCGGTTGATTCTGCATTGTATAAGTGCTTAGCATGGGTGCTTAGTGACTGATGCTAACACCACAAGATTGAGCCAGAGTGTCTCAACAAGCGGGGAGTCTCCTCCCCGCCGTTGAGTCAGCTTACCGTTTGGATGCGTAGGCCAAAACAGCCGCCACTTTTTTATCACCGTTTTTTATATGTATCTCACAAAGATATCCGTGAGTGATTCTGATAAACGCCAGTAGAGTTAGACAGACGATCAATACACAATAAATCACCGTTTTTTGCGGCATCTCCGGCCTCCTTTTCCTTGCCTTGCGGCGGGTAAGAGACTAACCTCATGTTGTCTTGCATAAGATTGAGCCTCACTTCGATTTATAGTCGGGTGGGGCTTTTTTCTATCTGCTTTCAGCTAGTGCATATACCCAAAATAGTTCGAGCGGCATTGAGGCGGCAAATGAGTGAATCCCGATGAGCTTACTCAAGTAAGTGATTCGGGTGAACGAAAGCGGCCAACAAAAATGCCGCTTGAAATATGAAGGGTATAAAGCAAACAGCCCTAAGCACCCGCAGCCAAACTAACGGTGATTTTTCGGTGAGAAAAGCGGTATTTCATACTGCGATGAAGACTTGCGAAGAGAATTGCATAAAGCATGAATCAGCGTGCATGTTGCACGCTGATATCTGGATGAATTAGCCAAACCACGAACCGAACAGCTGATGAATCTTCATCATCACAAAGTCGATGATGCGGCCAAAGAAGCCGGCTTCTTTCACTTCGTTAAGCACCACCAGCGGACGCTGCTCAATGGTTTTGCCGTTTAATTGGAAATCAATCGTCCCCACCACTTGCCCTTTAGCTAACGGCGCTTCCAACTGAGGTTGATTCAGGGTGAAGCTGGCCTTCAGGTTTTTCAGCTGCCCGCGTGGGATAGTAACACCGGCGTTTTTATCAACGCCCAGTTCCACTTCGCTCTTATCACCAAACCACACTTTTTCAGTGGTAAATGCCTGCCCGACTTTAATTGGTGTGACTGTTTCATAAAAACGGAAGCCCCACGTCAGCAGTTTTTTGCTTTCTTCAAAACGAATTCGATCCGTTGGTGCACCAAGCACGACCGAGATCAAACGCATTGGGCCATCGGTCGCCGACGAGACTAAGTTATGACCAGCACCAGAGGTAAATCCGGTTTTAATTCCATCCACGTTCAGGCTGCTATCCCATAGCAGACGGTTACGGTTAATCTGACGGATTTTATTAAAGGTGAACTCTTTTTCTTTGTGCAACGCGTATTCATCGGGCACATCAGCAATCAAACGTTGGCTGATCAGCGCCATATCGCGCGCCGAGCTGTATTGCCCTTCAGAATCTAACCCGTGAACCGTTTTGAATGAGGTGTTTTTCAGTCCCCAAGCTTCAACGTATTTGTTCATAAGGCTAACGAACGCATCCTGACTGCCAGCAACATAGTCGGCCAGCGCAATACTGGCATCGTTACCCGATTGAATAACCACGCCTTTATTCAGTTCAGAAACAGGAACCCGATCGCCGGGTTTAAGAAACATCAGTGACGATCCGCGTAAAACGGGGTTGCCCGTCGCCCAAGCATCTTTACCGACCACAACCATATCGTTAGGTGTGATTTTACCAGCCTTAATTGACTGACCGATCACATAGCTTGCCATGATTTTCGTCAGGCTAGCTGGATCCAAACGCTCATCGGCGTTGGCCTCTGTAAGGATTTTCCCGCTGTCGTAATCCATCAGCACATAGGCTTTGGCATTGATTTGTGGGGCCGCCGGAGCAGCCTCATCAGCATAGGTCATCGGGATTGCCATTAACGTCAGGCCTGCCCCGAGAGTGATTTTTTTGATTAACGTAGTGAGTGCGATTTTCTTCATGATGATGCCAGCGTATCCATTCAGATAAATAAAAATTACTCTTTACCTTCGCAAAGGGTGTTTATCCCCTGCTTGGAACCATAACGGCTTTAACTTAAAGAATAAACCCTAGATTATTAACCCTTTAAATATAATCCAACCTCACAAACTCGCTAATCAATTTTTTGCTTAATCATTGTGCTGCATTCGGTCAGATTTTTAGCGATTCAAGGCTACTTCATCGCGGCTGACAAAAAACCCCGGACTCGCCGGGGTTGATTGTTATTGCTGTGTGACCTGTAGCTTTTCAATTTCAGGGCTGCCTAGCAGTTTCGGATCGGGAATGATGTCCTTGTCCTCACGCACTTTGGCAACGTCTTTAGCCGTAATTTCTGGGGCTTTATTCCCCCAACTGGTACGAATAAAGTTAACCACATCAGCCACCTGCTGGTCGTTCAAACGCCAGCCAAATGCAGGCATCGTGATTGACGATGGAGCCCCTTTCACGCCCGGTAATGTATTCCCCGTTAATACTACATGGATCAGCGAAGTAGCATCATCGGTCATCACCACCGGATTGCCGCGCAGTTCAGGGAAGAAACGCGTGTAGCCGCTACCGTCAGTTCGGTGGCAAGCCGCGCAGTTATCAACATACACCGCCGCGCCTTTTTTACTGTCATCGCCCTTCCACAGCGCATTAGCGACGGTTTTGTCCTCTTTAAAGGCCGGCTGATCTTTATCTTTTGCCGGAAGCGACTTCAGATACCGCGCAATTGCCGTGGCGTCTTCTGGCGTTAAGTACTGCAAACTATGTTCAACGACATCGGTCATGCCGCCAAACACAGCGGTACGATCGTTTCGCCCTGTTCGCAGGAACTCAGTCAGATCTTTTTCACTCCAACTGCCTAAGCCATCTTTGTTATCACCACGCAGATTTGAAGCAATCCAGCCATCAATCGGTGCACTGCCGGAAAGGTAAACATCGCCTTCGGCGTTGTTAAGCGCTTTTTCCTGCATGGTGATACTGCGTGGCGTATGGCAAGCACCGCAGTGCCCTAAACCTTCCACCAGATAGCGACCACGTGCTAGCACCGGATCTTCACCCTGTGCGGGTTTGAAATCCTGCACATCTGGCGCAAACATCCCGCGCCAGATAGATAACGGCCAGCGCATCGACAGCGGCCAAGGAATATCGCTGTCTTTGTTTGCCTGATCGACCGGTTTTACGCCCTGCATGAAATACGCATAAAGCGCGCGCATGTCCGGTTCAGTCACCACGGCATAAGAAGGATATGGCATCGCCGGATAAAGCGTACTGCCGTTCTTCGCCACGCCGTGGCGCACTGCTTGGTCAAAGTCCTCAAAAGAGTATTCACCAATGCCGTGCTTCTTATCCGGCGTGATGTTGGTACTGTAAATCGTGCCGATTGGCGTTGCCATCGGTAGCCCACCTGCAAACGGGGTTCCGCCTTTGCTGGTATGGCAGGCCACGCAGTCTCCGGCGCGGGCCAGATATTCACCGCGTTTAATCAAATCTGCGCCGCTCATTTCCTGAGCCAATGCGCTCATGCTAAACGCGCCAAATACCAGCACTGAGAGTATTTTTTTCATGTTCTGGTTTCCTTAAGCCTGCACCAACGGTCCTGGATTTTTCAAATACTGCTCGCGAATAGCACGAGCAGACCAGTAAGTCAGAGCCGCTAAGGTTCCGGTCGGATTGTAGCCCAAGCCCTGTGGGAATGCCGATGCTCCCGGTACAAACACGTTTGGCACATCCCAACTTTGCAAATAGCGGTTAATGGCGCTGGTTTTCGGATCGTCACCCATAATCGCCCCACCGTTCATATGCGTGGTTTGGTAGACGGTGGTATCGAAATGCGTCCCTTCACTTTTAGGCGAACCGCTAATCACCGTCGGGTTCATGGCCTCGGCGATTTTATGCATACGTCCATGCATAAACTGCGACATTTTGATGTCATTTTCCTGCCAGTCGAACGTCATACGTAGCAATGGCTGACCATAAACATCTTTGTAATTAGGGTCTAAATCCAAATAGTTAGCACGATAAGACTGGTGCGCGCCATGCGCATCCATAGAGACATGATGCGGATAAACATCAGCGACTTCGGCTTTCCATTTACTTCCCCACGCTGGAGTTCCTGGGCGAGTTGGCAAACCTGAAATCGGTTTAGTCCCTGCCTGGTTCACCCAGAACGGCGATCCACCGACGAAACCATATTTGGCGTGATCAAAATTATCCGCGTTAAAGTCATCCACGCCGACACCTGCACCACCGGCACCAATAAAGGTATTAGTGAAAATATCTTTATTGAAGAAGGCCTTGATGGTCGAAATATTCTGGTACGCAAAGTTACGGCCTACCACCCCTTCATTAGTGATTGGGTTGTAAGGCTGACCAATACCAGACAGCAGCATCAGGTGCACGTTATGGAACTGGAATGCAGCCAAAATAACCAAATCAGCAGGTTGCTCAACCTGACGCCCTTGCGCATCCACATAGGTCACTCCGGTGGCACGCTTTTTATCATCTGTCAGATTAACGCGCAGCACATGTGAGTTGGTGCGCAGCTCGAATTTAGGTTCTTGGCGTAAAGCCGGCCACACGTTAACGTTCGGCGAGGCTTTGGAGTACATGTAGCATGCGTAACCACTACAGAATCCGCAGAAGTTACATGGCCCCATCTGAGCACCGTAGGTGTTTGTATACGGGCCTGAGGTATTTGCCGAAGGCAAATCATAAGGGTGATAGCCCACAGACTCCGCGGCTTGAGCAAACATCTGTGCAGAGAAGGTGCGTTTCTGAGCCGGTAACGGGAAATTGTCAGAGCGATCTGGCGCAAACGGGTTTCCCCCTTTGCCCTGACCAATCACTTTCCCCTTCACGCTCCACGGCGTACCTGAGGTGCCAAAAACTTTCTCAGCCTTATCAAAATACGGCTCAAGCTCTTCATAGGTAACGCCGAAATCCTGAATCGTCATCCCTTCAGGAATGAAATTTTTGCCATAGCGTTCTTCATAATGGCTGCGCATGCGCAATTCCATCGGATCAATACGGAAATGCACCCCAGACCAATGCAGGCCTGCACCACCGGTTCCGGTACCTGGCAAAAATGCCGCTAACTGACGGTAAGGTAACGCGGTTTGAGAGACGTTATGGCGGATGGTCACGGTGCTTTTGGATAAATCCTGAAATAGCTTGCGGCGCGTGTTATAGGTTAATTCATCAATTACCTGTGGATAGGCGCCATCAGGATAAGTATCACGATGCGGGCCACGCTCTAACACCACCACATTTAAACCGGCTTCAGTGAGTTCTTTCGCCATAATGGAACCCGCCCAACCGAATCCCACCACTACCACATCGACTTTCTTCATTGTATTCGCCATGATTTATCCTCTTTCTCCGCGAATAGACACCGGAGGGAACGGATAACGTTCACCGCGCTCTACCCAGTCCATAAAATCTGCACGTGCGCCGGGGAAGTTAATTAGCGTCCAGCCGACCATGCCTTGGTTACCGCCATGGATGGGATCGCTAAAGAAACCTTCACGGGTGTTTTGCAGTAAGAAAGAGAAGAAGATCTTGGCCGGAACCTGAGTAAATTCCGCTTTCCCGCCTTCCATTTGGCTTAACAGATCGTCCTGTTTATCCTGCGGTAATTCAGCAAAGATTTTGCCCGCCTGTTTTTTGGCGTAATCATTGGCTTCGGCTACGCCCAAGCGATAAATCTGCTGCGGCGTTAACGGCAGCTGATAGCCAAAATCATGTTCTGCATCAGGGTTGAATGGCCCTTGCATATACCACTGTGAACCTGTGGCATACGGGGTATTCATTTGGCGATCGATGAATTCAGGCACGCCTGCTTCTAGCGCGCCGGGGCCGCGATCGTCATTAGGGATCAGACGTGCAGCGGCTGCTTGCACAAACGCATATTCTTCAGGCGTAAAAAAGGTAGGAGTGTAATCACGCGCCGTATGTTTTTCGGGCGTTTTTGGTTCAGTTGCATGCGCAACCATCGGAGCCGTCAGTGAGCCAATACCTGTTCCACCGATAGCCACTGCGGGTACTAATGTTATTGTTTTTAGAAGGAAATCTCTTCTTGAGCTTCCAGATTTTTCTTTTGCCATGACATTGCCCATCTACAAAATGTTATCAGTTATTTAACACCATTTCCTTGCTGAATGTGTTGTTATGAAACATTTGTTTACGTTACGCTACGTTTGGAAATGGCAGATTTGGCGTGAATTAAATGAATTGTTACGGGTAACTTACTGATTAGGGAGGAAAACGAGCAAGAGAGTCTTGTGACTGAGTAAGTGTGACGGATCGCACAAAATGTTGATTATTTGATTAAATAACCCACCATAAATCTAACAATTTTGCATACAACTCAAAAAAGCGATCGTCTTGGTGGTCTACAGCGCTACAGAGATAAATCAGCAACGCTCTCACTCCCAAACTGGATTAGTCATACTTAAAAGCACACAACATGTCTATTTTCCACCCAATAACAGCATAGTTGAAATATCAATAAGTGTTACGACTTATCCCTGTGATTCAGTTCAACGGCTAAGTTCGCGTCCACCTTCGTAAATAAGCCGCAACGCAAATGCCCCGACAACGGCACCGATCACCTTGCTGATCACGCGTTGAATGCGTGAATAACCACGGCGCACCACCGAGAGAGAAAAAGCCTGACTGAGGAAAATACGCCAAATGACCGAGCTCATCACAATGCCAAACCAGGTTAATAACTTGGCCCAAGTTGGCGTTTCAGCGCTTAGCGTTACCGAGAAAATACTGATAAAAAACAGCACGGTTTGTGGGTTAGAAAGATCGGTAATCAGTCCACGGCGAAAAAATACCGCCCCTTCGCCGGGCACCAGCGTATGCAACCCGCCAATTTGTATATCATTTTGATTTTTTACTACGCCGTAAGCGTACCAAAGCAGATAAACACCGCCTGCTATTTTGATGATTGAGAACAGGCTTTCAAACTGGGTCATCAAGGCCACCATACCAAATAGGCCAAGACCAGAATAAATCGCATCGCCCAGCGCTACGCCTAATCCTGTATGCACACCGGCACGTCGTCCAGAAGATAGGCTCGTCTGAACCACCACAAAAAGGTTCGCTCCCGGATTAAAAAAGGTGAGGACAAACAACCCGACAGTGACCCAAACCGCATGTAATGGTTCCATTATTCTTCCCAAGTTCGTTAACGTTAGTAGCATTATGGTTAGTGGCATTATGAGAAGCTATTCGTCGTAGCAACGTGCGCCAACTCACTGTTTATAAACAACACGCCAAAGGGTTTATTTTATCCTTGTGAGCACTCAGTTTTGCTCCCCTTTTCTTCCCATCACGAGGCAAACTGGCTACAGTGATCTCCTCACTGCCAGCCTCACTCATTGGATTCATCCCTATGCTATTACACCAACGCTCAATAACACCGACAGAACAGGCTAACGCGCCGTTTCTCAATCTTGATAATCAACAACTTGAGCAGCTTGATAACATTAAATTGAATGAAGGGCTGACAGGGCTTAGCGTCTATAACAACCAGCTACGCGACTATCCAGAGCAAATTGACAGCTTAACTAAGCTACAGGTGCTCAATATATCCTGTAATCAGATCGCACATATTCCTGACTCTATTGGGCAGCTTCGCGCGCTGGAAATGCTCGACCTCGGGCATAATAAATTATCTGAATTGCCCAGCACGCTTGGACAGCTAACTGAATTGGTCTATCTCTATTTGAGCAATAACCAGCTCAATGATATTCCAGCAACGCTGTCAGCGCTGCATAACCTGCGTTACCTGAATATTACGGATAACCATCTCACTAGCATTCCAGAAACCGTTTTTGCCCTGCACGCCTTAGAAGAGCTGCGCTTATACAATAATAAAATTGCGTTGTTTGCTGAAAAGATTGGTGAACTTACAAATCTCAAAGAACTGCATTTAATGAACAATCATCTCAGCCAGTTCCCAGACCAAATCAATCAGCTAACTCAGCTACGCGTGTTGGATGTGTCGGGTAACCGCATTAAATCGATTCCGGATGCTTTAACGCAATTAAACTGCCTGCAAGATCTTAATTTCAGATTTAATAATCTGTCTGAGTTACCAGAAAGTATTGCCGCTCTAACTCAGCTACAAACGCTGGATCTGCGGGCAAATAATCTCACGTCATTACCAGACAGTATCTATACGCTCAAGAATCTTAAACGACTCGATCTGCGTTGGAATTCATTTGGCCACTATCCGGCACAGCTGGCTCAGCTCGAAGAAAACGGCTGTCTGATTCATATCTAATTTAGTTAGTCATTATCAACTGTGCGGGCAAATGACAGATGTCGCTTAAGATTACGGTTTTGCTAGAAAATCACACCCGTCACGCTGATTTAAACAGCGGCGTAGGATTAAGTTTATGGCTGGATGATGGCGAACAGAGGGTCCTGTTTGATACGGGGCAAGATCAGCGTTTTTGTCATAACGCGCAACGCTTAGGAATAGATTTAAGTACTGTTTCTTCCGTGGTGCTTTCACACGGGCATTACGATCATTTTGGTGGGCTTCCTTATCTGATTCCCTACACTCCGCACAAGCCTAAGGTCATATGTCACCCCGATGTGTTTCTCACACGCTATGCGGGGGGCTTTATCGGTTCTCGTGCCATCAAAATAAAAAAAATATCCCCTGAAAATAACAAAACGCAATTACAAACCCATTTCCCCTTTCAGCTTTCACGACAACCGGTAAACATCGGCACACGCTTTATTTTTGCCGGAGAAATCCCCCGCAGCAATCCCAATAAACGCTTCGGCTTAATTGAAAATGATACAGGTTATGAAACTGACTATGTCAGAGACGATAGCTGTTTAATCTGGCGTGGAAGCCAAGGTTTAGTGATTATTGTTGGCTGCTCGCATTCAGGCATCTGCGATATTATTGACTACGCCAAACAGATCACTGGAATAGATAAAGTCAGCGCCGTTATCGGCGGTCTGCATTTACGTAGCGCGGGTTTGCCAGAGATGCTCCGCACCCGACGCTATTTCCAACAGCAAAATATCAATCTTATTTACGGTTGCCACTGTACCGGAAGTTGGGGTCGCTTATGGTTAAATGCTCAGCCGTTTAATACCGGCGATATCCTTAGCCTAGAGTAGCCACCAAAAGACCACGATTTGCCCTATCTATATTACACAGATATAATTCGCACCTAATCTAAAGAGAATTTGTCTCTTGGTATCGAGTAAATTTCATGGTTTGTACCTACTTCAAAAAATCCGTCACCAGACGCAGCTCCGCGCAATCGAAAGATGAAGCGTTGTTCGGAGCCTAATCAGCAGCCATCCGCTGCTTAAACTCTTCATCAGCCAGCAGGTCATCGGTCGTTTAGTTACGTCGATTTCTGCTAGCTGAAATTTAGGGTTTATGTCTCTTGCCACGCTTTATCTGTGGCCTTGATGTTGCAAAACATCCGTGACGGATTGTTGAAATAAACAATCTTTAAGCCGGGCCGCCAACAGTGCGAACCGGCTTTTTTATTGAAAAAAATTGAGTACCAATACCATGACGCAACAACTTCATTGGAAAAAGGACATCGCCCTTTTCCTCTCAGCCCAAACAGTGACTCTGCTTGGTTCATCCATCGTGCAATACGCCATTATTTGGTACATCACGCTGACTACGTCTTCAGGGCTGATGATCACCATCTCGACCCTGTGCGGTTTTTTGCCTCAGCTCGTTATTTCGCTGTTTGCCGGTGTATGGGTAGATCGCTATAACCGCAAGTATGTCAGTATGATTTCAGACGCGGTTATCGCGCTGGTAACGCTGTTGTTGGCTGTTGCATTTATCTTAGGATACAAGCCGCTATGGTTGATCTTTGCCGTATTGGCCGTTCGTTCCTTTGGCACGGGAATTCAAACGCCAACCGTGAATGCGATCATTCCTCAACTGGTGCCAAAAGATCGCTTGATAAAGATAAATGGAATCAACAGCACATTAAGTTCGTTGAACATGCTAATTGCACCGGCGGCCAGCGGTGTGCTGTATGCTTATTTCTCCATCGAGAAAATCTTCTTCGCCGACGTCATTACCGCCGCGATTGGCTTAGTATTTATGTCGATGTTAAAGATCGCCAAACTCACAAACAGCAATCTTGACGGTAAATCGACTATCAAGGTTATCGGTGAAGGCTTCCATTACCTTCGGCAAAATCCGTTTATCAGCTATCTGATTATGTTCTTGATCATCATGATGATCTTGATAAGCCCTGCGGCATTTATGACGCCCCTGATGGTCAGCCGTTCGTTTGGCCCAGAGGCATGGCGATTAGCCATCAATGAAATGGCCTTTAGCAGCGGAGCCATTACGGGTGGAATATTGATTGCAATGTGGGGAGGATTTACCAGCCGTCTACGCACCACCTTGTTCGCTGGCGGTGCCTATGGCTTTTTCATGATCGCACTTGGCTGCGCGCCGCAATTCAGCATTTATCTGGCTTTTAATTTCCTGATAGGGATCACCATGCCGTGCTTTAACGCGCCGGTGACTTCTCTGCTACAGGAAAAAGTGATACCCGAAATGCACGGTAGAATTTTCAGCTTGGTGCAGGTCGCCAACTGCTGCGCTTTGCCGCTGGGTATGGTGCTGTTCGGCCCGCTTGCCGATCATTTCCGCATCGAGCATTTGCTGGTTATTGCCGGAGTATTGGTGCTTCTTCTCTGTGTTCAGCTATTTGTGAAAAGGAAATTAGCTGAATAATAACTCAAATCCTAGCAGGGGTTAGCCCCTGCTATATTCCTCGGCCAACAAGCCGAAGACCCAGTCATCATGCCATTTTCCCTGTAGAAAATAATTTTGTCGCAAACAGCCTTCCTGCTGAAAGCCGCTGCGCATTAATAATCCCCGCGATGCTTCATTACCCGAAGTCACCACCGCCTTTAGCTTGTGATAGCCACATTGTGAAAAGGCAAAATCAATAAGCGCAGTGAGAGATTCTTTGCCATAGCCTTTGCGTTGAAACCTAGGGGAAATAATAAAGCCAACTTCAGCTATACGATATGGCATCCATTCAGAAACAAAGCCGGTTAATCCCACTCGCTGACCCGAGTCCCGATCAATCATGACTAAGCACAACCATTGGGGCAGTTCTTTACGCCATTTAGGTAAGCGACTCTCGAAAGCAGCCAAAATCTGCTGCTCTGTTTGCGTATCAGCAATCAGCGCCATAGCTTGCTCATCACGGTAAAGATCGCTGAAAAACGCCCAGTCTGATTCAGTGATTTGCCGCATGATTAGTCTTTGAGTTTCGAGCATTACCATCTATGCATCCTTAAAAATCGGTCAAGATTTCTGATAACATCGCGACGAATTTATCTAGCCTAAGCACCCATCATGATAAAAACTAGAGGCAAAATAAATTCCCGTGTAAAATCTCAGCCGTTTTTCTTCTTTGAACATTTTGTGAGCGTAATATATGCACCAACCGCGTATTGGTTTTGTGTCTCTGGGCTGCCCGAAAAACCTAGTAGACTCCGAACGTATTCTGACCGAACTGCGCACCGAAGGTTATGATGTAGTCCCCCGCTACGATGACGCCGAGCTCGTTATCGTGAACACCTGCGGTTTTATCGACAGCGCCGTGCAAGAATCGTTAGAGGCTATCGGTGAAGCGCTCAACGAAAATGGCAAAGTGATTGTTACCGGCTGCTTAGGGGCAAAAGAGAACCAGATCCGCGAAGTTCACCCTAAAGTTTTGGAAATAACGGGACCGCACAGCTACGAAGCCGTGCTTGAACACGTACACCAGTATGTGCCGAAGCCAACGCATAATCCGTTTACCAGTCTGGTGCCGGAACAGGGTGTTAAACTCACGCCTAAACATTACGCTTACCTGAAGATATCCGAAGGCTGTAATCATCGCTGCACGTTCTGCATCATTCCATCCATGCGCGGCGATCTGGATAGCCGTCCGATTGGTTCCGTATTGGATGAGGCAAAACGTTTGGTTGATGCGGGCGTCAAAGAACTGCTGGTTATCTCGCAGGATACGTCGGCCTACGGCGTTGACGTCAAACACCGTACCGGATTCTGGAACGGACAGCCGGTGAAAACCAGCATGATCGGCCTATGTGAACAGCTTTCTTCACTCGGCGTTTGGATCCGCTTGCATTACGTTTACCCCTATCCGCACGTTGATGACGTCATTCCATTGATGGCGGAAGGCAAAGTGTTGCCGTATCTGGATATTCCGCTTCAGCACGCCAGTCCAAAAATCCTTAAACTGATGAAGCGCCCTGGCGCAGTAGAACGCACCCTTGAGCGCATTAAACGCTGGCGCGAAATTTGCCCGCAGCTCACGTTGCGTTCGACGTTTATCGTTGGATTCCCAGGTGAAACCGAAGAAGACTTCCAGATGCTGCTCGATTTCCTGACTGAAGCGAAACTCGACCGCGTTGGCTGTTTCAAATTCAGTCCGGTTGAGGGTGCCACCGCCAATGAATTGGCTGACCAAGTGCCGGAAGAAGTGAAGGAAGAACGTTTCCACCGCTTTATGCAGCTTCAGCAGCAAATTTCAGCCCAGCGTCTGAAAGACAAAATTGGCCTGACACTTCCCGTTATCATTGATGAAGTGGATGAAGAAGGCGCTATTGGCCGCAGCATGGCTGATGCACCTGAAATCGACGGCGCGGTTTATCTCAACGGTGAAACCACGTTGAAGATCGGCGACGTTGTTAACGTCACCATCGAAAACGTTGATGAATACGATATGTGGGGCAGCGTTAGCGCCTAATCGCAGCGCTAATTTCTGCAACAAAAAAGCCTGTCATTTGACAGGCTTTTTTACTTTAAGCGCATATCAATTCAATGGCATCAGCGTCGGATTCGAATACTGATACTCGAAGCCTAATTCTTTGCTGATTAAGCTGCCATCCACGAGTTTTCCCTGCGCAGGTTTATCTTCATCGGCAAACTGCGGTGGCTCCAGTCCTAAAGCCCGCGCTAGAGGCGGATAAAACTCGGCCTTAGTCGGATGGATCGGCGCACACAGGTTATATACATGCCCACCCTGCGGCAGTTTGAGCAGCATTTGAATGGCCGCAATCACGTCATCTTGATGCACCAAATTCACGCCGCTGTTGGCCCCAGAAATACCTGTTTTCCCCGCAAGAAAACGACCCGGATTACGCCCTGCGCCAACCAATCCTGCCAAGCGCAAAATATCAACAGAGGTATTTGGCAAATCGTGCAGCCACGTTTCTAGCTCAGCCAAAGTACGACCAGCGCTGGTATTAGGTTGCAACTCAGAGCGTTCATTCACGGTACCAACGGCGTCACCATAAACCGAGGTAGAACTGAGGAAAATAATCCGTGGAACGTTATGCGCCAAAGCGCTATCCACCAAAAGCTGAACCGCGTGCAAATAGCGCTCGCCTTCTTCTGGCTTGCGGCTGGCTGGCAGCGTAATCACTAACGCATCGGCATCGAGCAACTGTTCTAAATCGTCTTGCTCGCACTCAAGTTCAGGCGTCATCACCAACGGATAACATTCGATTCCGCTCATCCGTGCAGCTTCAACGCCGTCTGATGTGGTTTTACTGCCAACCACCTGATAGCCGCGCCCCAGCAAAGATAGGGCCAACGGCATACCAACCCAACCAAGTCCTACTATTGATATCTTTTTCATTGCGGCCCTCTCAATGCGCATGACCAGCGATCTAATCGCACCATTTATTTCGATGAATTATGCATGGAAAACAATTTATTCATATAAATCAGGCTACGCCACTCTCTCTGTTTATACAATTTCCACGCTATATCGTGCAGTAAAGTATTGTCAGTAATAATCAATCATGCTGGGTAAATGAAACAAAAACGAAATATTAAACTTTTCTCGCCATGTGCCAGCTATAGATAAAACAAAAAATGACCACAAAAAAGAGGTTGCCATCGCCCCTGCATTTGGTTTAGGTTAATTTACAGTTAACGCAGACAATCGTGTCTGCCAAATTATTGGATTACCAAAATGCTTACTCGCGTTCAGTTCAGCCACCATCATCACCATCATCCTGACTAGTCTGACAGGCCGATGAGTGCTGGAAGACGGTTAACAATCTTCCAGTGGCGCAGAACGCAAAAGAGAGCCCTCGGAAGATTATCTTCCGAGGGCTTTTTTGTTGTCCAAAGATTAGTAAATAACATCACAGAATTTATAAAATATTAAGGGAAGCCACATGTTAGACAAAACTCGTTTACGTATCGCCATGCAAAAATCCGGTCGCCTGAGCGAAGATTCTCAAGAGCTTCTGGCACGCTGCGGCATCAAAATTAATCTACAGCAGCAACGCTTGATCGCATTCGCTGAAAACATGCCTATCGATATTCTGCGTGTTCGTGATGACGATATCCCTGGATTAGTGATGGATGGCGTTGTCGATTTGGGCATCATTGGCGAGAACGTTTTGGAAGAAGAGCTGCTGAGCCGCCGCGCTCAGGGCGAAGATCCGCGCTACTTCACGCTGCGTCGCTTGGATTTTGGCAGCTGTCGTTTATCACTGGCGATGCCGTTAGACGTTCCTTACGACGGCCCGCAGTGTTTACAAGATTCCCGCATCGCGACCTCCTACCCACACCTGCTTAAGCAATACCTCGATAAACAAAATATTCGCTTTAAATCATGCTTGCTGAACGGCTCGGTGGAAGTCGCACCGCGCGCTGGCCTTTCTGATGCGATCTGCGATTTGGTGTCTACCGGCGCAACGTTGGAAGCCAACGGTCTGCGCGAAGTTGAGGTGATTTATCGCTCCAAGGCCTGCCTGATCCAACGTGATGGCGAAATGCCAGCCGCCAAACAAGAACTCATCGACAAACTGATGACCCGTATTCAAGGCGTAATTCAAGCTCGCGAATCTAAATACATCATGCTGCACGCGCCAAGCGACAAGCTGGAACAAATTATTCAGCTGTTGCCGGGGGCTGAACGTCCAACATTACTGCCGCTGGCCGGCGACCAAAACCGCGTCGCCATGCACATGGTGAGCAGCGAAACCCTGTTCTGGGAAACCATGGAAAAGCTGAAATCTCTGGGTGCTAGCTCGATTCTGGTTCTGCCAATCGAAAAAATGATGGAGTAATAGCGATGATTGCTGCTGATAAGAAAACCAACTTTAACAACATCACTTTCTGGAACGAATGCGATGCGCAGCAGCAACAAGCGCTATTGCAACGTCCAGCGGTCGCCGCGTCTGACTCCATTAGCGCCAGCGTAGCCAAAATTCTGCAACAGGTTAAATCCGGCGGCGATGCGGCACTGCGTGAGCTAAGTGCCAAATTCGATAAAGTCGATATCACCACGTTGCGCGTCAGCGTGCGCGAGATCGATCAAGCGGCCTCTCGCTTAGGCGAAGAGATCAAAACGGCTATGCAGCAGGCTGCCAAAAACATCGAAAAATTCCACGTTGCCCAGATCTTGCCTGAGGTTGATATCGAAACGCAGCCCGGCGTACGTTGCCAGCAGGTCACCCGCCCACTGGCATCGGTCGGTTTATATATTCCCGGCGGAACTGCGCCGCTGCTATCCACCGTATTTATGCTCGGTATTCCGGCGCGCGTCGCGGGCTGTCAACGTGTGGTCTTGTGTTCTCCACCGCCGATTGCCGACGAAATCCTTTATGCCGCATCGCTGTGTGGCATCACCGAGGTGTTTCAGGTCGGCGGAGCTCAGGCCATTGCGGCACTGGCTTTCGGCAGCGAGTCGATCCCTAAAGTGGATAAAATTTTTGGGCCGGGCAATGCTTACGTCACTGAAGCTAAACGCCAGGTAAGCCAAAGCATCGACGGCGCAGCCATCGACATGCCTGCTGGCCCTTCTGAAGTTCTGGTCATCGCCGATGAAAAAGCGACTCCGGCATTTATCGCCGCCGATTTGCTGTCTCAGGCCGAACACGGCCCTGATTCACAGGTGATTTTGCTCACGCCAGATGCTGAAATTGCCAAACGCGTCGCCGTTGAAGTGGAAGCACAGCTGGCAACCCTGTCACGTGCCAACATCGCCCGTCAGGCGCTAGATTCAAGCCGTTTGATTGTCACTTCATCATTAGCGGAGTGCATCGATATCAGCAATCGTTATGGCCCTGAGCACTTGATTATCCAGACGCGCGAGCCGCGCCAGTGGATCGACAAAATCACCAGCGCAGGTTCCGTATTTCTTGGCGACTGGTCACCCGAATCTGCGGGCGACTATGCGTCTGGAACTAACCACGTGCTGCCAACCTACGGCTACACCGCAACCTATTCCAGCCTCGGTTTAGCTGATTTTCAAAAACGCATGACCGTTCAACAAATTAGCGCCGATGGCCTACTCGGCTTAGCACCGGTGATTGAAGCGATGGCGGCGGCAGAGCTGCTGACCGCCCACAAAAATGCCGTCACCCTGCGCGTTGCTGCGCTCCAGTCTCAGCAGAAGGAGAAAAACTAATGAGCTCCAGCATTGAAGAATTGGCCCGCGCCAACGTGCGCAAATTAGTCCCTTATCAATCTGCTCGCCGTCTGGGCGGTAAAGGCGACGTGTGGTTAAACGCCAACGAATATCCAATTGGCACGGCTTATCAACTCAGCGCCGATACCTTTAACCGTTATCCAGAATGTCAGCCACAGGCCGTGATTAATAACTATGCGTCCTACGCTGGCGTCAACGCCGATCAGGTTTTAGTTAGCCGGGGTGCCGATGAAGGCATTGAGCTTCTGATCCGTGCATTCTGTGAACCGGGTCAGGATGCGGTGCTGTATTGCCCACCTACATACGGTATGTACGGCGTAAGCGCTGAAACTTTTGGAGTTGAACGCCGCACGGTTGCACTTCGTGAAGACTGGCAGTTAGATTTACCGGCTATTGAACAAAATCTGGCTGGCGTGAAGCTGATTTACGTCTGTAGCCCTAATAACCCAACCGGCAACTTGCTTAGCCCAACTGATTTACGCCAGCTGTTAGAGCTCACCGCTGGAAAAGCCATCGTGGCGGTTGATGAGGCCTATATCGAATTCGCGCCGCACGCCACGCTGGTGCCTTGGCTGGCTGAGTTCCCGCACATGGTCGTATTGCGTACCCTTTCTAAAGCGTTTGCTTTGGCGGGGTTACGCTGTGGTTTTACGATCGGAAGCCCTGAAATGATCACCCTGCTGTTAAAGGTGATTGCACCTTATCCACTCTCAACACCGGTTGCTGATATCGCCGCACAGGCGCTCTCTCCTGACGGTGTGGCAGCCATGCGCCAGCGGGTGCAAACCATTTTAGAAAACCGCGCGCTGCTGGTGAAAGCCTTAACCGAATGCGACTGCGTCGAGGCCGTTTATCCCGGCGAAGGCAACTATTTAGTCTTCCGCTGTTCAGCCGCCGCTGCGGTGTTTAAATCGCTCTGGGATCAAGGCATTATCTTACGAGATCAAAGTAAACAACCCAGTCTGTCTAACTGCTTAAGGATCACCATAGGTACGCAGGCAGAAAACAACCAAGTGATTGCAGCCCTGCGCGCTTTTCCCAATGCCGTAGCCGCTAAAGAATTCAGCAAGGAGGCCGTGTGAGCCAGAAGTTTCTTTTTATCGACCGTGATGGAACCCTAATTAGCGAACCACCGGTTGATTTTCAGGTCGACCGCATGGACAAATTGGCATTTGAACCTGCCGTTATCCCTGCGCTACTGAAGCTACAACAGGCCGGTTATCGTTTGGTGATGATCACCAATCAAGACGGATTAGGAACGGCCAGTTTTCCGCAGGCCGATTTTGATGGCCCACATAATTTGATGATGCAGATTTTCACCTCACAAGGCGTGGTATTTGATGACGTGCTGATTTGTCCACATCTGCCTGCTGACAACTGCACCTGTCGTAAACCAAAAACCGAGCTGGTGCAGTCGTACCTGAATCCTGAAGTGATGGACTATGCGGCCTCACGCGTCATTGGCGACCGTGAAACAGACGTTCAGCTGGCTGAAAATATGGGCATCACCGGTATTCGCTACAACGCCGAAAATAGCGGTTGGGCACAGATCGCCGAAGAGTTGACTAAACGCGACCGCCACGCACAGGTGAACCGCGTTACGCGTGAAACCGCAATCAACGTTGACGTGTGGCTCGATCGTGAGGGTGAAAGCCACATTCGTACCGGCGTCGGCTTCTTTGATCACATGCTCGATCAAATTGCCACCCACGGCGGCTTCCGTATGAATATCGAGGTGAAAGGCGATCTGTATATCGACGATCACCACACCGTGGAAGATACCGCGCTAGCATTGGGCGAAGCGTTGAAAAAAGCGCTGGGTGATAAACGTGGCATTTCCCGCTTTGGCTTTGTGCTACCGATGGATGAATGCTTGGCGCGCTGCGCACTGGATATCTCTGGCCGCCCTTATCTGGTTTATAAAGCCGAGTTTACCCACCAGCGTGTAGGCGATCTCAGCACCGAAATGGTTGAGCACTTTTTCCAATCTCTGGCCTATGCCATGGGGATCACGCTGCACTTGAAAACCAAAGGGAAAAACGATCACCACCGCGTAGAGAGCTTATTTAAAGTCTTTGGCCGCACGCTGCGTCAGGCCATTCGCGTTGAGGGCGATACACTGCCAAGCTCGAAAGGGGTTTTATGATGGCCGACACGAACGTTGTGATTCTGGATACAGGCTGCGCCAACTTGTCCTCGGTAAAATATGCTATTCAACGGCTGGGCTATGAGCCAAAAATCAGCCGTGAGCCCGACGTGGTGCTCACCGCTGATAAGCTCTTTCTTCCGGGTGTGGGGACGTCACAAGCCGCGATGCAACAGCTGCGCGAACGCAATCTGATTGAGCTGATTAAAGCTTGTACTCAGCCCGTTTTGGGGATCTGCCTCGGTATGCAACTGCTGGCTAGCCGCAGCGATGAAGGTAATACCGACACATTAGGCATCATCGATACTCCCGTCGAAACCATGAAAGATTATGGGCTGCCGTTGCCACACATGGGCTGGAACCAAGTGTCAGCCCTCGCCGGTCATCGCCTTTTCCAAGGGCTGGAAGACGGTGCTTATTTTTACTTTGTGCACGGTTATGCCTATCCCTTGTGTGAAAATACCATCGCACAGGCGAACTACGGCGCGCCCTTTAGCGCGGCGGTGCAAAAAGATAATTTCTTCGGTGTGCAATTCCACCCTGAGCGCTCCGGTGCCGCCGGTGCTCAGCTGTTAAAAAACTTTCTGGAATTGTCACTTTAAGGAGCAGCACGCCAATGATTATTCCCGCATTAGATCTTATCGACGGAAAAGTAGTGCGTCTGCATCAGGGCGATTACGGCCAGCAACGCGATTATGGCAATGACCCGCTACCGCGCCTGCAAGAGTATCAGCAACAAGGTGGTGAAGTTCTGCACTTGGTTGATTTAACCGGTGCCAAAGATCCGGCAGCACGCCAGATCCCCTTGCTGCGCAAACTGCTGGCCGGTGTTTCCGTTCCCGTGCAGGTTGGTGGTGGAATTCGCAGTGAAGACGACGTAGCAGCGCTGCTTGAAGCGGGCGCTGCACGCGTTGTCATCGGCTCCACGGCGGTGCGTCAACCTGATGTCGTGAAACAGTGGTTTACCCGTTTTGGTGCCGATGCGCTGGTTCTAGCGCTGGACGTGCGCATCGCGGCTGACGGCAGCAAAAATATTGCGGTCAGCGGCTGGCAGGAAGATTCCGGCGTCACGCTTGAACAAATCGTCGATGCGTTTCTGCCTTATCGCCTCAAGCATGTGCTTTGCACCGATATTTCGCGAGATGGCACGCTCAGCGGCTCCAACGTGGCGCTGTATCAAGAAGTGTGCGCGCGTTATCCGCAGGTGGCGTTTCAGTCATCCGGCGGCATTGGTAGCCTAGAGGATATTGCGGCCCTACGCGGCAGCGGCGTTAAAGGCGTTATTGTGGGGCGCGCCCTGCTCGAAGGAAAATTCACCGTGAAGGAGGCTATCGCATGTTGGCAAAACGCATAATTCCTTGTCTGGACGTACGCGATGGCCAAGTGGTCAAAGGCGTTCAGTTTCGTAACCACGAAATTATCGGCGATATCGTGCCGCTCGCTCAACGCTATGCGCAGGAAGGTGCCGATGAGCTGGTGTTTTATGACATCACCGCCTCTTCCGATGGACGCGTAGTGGATAAAAGCTGGGTATCACGTGTGGCGGAAGTGATTGATATTCCCTTCTGCGTCGCTGGCGGGATCAAAAGCATTGAAGATGCTTCGCAAATCTTAACCTTTGGCGCAGATAAAATTTCCATCAACTCTCCGGCGCTGGCCGATCCTGATTTAATTTCTCGCCTCGCCGACCGATTCGGCGTGCAGTGCATCGTGGTGGGGATCGACACATGGTTTGATGCCGAAAGCGACAGCTATCAGGTTTATCAATTTACCGGTGACGAACAACGCACCAAAGCCACCACGTGGCAAACGGTTGATTGGGTTAAAGAAGTGCAAAAGCGTGGTGCCGGTGAGATCGTGTTAAACATGATGAACCAAGACGGCGTGCGCAACGGCTACGATCTTCGTCAGCTACAGCTGATTCGCGACGTATGTCATGTGCCGCTGATCGCCTCCGGCGGTGCGGGTACACCAGAGCACTTCCTTGAAGCATTTCGCGACGCCGACGTTGATGGCGCGCTGGCCGCCTCGGTGTTCCACAAACAAATTATCAATATTGGCGATTTGAAACGTTATCTGTCGCAACAAGGTGTGGAGATCCGCTTGTGTTAAAAGAATCCTTTTTATCTGAACAGCAGAAAGAACAATTAGATTGGAACAAAGTTGATAACCTGATGCCTGCGATCGTTCAACACGCGGTATCCGGCGAAGTGCTCATGCTAGGCTATATGACGCCCGAAGCACTCGATGAAACCAATCGTAGCCGCCACGTAACGTTTTACTCGCGTACTAAACAGCGCTTGTGGACCAAAGGCGAAAGCTCAGGCCACTACCTCAGCGTTGTCAGCATCACGCCCGACTGCGATAACGATACGTTGCTGGTATTGGCGGAGCCTCAGGGCCCAACCTGCCACAAAGGCACCAGCAGCTGTTTCTCTCCTGCCGCCTCCGACTGGGTATTTTTGTTCCAGTTAGAACAGTTGCTGGCAGAGCGTAAAAATGCCGATCCGAAAAGCTCTTATACCGCAAGTCTGTACGCCAGCGGCACCAAACGTATCGCGCAGAAAGTAGGAGAAGAAGGCGTGGAAACCGCGCTAGCCGCCACGGTGCACGACCGTGATGAACTGGTGAATGAAGCCTCAGACCTGATGTATCACCTGATGGTATTACTACAGGATCAAGATCTGGACCTCAGTGCGGTGATTAATAATCTGCGTCAACGACATGAGAAATAATAGCGGCATTTAACCTTCTCTATTTGTAACGTCATCATATTAAAGATGACGTTACAAACTGCATATATCTATATCCAGATAATCCCAATACGCAAAACATTAGCCAACTCACGCAGTGCTCACATGCACCACTGACATTTTATTTGATGATAAAAGCTCTTTACCTCCTATTATCAAACAAAATTAAAACCACCAAACCATTAATAAAAATAAAAATAAAAATAAAAATAAAAATTCAAAATAAAAGAAATTATTTTCTAGAACTATTCCTAGAGCGTCATTCTGCTAAATCTAGAGTGACGGTTATTTTCAACTATTCTGCCAGAACCCACTCTTTAACCTCGCTAATTACAACTCTATTTTACCCTAGTTATTTTAAATAAAACGTTAAAAATAACTGTCTATCCTTCATTTCGCTTCTCCGTAATATGCACATTATCAAACAGTTCATCGGCAGTGCACTCAACCGATAGCATCGAATAGTTAATATTAAGGGGACTGAAATGAATCAAACAGCGCGAATTTCTATCTACTTCGCCGTCGCTTCTGCATTAGCAGTGACTTTATCTACGGCCAGCTGGGCGGCGGATATCGGCGTAAGCCCGCAATACGACACCACCCACGTCTATGTCGAACCGGGAAAAATGGATCCTTTCGTCGACAGTATTCTGAAAACTTTTGGTGGAAGCACAACCCAGCGCGTCTTAGCGGATGTCACCCCTACACCGAGCCAAACCTATTCTCAACTGATCTTAACCCCGTCGGGAAGTTTTTCCGTATTTGATTTCCAAACACCAGCGCCTTATCCGTTTGGCAACGAGCGTAACGGTTTCTTAGTCACTAATATGGATGCCGCAATAGCGAGCGCCAAAAAAGCCGGTGCCGACGTTATCGTTGAGCCATTTAACGATCCTATTGGGCGTGACGCAGTTATTCAGTGGCCAGGCGGCGTGAACATGCAGCTGTATTGGCATACTAAAGCACCTAACTATCAGCCACTAAGCTTTATTCCTGAAAACCGTATTTATCTTTCACGCTATCGCGTTGATGATTTTATTAAAAGTTATCAGAAATTCTCAAATGGCAAAATCGTCGATGATTCACAGCAAAGCTCTGCCGTCATTGGCGGTGAAAAAAATAGCGCTATTCGCGTAGTTAATTTGTCTTCCGCCTTCGGAAAAACCCGCATCTTTGTCACCGATGGGCATTTGAACTATCCCTTCGGGCAAGAACGTACCGGCTATGGCGTTGCTAATCTGAGTGAAACCCTCGGCAAAGCAACGGCCAGCGGTGCAAAAATCCTGTGGCAGTCGGTCGCAGGGGAAAAACGTGCTAGCGCCGTGGTGCAATTCCCTGGCGGCTATATTGCGGAAATCCATCAAGACACCAAATAATTTTTATTTTATCGCGATGCCAGCGTGATTTGGCATCGCGACCTCAGCAAGCGATCCCCATGCAACACGTTAATGAACCACTTAATAAACGACTTAATCAACAATTAAATAAACTACAGCCTCAGGGCTTGCTGCCCGCATTCATTGCGGCGGCCGCGCTATCGACATTCGTTCACTCACCTTACGTTCACGCAGAAACATTACCTGCATGGAAGCAGATCGCATTAACTGACAATGCGACGCTTTCCTTCGACGGTTCACTGCGTGAACGCTATGAATGGAGCGATCAACGCGATCTGGCCGCGCACGGCGGAGGGCGAGATAGTACCTTCATGCAGCGTTTTCTGCTGGGTTCTAAACTCGACTATGGCCGTTATTTATCAACCTATATTCAGCTTGGTTCGTCGATTGCCACGCCGCGCGATCAGGGACGCAAGCCAACGGATGACGATCACGCCTATGTCGGGCAAGGATACATCGATTTAAAATTACCTACCGACGCGGGTCTCGGCACGCTGCGGGTGGGACGGCAAGAGATTCCCCTCGGCTCACTGCATTTGATGGGAACGCGTGACGGAGCAAACGTGCGCCGCTCGTTCGATGCGGTTCGCGCCAGTTGGGCAACGCCCAAAAATCGCGTAGATGCATTTATTGGCCATCCGGTGAACATCAAAAAAGGCAGTTTTGATGATGACACCGATAATAGCCAAAAAATCTGGGGGCTATATGCCACAACGCCGTTAGCCCCACTCGCCTCTTCTATCGATCTCTACACCTTTGGCTTCGAAAGCAACGATTCCACCTACGCACAAGGCAGCGGCAGTGAACGCCGCTATACCGTTGGCAGCCGAATTTTCGGCGGCGCGGCGGGGTTTGATTGGGACAATGAAGCAGCGTATCAATTTGGTGAGTTTTCCCCCAATGGCGCATCACGCACTATTCGGGCATGGTCCGCATCAGCGCACGCGGGCTACACGGCGTCTACCTGGATGTGGAGACCACGTTTCGGCGGCAAAATGGGGATTGCGAGCGGCGATAAAAACCCGCGCGACGGCGAACTGAATACCTTTAATGCCATGTATCCAAAATTGCCTTATCTCACCGAGAACGGTCTAGTGGCACCGGCCAACCTGATAGACATTCACCCGTCTGTCACGTTAACGCCAACGGATACCCTCTCCGTTGATCTTAGCTGGGATGCAATGTGGCGGCAGCAAAAGCAGGACGGATTTTATCTTGGCCCAATGAAACCAGTTAAAAACAGCACACAAGGCAGCCGTTTTATTGGTAACCAATACCAGATTTCAACTCAATGGACACCAGAAAAATGGCTACAGTTTAAATTCGCCTATGCCTATTTTGACGTTAGCCATAGCTTGGAAAAACATGCCGATTTAAAAGATATGAATTTCATAATGACATCTGCGACGCTGAGTTTTTAAGCCATGGTTGATCCTGAGTCTTGAGCCCCCATCTATACTTATGTAGCCTAAAAAATAACCGGAGGTGAATAATGGCCAGTGGTTGGGCAAATGATGGGGCAGTTCAGGATCAAATTGACGCTACGGTTGATGATGCCGTCGCACGCGCACGTAGCCAGTTAAGCCACGGCGAAAGCGCTCATTTTTGTGAAGAGTGTGGCGCAGAAATCCCAGAGGCGCGGCGCAAGGCACTACCGGGAGTTCAGCTTTGCGTGAACTGTCAGGCGGAAATCGACAAAAAGCAGCAGGTAGCCAGTGGATACAACCGCCGAGGCAGTAAAGATAGTCAGTTGAGGTAGGAAAACCACCCCAACTCACTCACGCCGTTATGCCAAATAAGATTGGGTCAGTGCCACCCAATATGCTGCGCCCACGCTCAGATTGCGGTCGTCAAAATCGTACTGTGGGTGATGCAGCATCGGCGAATCACCGTTGCCAATAATGCAATAACAGCCGGGCTTATGCTTGAGCATAAACGCAAAATCCTCGCTGCCCATAAACGTATTAGGCATATCAACAACCTTCTCGCTGCCGAGTAGCTCAACCGCCACCTGCTTGGCAAACGCGGTTTCATGCGGCGTATTCATCAACACCACGCCCGCCACCGCGCTTTCGATAGACGCCGTCACGCCATAACATACGGCCTGTGCTTCGGTAATGATTCGAATCCGTTGCAGCACATTTTTGCGCACGTTTTCATCGGTGGAGCGGATGCTTAATCTCAGCACCGCTTCCTGTGGGATTACGTTTCCTGCGTCACCAGCCTGAAAAGCCCCCACGCTAACCACGGCCTGATCCTGTGCGGCAATATTGCGCGAAACAATTGTTTGCAATGCCATCACCAATGACGCACCAGCAACGATCGGATCAATGCTTTTTTCAGGCGTTGAACCATGACTGCCTTTGCCGGTCAGGGTGATGGTCAAACTATCCACCGCGGCCATCGTCGCGCCTTCTTTAAACGCCATATGCCCTTGTGGATATCCCGGCATATTATGCATCCCGTAAACGGCATCGACGGGGAATCGAGTGAACAAACCATCGTCAATCATTGCCTGCGCGCCGCGCATATCTTCTTCAGATGGCTGAAAAATCAAACGAACGGTGCCGTTGAAGTTTGCGCTATCGCTCGCCAACCACTGCGCAGCCCCCAGCAACATGGACGTATGACCGTCATGACCGCAGGCGTGCATCTTACCGGAACAACTGCTTTGATATTTTACGCCGCTGGCTTCATGAATCGGCAATGCATCCATATCTGCCCGCAGGCCGATAGATTTTGTTCCTGTTCCTCGGGTTAAACTCGCAACAATGCCGGTTCCGCCGATGCCTGTAACAACTTCATAGCCCCATTCATTGAGCAACTCAGATACTTTGCTAGACGTATTCGTTTCGTGAAATCCCAATTCTGGATTGGCATGAAATTCGTGGCGGATACTTTCCAACTGAGCCTGCGAACGTTGTAGCTGGGAGATAAGTGTTGCGGAGTCAAAATTCTTCATTAATTCAACCTTTGAGGATTTCAAACAGCCAATGCCGGAACCTACCGCTCAAATGACATTCGCAAACAATTCAAGAGATTCAGTTTAATCATAGCGGTATCTATACCCCTCAATGTACCCGTACTACGCCGCTGGCTGTTAACGAAATGTGTTACTGACTGCAAACAGTACAGATCGCCGCCCTCAGCCACCCTATCTCAACAAAAAAAGCTTATAATTTTGCTACTTCTTTATAGGTAATTAGTTCAAAAATTTTCTATACTTAACAAGTTTTTGAATCCTATAGCATTGAAAATAATCAATTCATTCGATTCAGGAATAATATGGCAAGAAAACTATATTAATAATTATATGGAATAAACTATGAGCAATCGATATCAGACTCCCGGCAAGCGCCGGAGCAGAGCCTGGCTGTGGCTTTTGTTGTTGGGGATCATCATCGGTGCAGCCCTGCTGGCAGGAACCGCCACCGTTATGCATAAAACCAGTGACACAGCATTCTGCATTTCATGTCACACCATGGAACAGCCTCTCGCCGAATATCAGGGCAGCATTCACTTCCAAAACACCAAAGGTATCCGCGCCGAATGCGCCGACTGCCACGTTCCACACCAACCTATCGATTATCTGCTTACCAAAGTAGCCGCGTTGAAAGACGTGTATGGCGAAGTGACAGGTAAAATCGATACGCCTGAAAAATATGAGGCGCACAAACTCGCCATGGCGCAAAGCGTGTGGGATACGTTGAAGAAAAATGATTCCGCAACCTGCCGCTCATGCCATAGCTACGACGCAATGGACGTTATCGCGCAGAAGCCAGAAGCCCGTCAGCAGCATCCGGTCGCCATCAAAAATGGTGAAACCTGTATCGATTGTCACAAAGGTGTTGCCCATATCCTGCCAGACATGAGTGGGTTAGCCGCCGCCGGTGCCAGCGAATTGGCTAACGCCGCAGCGAAAACGCCAGACAGCGCTACCACGCTGTACACCATCGCCACCGAACCGTTCTATTTGAGCGCCGATGAAACCCAGCACAACGCGGGTAACTTGATGCCATCCACCGAAGTGAAAGTGGTAAAACGTCAAGGCGATCGCGTATTGGCTGACGTTGCCGGTTGGCAGCAGGATGGCGTGACAGAAGTGTTCTATGCCGCACAAGGTAAGCGCATTCTGAGCGTGTTAGTGGGCGAAGATGCTCGCAAACAGCTGAAAACCCTAAGCACGGTTAAAGACGCCGAAACCGGACTGGTTTGGCATCAGGTTTCATTGCAGGTTTGGTTGCCGAAAAAACAGCTGGTTGATGACCAACAAAAAATTTGGCATTACGCCTCTGACATGATGTCTGCCAACTGTACCGGTTGCCATGGTTTAACGGCGCTTGACCGCTTCAACGCCAACCAGTGGATCGGTGTGGTTAAAGGTATGGCTCCACGTACTTCTCTGACGCAGGAACAACTGCGCGTTCTGACCCAATACGTTCAGAAACACGCCAGTGATATGCCTGCCAATCAGTCGAACAAGATTTAAGGAGCCATAACAATGAAAAAAAATCTGAACTCCCACGTTGAAAACGTTAGCGATTTCGAACAGAAACCGCTGCAAGTCAGCCGCCGTCGCTTTTTGACCGGCGCCGGTGCCGTGTTGAGCGTGCCATTGCTTGCGGGTTTATGGCCTAAGTCAGCCTTAGCGCAGGCCATCAGCCAAGCGTTGCCGCAGTTTACCGCGCTGCGTCAGGCACAGACGGGCATACTCACCGCCGCACACTGGGGCGCTTTCGAAGCCATCGTGAAAGACGGCAAAATGGTGGATGTTAAGGCCATTAGTGACGATCCGTTCCCAAATGAGCTCATCACCATGGCGCCCTATCAGGTGCACGCAGAAAACCGCATTAAGTACCCGATGGTACGTAAAGGCTGGTTAGAAGGCGGTCCTGCCAATAGCCAACCAGAACTTCGTGGCCGTGACGAGTGGGTACGCGTGAGCTGGGATAAAGCGCTGACGCTGGTAAGCGATCAAATCGCACGCCTGCAAAAAGAACATGGCCCACAGTCTATATATGCTGGCTCTTACGGCTGGAAGAGCGTGGGTATGCTGCACAATAGCCGTACACTGCTTCAACGTATGATGAATCTAAGTGGCGGCTTCTTAGGTTACGCGGGTGACTACTCGACCGGTGCTGCGCAGGTGATCATGTCGCATGTGGTAGGTTCAATGGAAGTTTATGAACAGCAAACCGCATGGCCAAACGTTATCGAGAATAGTCAGTTGGTGATTCTGTGGGGATGTAACCCTATGATCACATTAAAAAACAGCTGGAACGTTCCCGATCACGTCGGCCAAACTGGCTTTGAGGCGCTGAAGAAAAAAGGGACTCGGATCATCAGCATCGATCCAGTTCATAACGACAGCGCAAAATTCGTGAATGCTCAGTGGATTGCACCGCGTCCGTACACCGATACTGCCATGTTGATTGGTATTGCGCACACGCTGCTGACAGAAAAACTGCATAACCCTGATTTCCTGAAAACCTATACCGTTGGCTTTGATAAATTCGAAGCTTATCTTATGGGTCAGGACGATGGCATCGTCAAAGATGCAAACTGGGCAGCCGAGGTTAGCGGCGTTGATGCCGACGTACTTCGTCAGCTAGCGCGTGATATGGCGAAGAATCGCACCATGATTATGGGTGGCTGGGGTATTCAACGTCAGCATCACGGCGAACAACAACACTGGATGCTAGTGACCGTTGCCGCCATGTTGGGGCAAATTGGTCTGCCGGGCGGCGGTTTTGGCTTTAGCTATCACTACTCTTCAGGCGGCAGTCCGACGGCTAAAGGTGGGATCTTGGCGGGTATTTCCGCCGGTAACTCACCGAAAAATACGCCTACGCCAATTCCCGTTGCGCGTATTGCCGAGTGTTTAATGAATCCAGGCAAAACCATTAATTTTAACGGCGCTCAGGTTACCTATCCTGATGTGAAAATGGTTTACGTCGCGGGTGGTAACACCTTCCACCAGCATCAAGATACAAACTCGCTAGTCAAAGCTTTCCAAAAACCTGAAACCATTGTGGTCAACGAACCTTATTGGACAGCAACAGCTAAACACGCGGATATCGTATTCCCAACCACCACCAGCTACGAGCGAAACGATCTGGAAATGGGAGGTGACTATTCTCAGCTGTATGTATTCCCTATGCATCAGTGCGTACCACCGCAGTTCGAATCGCGTAGCGATTTCGATATCTTTGCGGGTTTGTCAGAAAAACTCGGGGTTCAGGATGCCTTCACCGAAGGCAAAGACGAAACTCAGTGGCTGAAAAGCATGTATGACGATATGAAAACGCAGGCTCGCGCAGCCCGCGTAGCACTGCCGCCGTTCGACATGTTCTGGGAATCAAACAACTATGTTCGCTTCCCTGTGCCAGAAGAGAATAAACAATGGATACGCTTCGCTGACTATCGCGAAAACCCACTGTTAAATCCATTAGGTACACCGTCCGGTAAAATCGAAATCTACTCTGACGCCATTGAGAAAATGGGTTATGAAGATTGCAAAGGTATTCCAACGTGGATGCCGCCGCATGAGTGGTATAAAGGGCCTGAAGCCGCAAAATATCCGCTGTCTCTGAATACCGCTCATCCGATCAACCGTCTGCACTCTCAGCTAGACAATACGCCGCTGCGTAAAAAGTATGCAGTTGCCGATCGTGAAGCCATTCTAATCCACCCAATTGATGCTAAAACTCGTGGCATCAGCAACGGTGACTTAGTACGTGCCTTTAACGATCGCGGCCAGATCTTGGTGGGCGCAGTGGTCACTGAAGATGTGCGTCAGGGCGTGATTCGTATCAGCGAAGGTGCATGGTTCGATCCAGCAGATCCAGCAACACCAGGGTCGCTGTGTAAAAACGGCAACGTGAACTGCCTGACGTTTGATATTGGCTCATCTAGCTTGGCGCAGGGTAACTGTGGCCAAATGGCGCAGGTTGAGATCGAAAAATATCAGGGCCCTGCACTCACCAATACAGCCCATGCGGTTCCAACTGGCGCATAATTTCTAACGCTGCACTTTAACCGCATCACCAACGGGGCTTCGGCCCCGTTTTTTAATCAAAAAATTACCATCAACCATGGCTCATCAACGACTCACCAAAAAACTAATCAAATAACTCCGCATGACTTCCCACACGAAATAGTCTTAACTCGGTTTTGGTACGCTGATAGATTAATAGAAGATCGGGCATTCCATGGCATTCAAGATAACCAATATAATTTCCGACCAACTTATGTTCTCGATATCTTTCCGGCAGCGGCTCGCCTGTCTGTAGCAAAGCAACTGTTTGTAGGATGACTCTCTGAGCGAATAGATTACCCATAAAGCGTTTAGCATCTTTTTTAAAACGATGCTGATAAACAATCATTAACATGATGAGCAATCCTTGCATCATGATCTCCCAACTCGCTACCAGCCGATATCTGCCTTCAATTCATCAATATCGCTGGCCCGATTCACACCGATACCGGCTTCCAGATCGCGGATCGCCTTCAGCGTTTTTGCATTAGGCTTGAGCAATTCCGCAGGGACCTCACCTGTCACCGCAATCTGATTAACTAATAACCGAATGATCGTTGAAAGATCGGTTCCTAACGCGCTGGCATTCTCCATGGCGGCCACTTTAACCGCAGGGGAAACTCTTGCTCTTACCACATCACTTTTAGTCATAACTTCGCTCCATGAACTGAGTGTTTTATAACCATAAATGTAGCTACATCGTAGCCATAAAACAAGTGAATTCATCGCTCTTCCCCCGTATTTATACTTACCGCTATTATTACGTTTTACGGACAAAAGTCAGAACCAAGAAAAAATAATGGAATGCTCTTCGCAAACTATTTTCAGCCTGCTATCCATTTATTATTGTGCATAATCTATTCCCTATCTTTTGTATGACTTTCTTACATTCGAGAGGCTGAAACAGCTTTTCATTTTTAACATTCGAGCGTAACATGCCCGCCCTGAAGTTCTCCGTTCACCTCTGACTGATCCCTGATAAATCTATGCGCATGTATTCGACCGCACTCCGCCGTCTGCCCGATTTAACCTCCACCTCATTCTTGATTGTGGCTTTTTTGACCGGTATTGCTGGCGCATTACAAACACCAACTCTCAGCCTATTCCTCTCCACCGAAGTGGTTAAAAGCCCGTTCATGGTTGGGTTGTTTTATACCGGCAGCGCGGTGATTGGGATCATTGTTAGCCAGTTTCTCGCCGCACGCTCGGATCGCTCAGGCGATCGCAAAAAGCTGATTTTATTGTGCTGCATTCTTGGCGCTGCGGGTTGTCTGCTGTTTGCCTATAACCGTAACTACTATTTATTGCTCGTCGTCGGCGTCATGCTCACCAGTTTTGGTTCCACCGCCAACCCGCAGATGTTTGCTCTAGCACGGGAATACGCAGATAAAACCGGTAAAGAAGCGGTGATGTTCAGCTCAATTTTGCGTGCTCAAGTTTCTTTGGCGTGGGTGATTGGGCCACCGATTTCGTTCGCGCTAGCGCTCGGTTTTGGCTTTCCGTTTATGTATCTGGCGGCGATGGTGACGTTTTTAGTTTGCGGTTTGATTGTGTGGTACACGCTGCCTTCGATGCCTAAAGCGGTGGTACGCACAACAGAAGTGCTGGATGCGCCACGCCGCAATCGCCGCGATACGCTTTTGCTCTTTGCTGCCTGCACATTGATGTGGACCTGCAACAGCATGTACCTCATCAATATGCCGTTGTACATCATTCATGAACTGCATTTACCGGATAAACTGGCTGGCGTGATGATGGGCACCGCCGCAGGCTTAGAAATTCCAACCATGCTCATCGCGGGCTATTATGCGAAGCGCTTCGGCAAACGCTTTTTGATGATGGTTGCACTCGCCGCAGGATTGGCTTTTTATGCTGGCCTATTGTTCTTAACCGCACCGTGGGCACTGCTGGCGTTACAGCTCCTCAATGCCGTTTTTATCGGTATTTTGGCCGGAATTGGCATGCTGTATTTTCAGGATTTAATGCCCGGTCAGGCAGGTTCAGCTACTACCTTATTTACCACTGCGGGGCGTACCGGTTGGATATTTGCAGGTTCAGTTGCTGGTTTTATTGCGGAGTTCTGGAACTACTACGCCGTATTTTTTGTTTCGCTGGTTTTGTTGATTGCGGGCGTGGCCTGCATGATTAAAATCAAAGAAGCGTAATTCCTACGGCTACGGTCTGTAGAAACAGAAACGCTGGAAATAAGATCCCAGCGTTTCGGTACAATACAGCGTTATCTACACAATGGCTTTGATCATATCCATCAGCTGTTTGATATCTTCTGGGCGCGTCTCACCACTTTGTGGATCGATGATCGAGGTATAGACGTGTGGCATTACTCGCTGCACGCCAGCCTGCAAACAGGTTTGTAAAATAACCCCAAAGTTGTCCAAATCGATGCCGCCTGTCGGTTCTATCAGCGTCATTCCGTTACGTGCAGCGCTTTCCGCCAACGTTTTTAACTCCTCTAAGCTACGCTCCCCGCCCATTGGGAAAAACTTCGCCGCGTGCGCGCCCATATCCAACATCATATTCACCGCGCTATCACAGGAGACAATGGCTTTGTCTCCTTTGGCACTGCGCTCGCCGGTTGAAATTTGTACCTGCCCGATCTTTCCCGTCGGGCTTACTAACGCATTGATATACGTATGCGACTGCCCAGCCTGAGCCAGCGCGCCTGCGGCGAAACCACATCCAGTAAAGGTTTGGTTAACATGCGCGGCGCCTGTAGCGGCGGCAATCATCGCGGCTTTGTAAAATTGAGCAGGATCACCCGCCCCCAATCCCACTGAAATCGAAGGCACCTGCAACTGCCAGCGTTTAACCTCTTCAATGCCCTGCGCCACATTGTCGAACTGTGCCGATAACACGCCAATCACCGCATGGCCTTCAGCGGCGTCATACACCGCTCGCGCATTTTCTATATTTTTGGCCAGCACGTTGATGGCTACACGCCCTTGGTAAAAATTAATGCTTTGCATAATGCTTTTCCTGTTCGCCGGCGATCTGTGCCAGTCTCTCAACGATCGTGGTTAAATCATGTTGATCTAATGTGCGAGGATCGATACTAAATACACCTTGATGCAGGAAGTATCGACGCGTGTAGATAGCGATTTCACCGGTTCGTAGCATCGCTTCAACCTGCCGTGCATCTATGCCTAAAACATCAGAGTGAACGCGTACCTGAACACGCCAAATCTCGCGCCCCGCTTCATCTTGTTCGATCTCGGCGCTAAATCCGCGCAGCGCCGAGATCGCCTCAACCGTGGAGGCTAGCTTTTCTGGCGTCATATTGGCGATACCTTCGCCATAAAGTTCCAACGCTTTCACCAAGCCGACCATGTTTTCTTTGCCGATTTTCATGGCTCGCGCAATTCCGTGATGCTGAGCTTTGCAGCAGCGGATCCACTCACGCCCGCCAGTAATAAATCCCGACGTTGGGGCATTGAACGCTTTGGCTCCGCTGTAAATCACCATATCGGCACCACGAGCAATGTATTGGCGCAAATCTTCTTCGGCGGCGGCGTCAACGATGAGTGGCAGTTGGAACTGTTTGGCGACCGCCACAAAATCTTCAAGCGTGAGCATGCCTTTTTGTACGCTGTGGTGAGATTTCACAAACAGCAGCGCCGCCGTGCGTTCGCTGACCGCTTTCTCAAGCTGCCAGCGCGCAGCCAAATTACTCTGCCCTACTTCAACAATGCGCCCGCCACCCAAACGAATGGCGCTGGTGATCGGCGCGCCATAATCAATGTTATGACCGCGCAGGATGAGAATTTCGTTGGCCATGCCAGCGCTGTCCGGCATCATCGCTACGCGGTCTGGTTCACCGCGCGTGATAACCGCCGCCACCGCAATGGCAATCCCCGCCGATGCGCAAGAGGTTATGTAGCTATCCTGCGCGCCGGTGTGCGCTGACACCAGCTCGCCGGTGCGATCGACCAGAGCATCAATTTCCACAAACGCCCCTGCGGCCTCTACCGTTGCGGCCATCACTTCAGGTGATACCGCTGAAACGCCCAGAATGGTCATTTTTCCGCAGGCGTTAATCACACGTTTTAGCCCTAGGCGTTGGTAAATATTTTGACTCATTTCAACTCTCCTTACAGCACACCAAGCAGTGAACACACCACGCTAATCACCACTACCGAAAGCAAAATCGTGGTATAACGCGGGCCTTTTTTGGTGAGATAGAAGTAGATAGAGAACACCGCGGCCAGCGGCAAAAGCCCAGGCGCAATAGAATCTAATATCTGCTGCACAACAATTTCAGATCCTTCAAGCGCGCTGATTTTGAGCGGTGACGTTATCTTGACGTAGCTTGCCGATAGCGCGCCCATCATGATTAACCCGAGCACGTTGGCACCATAAATCAGCTCTTTAATTCGCCCGCCTTGTAGCAAGGTGATGATGGAATCGCGCCCAAGGGTATAGCCTTTGTGTACCAGCCCGTAGCTGACCGCCAGCGTAATACCGGTGTAAAGCACCAGCGGCAGGATCCCGCCGAATGCGCTTCCTTTAGCAGCAAATGGAATGAAGATCGCGATGAGCAAAGGCATTACCGCCGCCCAAATTACCGAGTCACCGATACCTGCCAGTGGTCCCATCAATCCCGTTTTGATCCCGGTGATCGATGCATCAGAAATGGGTTCACCGCGCGTCTTTTGTTCTTCCATGGCGATAGCAACGCCTTGGATCACCGCACCAAACGTTTGTTCAGTGTTGAAGAAGTTCAAATGGCGCTTTAACGCCTCGGCTCTCTCTTCTTTTTCGGGATAAAGCTTTTTGATAATCGGCGTCATCGAGGCGCAGAAAATCAGGCTCTGTAGACGTTCATAGGAGCTGGAAACCTCGGCACCCAGCCAATAAATAAACCACGCTTTGGTGATATCGCCTTTGGTGAGCGCCGAACTCTGGCGGGCACGCTCCACTAATTCGTGCTGCATGATATCTGGGGTTGATTCACTCATGATGATGCTCCTTCATTCTTTGCCAAACCTTTCACCAAAAACGCCACGCAGGTGCCGAAAATAGCCATCGCCATGATGTCGACTTTGAGATAAAGCACCGCGAAGAAACCACCGATAAACCAAGGCAGCAGGCTTTTCTTACCAATCACCATAATCGTGATGGCAAAACCGAGCGCGGGAAGAATGCCGCCCATAATTTCAAACGAGTGCGTTAACCAATGCGGCATCAGTGCGAGGAATTTCTCGACCACGCTCTGGCCGAAATAGTTGGCACCGAACACCACAGGGAAACGTAGTACTAACCCCAGCAACGCCGGATATAAAAAGGCGCAGCGCATAATGCCGCCGGTATTGGCCTCTTCGGCGTATTTGTCCGCCATATGCACCCACGCCGCATTCAGCGTACGGCGAAGCTGGTCGAGGAAGACGCCGATCACGCCAAACGGAATCGCCAGCGCGATAGCTAAGTTAGGCTCCATATGGGCCTGAACGGCAATGGGGATCGCGATGCAGGCCGCCAGAGCTGGATCGGAAGGCACATTACCGCCCGGCGTTGATGTCACGCCGAGATAAACCAGCTGCATGCCCGCCCCAATAATCATTGAGGTTTGCATATCGCCCAAAATCACCCCAACGAACACAGCAATAACAATCGGCTGAACCAACATGCCTGAAAAGGTGTACCCAAGACGTAAACGGGCAAACCAGTAATACAGCCCCATGCTGATAGCAATAAACAAGGTATCCATAGTGATTTCCTCTGGTCAAAATCAATGGTCAACAATCAAAGTTGGTACTCAAAGACGATTAATATTTTTTTAGAATGTCTTCTAGCGACTGCGGCTTATCTTCTGGAATGGTTTGGAAGAACACCTTAATGCCGTGATCTTTCAAATCGCCTAAAATGCCCACGTCTTTGTCGTCTAGCGTAATGTTTTGGAAAACGGCTTTGCGGCTCGGGCCACCGCCTAACCCACCTACCTGAATATTTTGCACATCAAAACCTTGATGCACGGCGTCTTGTACCGCCGTCAGCGATGGGAACAGCACCAGCACTTTTCCTTCGCCCAGCTGATTCTCTTTCCACGCAGCGGCAAAACTGCTGTTGCTGTAGCAATCCACTTTGATGCTTGGCGGTGCCGCCATCAGATAGATATTTTTCATAAACGGATCGGCGTCCAGTTCGTCGCTGACCACCGCAATACGGTTTGCTTGAGATTGCCCAACCCACTTAGTAACAACCTGACCATGAATTAAACGACTGTCGATACGACATAAAACGATGCTAGCCATGTGATTTTCCTTTTTTCGTTATTCGGTTTTATATTTCGGATTTGATGGGTTATGCGTTGTTCTGAAGGCTATTGATATGCGCCACCACGTCGAGACAGCTGTCGCGCCCAGCTTCGACCAGTTCTTCGATTGCATCGGTCAATAAACCGGTTTCGCGCAGCTCTAAAGCCTGTAGCAGCAGTGATGCATTCAGGCCGCAAATCACGCCGATTGGATAATCCACGCTTAGCCGAGCCGCCACGTTTGACGTGGTTCCACCGATAAAATCGGTCAGGATCAGCGATCCTTTCGGCATGGCGATCACGGCTTGTTCAACGCGCTGAAAGAACTCGCTAAAGGTATCTACCGGCATGAGCGCAATTTCGGCCACGCCTTGAATATCTCCAGCAACCATTCGTAAGCTGGCGCAGAGCTGGCTGCCCCAGCCACCGTGAGTCAGCAGTAAAATCTGTGGTAGGGGATGTGAAGCGGTGGTAGACAAAATGAGCCTCCTGGCATTCAGTCAAAGAAATAAAAGGTTTCTATGACTGGTATTGCAACGCCCGTGCCAGCATTGTGTCACGGCGCGTTTTTTATCGAGGAGGTATGCAGAGAAAGCCCGTGGAATACGGGCTAGCGGTAGAGAAGCTCGTAAATATAAATGAATTCTGCGTCAGATAAACGAATGGCATACGCCTCCTCAATGGGGGCAAACGCCTGTTTGATGACACTCATGGCGGCAGCATCAATATCTTGCTGAGTTTCCAGCGCCATCTGTAACGGTTTACGGCTAATAACGATACGCTCCACCATGCAACAGCAGTGGATAAGGAAGCGTAGTGTCACTTGTCGGCTCGGTTTGAGGTCTGAGGCCTGACAGATCCGCTGCAAGACGCTCTCCATTTCCTGCAAGATGCGCCGTGGGTTCAGAACCGAAATCTGATTAATGATACTTTCGAGCGTTAACGCGCTGATAAAGCGCATTGAGCTACGTTCAACCTCAAGCCGGCGTTCCTGAGTGCTGAGATCGGGGTTTAATAAGCTAAGCAGCAGCTCTGGGCCTTGCTCTGAAAACATCTCTTCCAGCGAGATAAAGGGAATATCCGGTAATCCCGGTTGGAACGTCCCCACAATGCCCACCAGCCGTTCATGGGGAGCCAGAACCTGCTGAATACGGTCTAGGCTGCGAACCTCGTTGTAATCCAGAATTAATAAGCGCGTATCCTGCGCCATCAGTTCACCAAAGCTTTCTGACAGAACCTTGTGGATTTTCTCTGCGGTTCCCATACCGGTAATGCAGGACACTACCAGCACTTTTCCCGCTCCGGCCTGTTCAGGAGAACACCAATGACACGGAATTTGTTTCTCCTGCATTAGCGCATTCAGCGCGGCGAAATCGCTAGACTCGTAGGTCAGATCCAGCCCAATTTCTAACAGACTGGTCAGCGTCATGTTTGGCAGCAGCAACACTTCAAACTGGAACAATTTGCTGATGGCGCTGCCAAAATGGACCAGCGAACCAATATCGACCATCAGAATCACGCGCCGGTAGCCACGGCTGCGGATCAGGTTGGTAAGCACTTCCAAGGTGTCATGCACCGACTGTTCGAACGGCATATCAATCGCGGTCAGCAGTTCACGCTCTAAAACTTGATTCACATATTGCGCCATACTGGTAGCCGTCGTGGCACCGTGGGCAATAAAAATCACGCCAAGCTCTGGGCTATCGTCAATTTCACAGCGGTGTTGGCGGCACTCTTTCAGGAACATGCACAGATAAACGACTTCGGTCGCAGGGCATTGAATATTAAATATTTCATCGATGCGACGACAAAGCTGCATCGCGTTATCGTATTCGTCTTTGCAGTGATCCAATATCAGGCTTGAAGAGTAAAGCTGAGGAATCAAACCGCGCTGGACATAGCTCAGCAAGGTGAGGAAGTGCTTACGCAGATGGTTAACCATGTTTTCTGGCAGCGTAAACCCAACCACCTGCTCAACGTAGCCAATAAGCAGCGCTAAACGCTGTTCAAGCTGGCCGCTGTAGCCGACCGTCGCAGTGTCACGGCTGTACAAACCATACTCAAATATCGAGCGCAGTTTGTTTTTGAGGATAGCCAGCGTTTCCTGCGGCGGCACGTTGCTGTTGCGTAGGTTGACATATTCACGCGTCAGAAAGCGGTAAAACAGGTCACTGTCTTCTTGCCCAACGGCGGCGCCCAACGAGGGTTTCAGCGCAGACAGGGTATCTGCACTGATATCCAGCCATTGCTGTTGACCAAATATGCTATCGACCAGCAAACGTTGATCCGCACTCGGCATCACCGATTGCTCCACAAGCTTTTTATCCAACGTCAACACGTCGTGTTGCTGTCCCATACCCGCTGCCCAGCCCTGAGCACACAAGAACTGGATGTCGCTTTTCAACTGGCCGATATTGCCTTCCAACGGTTTTTCTAGCAGCCACAGCAGCAGCGCTTTATCTACCCGAATGGTGCGGCTGATTTTTCGACTTTCTTGATGCAGGAATCCAGTAATCAGCTCAATTTGCTCTTCCATTGAACGCTCACGTAATGCAGGAAGATCGATACTGACCTGTATACGGCGCTGAAAAGTCCGTAGCAACGTGGAATTCACGGGCTCCGTGGTGGCGCAGATTAAGCGCACACTCACCGCTCGCGCTTTATGGCTAGAACCCAACGCCCGAAATTCACCTTTATCTAACAGGGCAAACAGTTTTTCTTGCCCTTCATAAGGAAGGCGATGAATTTCATCCAGCAGCAGATAGCCACCGTCAGCCTGCTCAATAAGCCCAGTTTTGTCGCTGGTTGCGCCGGTAAAAGCGCCCTGCCTGTGACCAAAAAGATGAGAAGAGAGCAGCTCGGGGTTGTGCGCATATTCGGCGCAGTTGAAATAGACCATCGGCAGTGCGTTATTGGCACTTTGCTGACAGGCAAACTGGTGCATCAGCTCGGCAAAATAGGTTTTCCCCACGCCCGACGGGCCGGTCAGTAAAACATGCAAACCACTGGGATAGAGTACCGCGGCCTTCCCTTTTTCCACCGCCAGTTTTAGGCTGCGGTCGTAACCAATCAGCGCGGTAAAAGGGTCGCTGGCGATAAGTGGGTCTTCACTTGGCAATAATTCGCTGACAAAACGAACCTCAGTGAGATGGTCTGGTAAAACATGACCAATGATAGTTTCTATCACCTCGCGATGGAGAAAATAAACCGGGCGGGTTTTCACCTTAATGACCCGTTGCTCACTCCACAGTTGGTTAAGATCTTTACTGACTGAATTACGCGCGAGGCCAAGATTAAAACCAATACTTTCAGCGGTGAAAGCAACGTCGTTTTGCAAATCGGTCTGGTTCAGACCCAATGTTAAGCGTTCTAATTCCTGGCAAATTCTGTCTATACGTTTCATGCTGAGATCTAACCCGTCCCTTAAGTCGCGATTTTTGAACATAACATAAACCGCGAAAACTTAATGTGCGGGAACCGGCATCAAGGCGCAGTGGCTATCTCAAGCTGAATTAAATAGCTCAAGGCTTGATCTCGATGACTAAAACACATATCCGCAGCGGCCTGAAGTCCGCCACACACGGCGGGTCTAAGTGGCGATAAAAAGATTTTACAGCGCATGTCATCATCAAGTTGAACACAGCGCGTATTAGCGGGTTTGCCGTTAGGCATACCGGGGATTGGGCTAGAAATTGAGGGAGCAATACAGCAAGCTCCACAATCGGAACGGCAGTCCATGGAAGTACTCCGGTGGGCTGTCTGAAATGAGCTGCGACAGAGTCAGCGCGCGGAAAATCCGCTCTTCATATTTACGAATGCTGCTCATTTAAAATATTGAGATACACGGGGCTAGTACACCGCGGGGCGCTCCGGCGGCTTACGCCGCTACGACCCCATCGATGTCCTTCCCCTAATATCTGACTTTAGGGAGCAATACTACTGATTTCATTTATACAGGGTTTTCATCATTTCTGCTGTAAAAGCTCGCGACAGATACACCGATAAATCGGTATCAACCGGCGGTTAAACGCGTAACTTTCTGCCTCATCGCGACTTTCTCGCACAAAATTTGGCAAATTCTTTTACCTCACTCGTTATTACTCTGTTTACTTCTCATCAAACAACACGTACCATTGAGCTAGTACATAAGAATTAGCATGCCGCTAATCAGGAGCACAGCATGACGATGGAGAATACCTTGACTCAAACGATACGCCGCCCGTCAGTCCTTGGGGGCGCGATGATTATTGCCGGAACCGCCGTTGGTGCGGGGATGTTTTCTATTCCGGTCGTCACCGCTGGAGTCTGGTTTACCGGTTCCGTCTTGTTGCTGATCTATACCTGGGCCTGCATGTATATCTCTGGCCTAATGATTTTAGAAGCCAATCTAAATTATCCTGCAGGCGCTAGCTTCCACACCATGGTTGGCGATCTGCTAGGCAAAGGCTGGAACTCGTTAAACGGGCTTTCCATTACCTTCGTTCTCTACATTCTGACCTATGCCTATATCTCAGCGGGTGGTTCAATCATCACCCACACGCTGGAACCCTATTTTGGCGTTGGGCAAACCGCAGCAGGCTTGGTATTCGCCATTGTCGTAGCCTTTATTGTATGGTTATCGACGCGTGCGGTTGACCGTTTAAGCACCATTCTGATTGGCGGCATGGTGATTACCTTCTTGCTGTCGACCGGTGATATGTTCACCCATGTCGATCCTGCGGTTTTGTTTAATACCGGTGAGGACAAGCCAAGTTATTTGCCCTATGCGCTGGCTTCGCTTCCTTATCTGCTAACGTCTTTTGGCTATCACGGCAACGTTCCAGGGCTGGTGAAGTATTACCATAAAGACGCTAAGTCAGTGGTTCGCAGTCTGTTTATCGGCACAATTATCGCGCTGACAATCTACATCTTCTGGCAGTATGTGATCCAAGGGAACATCACCCGCGCGGCGTTCCAGCAGATCATCGCTGAAGGCGGCAATATTGGCAGTTTGCTAAAACAGATGGGCAGCGTTGCTAGCAGCAGCATTGTCAACCAGCTGCTTAATGCGTTCTCTTATATGGCGTTGGCGAGTTCGTTCTTGGGCGTTTCTTTGGGGCTGTTCGACTTTATCTCAGACTTCTTTAAGTTTGATGATACCCGTGCTGGCCGCACCAAAGCCGCATTGATTACTTTCGTTCCACCAACGATTGGCGCTCTGGCATTCCCAGACGGCTTCCTTTATGCCATCGGCTTTGCGGGTTTAGCCGCCACTATTTGGGCGGTTATCGTGCCGGCCATGATGGCGCGCGCAAGCCGTAAGCGTTTCCCGCAGGCGAGCTATCGCGCACCGGGCGGTTCAGCAATGATTCTGTTTATTATTACCTTTGGTTTGATTAACGCAGTGGCACATATTCTGTCACTGATGAACTTGTTACCCGTTTATCAATAACTCGTCAAAAACTGTGATGCCGGAGCGCCCGCTCCGGCTTTTTGCGTCAAATTTATCTGCTTTTTTATCTTCCCCTCTTGCCTAGAAAACGCCGCGCGGGTAACGTGTCGCCACACGCTAAAGACTGAATTTGCAAACTCATTAACAAGGTTTTTTTATGCCAAGAGCTAACGAAATTAAACGCGGTATGGCGGTCACTTTAAACGGCAAACTGCTGCTGGTTCGCGATATCGATGTACAAAGCCCAAGCGCTCGTGGCGCGAGCACGCTGTACAAAATGCGTTTCTCCGATATCCGTACCGGTCTGAAAGTTGAAGAACGTTTTAAGGGCGATGACATTCTGGAAGAGATCTCTCTGAGCCGTCGTCAGGTCAACTTCTCGTATATTGACGGTGACGAATACGTCTTTATGGACAATGAAGACTACACGCCATATACCTTCAAAAAAGATCAGATCGAAGAAGAACTGCTGTTTATTCCTGAAGGTGGAATGCCAGGCATTCAGGTATTAACCATGGATGGCCAAGTGTTGGCACTTGAGCTGCCACAGACCGTTGATATGGAAATCGTTGAAACCAGCCCAAGCATCAAAGGCGGTTCTGCCAGCGCACGTACTAAGCCTGCGGTAATGAGCACCGGTCTAACGATTCAGGTTCCTGAATATCTGAGCAGCGGTGAAAAAATTCGCATCCATATTGAAGAACGTCGCTTTATGGGCCGTGCTGACTGATTACTGTTCTGCACAGCAAGCAGCAAAAAGGGACGCAATGGCGTCCCTTTGTTTATCTTCAGCAATACATTACGCGATAACTGTTTTATTTCATCTCAGGGAACAGCGCACGCTTAAGCGCAAGTTCAACGCCGCGCACCTCAGCTAAACCTTTCAAGCGACCAATCGCAGAATAGCCGGGGTTAGTTTTCTTCTTCAGATCGTCTAGCATCTGGTGACCATGATCGGGACGCATAGGAATTGGGCGCATATCCCCTGCTTTCTGGCGACGTTGCTCTTCGGTCAAAATCGCTTTCACCACGGAATACATATCTACATCACCCTGCAAATGTGCACCTTCGTGGAAGGTTTTCGGGTTTTGCTCACGGCAGGTAGAACGTAAATGCGTGAAGTGAATACGGTCGCCGAAGGTTTCAATCATCTTAACCAGATCGTTATCGCCACGAACGCCGTATGAACCGGTACACATGGTGAAGCCGTTATAGATACTATCGACGGTTTCTTTCAGCCATTGCATATCTTCAATAGTTGAAACAATGCGTGGCAGCCCCAGAATTGGACGCGGTGGATCATCAGGATGAACCGCTAGCTTCAAGCCGCACGCCTCGGCAACAGGCACGATCTCTTTCAAGAAATAGCCCATGTGCTCGCGTAGCTTAGCCTTATCGATACCATCGTACTCGGCTAAACGAGCGCGGAATTGATCCAGCGTGTAGCCCTCTTCTGCTCCGGGTAAACCTGCAATGATGTTGCCAGTTAACTTAGCAATATCGGCTTCGCTCATGGCGTCAAAATAGGCTTTAGCCTGAGCTTGCTCTTCTGCCGTGTAATCTGCTTCTGCATTTGGGCGCTTTAAAATATGTAATTCAAAAGCCGCAAACGCAATTTGATCGAAACGCAGCGCTTTAGAGCCATCAGGTAACTCGTATTCAAGATCGGTACGCGTCCAATCCAGAACGGGCATAAAGTTGTAGCAGACGGTATCAATGCCGCAGGCCGCGAGATTTAGCAGAGACAGCTTGTAGTTGTCGATGTGCTGTTGATAGTTGCCGGTGTGCGTTTTGATCTCTTCGTGAACCGGAACGCTTTCAACCACGGACCATGTCAGCCCTTTTGCCGCCAAGATAGCCTTACGCTTCTCGATTTCTTCAACTGTCCACACTTCTCCGTTAGGAATATGGTGCAATGCGGTGACAACACCGGTTGCGCCTGCCTGACGAATATCATCCAAAGAAACCGGATCGTTCGGGCCATACCAACGCCAAGTTTGTTCCATCTGTCTCTACCTTCTGCGGGTGAAAATACGATTTATCATGATTAAGTGAATTCTTCTGTGGCAGCTTTGGCAGCAATCTCTCGTTGTTTCCAGCAAAATAGTGAGCAAAAAACTCAAGATGTTATACCAAATACCACAGATATCATTTAGCTTTTACCTTACTCTTTGCTGGTTTTCTGTCAAAACCCAATCCACTATTGGTTGATCCACTTCACGAATATTCTAGAATTTTGGACTAACCAATTTCATTTTCTGTCATATGACTTTAGACTGCAAGCCACTTTAGCGATCTTAGAAGATGTCAGACCGCATTAATACTCAGGCCATAAACGCATTTTTATGCCGTGAGCATAGGTGAGATAAAGTGGTCTAACATCTTTTGCTTTACCGTTCTGATGCTGACAGACCTTTGTTCGTCTGCCACGTTCATCTTCTCAATGGAGTTCAGCATGAAAAACCTAGCCAACCACTCTTTGCCAGACGGTGTAAAACAGCCCACTTATGACCGTAGCCTTTTAAAAAGCCGTATCGTCCACCTCGGTTTTGGTGCTTTTCATCGTGCCCATCAGGCATTGCTGACTGACCGAGTGCTTAATCAGCAAGGCGGAGATTGGGGTTATTGTGAAGTTAACCTGTTCGGCGGCGAAAAGTTGATTGAACAGCTGCGCGAACAAAATCATCTGTACACCGTGTTGGAAAAAGGCGCTGAACATAATCAGGCCGTGGTGGTAGGTTCAGTGCATGAATCGCTGCACTCAGAAATCGATGGCATTCAGGCCGTTATCGAGAAAATGGCGGAACCACAGGTAGCCATTGTATCGTTGACCGTCACAGAAAAAGGCTACTGCATTGAACCCGGCAGCGGAAAATTGGATCTCAACAACGCCTTGATCCAACGCGACTTAGCCACTCCGCTGGCACCGACTTCAGCACCAGGCGTGATTGTGGAAGCTTTACGTTTACGCCACGAACGCAATCTTGCACCGTTTACCGTCTTATCTTGCGACAACATCCCTGAAAATGGTCACGTGGTTAAAAACGCAGTTCTCGGATTAGCTAAAGCACGCGATGAAAATCTGGCCACATGGATTGAATCCAACGTCACCTTCCCAAGCACCATGGTTGACCGTATTGTACCGGCCGCCACGGAGGAAACATTGGCCGAAGTCGCTCAGGCCGTTGGCGTGGAAGATCCTTGTGGCATCGCCTGTGAGCCTTTCATTCAGTGGGTTGTGGAAGACAATTTTGTCGCAGGTCGCCCGCAGTGGGAAATCGCTGGCGCAGAGCTAGTGAGTGACGTACTGCCTTATGAAGAAATGAAGCTGCGCATGCTTAACGGTAGTCATTCATTCCTCGCGTATCTGGGATATCTGGCTGGCTATCAGCACATTAATGATTGCATGGAAGATCAGGCCTATCGCACCGCGGCACACCGTTTAATGCTGCAAGAACAAGCCCCGACGCTACGCGTAACCGGCGTTGATTTAGGTCAGTATGCCGACCGCCTGATCGAACGCTACAGTAATCCATCGCTGAAGCACCGCACTTGGCAAATTGCCATGGATGGCACCCAGAAACTGCCTCAGCGTATGCTGGACTCCATTCGCTGGCACCTTGCTCACGACAGCGCTTTCCCATGCTTGGCGCTCGGTGTGGCGGGTTGGATGCGATATGTTGGCGGCGTAGACGATCATCAACAGGACATTGATATTCGTGATCCTATGGTGGAAACATTAAAAGCGGTGGTTGCTGGAAGCCAAGAAGGCGAAGCCCGCGTTCAAGCATTGCTGGGTATCAAAACGGTATTTGGTGATGAGTTGCCAAAACAAGCTACATTTGTAGCAGCCGTAACCCAAGCTTATTTAGCACTCGTGAAACATGGCGCGGCTAAAACCTGTGCTGCACTGGTTAAATAACTGACGTGAATTGGCTATCCTTTATGGGATAGCCAAAGCTGTAAACTTTATCTGATAGCCAATTGATATATTAAGCATTCTATAACAGCCACTTATCGCTAAAGATTTTGAGATCTTCTGGCCGCCCGAATAAATACCCTTGTAAAAAATCAAGGTTATATTGCTTAAGATGCTCCGCCTGTTCCGGTGTTTCCACCCCTTCCGCGACCGTCACCATTTGTAGACGTTTAGCTAAATCAATCACGTTATCTACGATATGTCCTGATAACGCATCTGACCCGATCATGCGGATAAAACTCTGGTCAATCTTAAGAATATCGATATGGAATTCACGCAGATAAGCCAAGCTTGAGTGGCCGGTGCCAAAATCGTCTAACGCAATAAGCACACCAAGCTCGTGTAGCTCATGGAATATGCGGTTCGTCATTTCGTTTGGCACAATTAGCTGGCGCTCGGTCAGTTCTAATACCAGCTGAATTTTATAGCCTTCAAAGGCGGCAAGAAATTGGCGGCAATCCTCAACCAGACTGAGATCTTTAAAATGGCTCGCGCTAATATTGATTCCAAAATGGAAGTTGTAAGGGAGACGCTCCGCTAACGGCGCAAAATAGTCCCTCACCTGCGCCATTAAATCTTGAGTCATCGGCACGATTAGCCCTGATTCTTCGGCTAAAGGAATAAACTGGTTAGGCGCAATCATCCCCATCTGCGGATGACGCCAGCGCATGAGCACTTCACACCCCGTGAGATCGTTCGTATTACCGCTAACAACGGGCTGAATAAACGGAATAAACTCATGATTCCTCAATCCGCTTTTCAATTCGGATAAAGGTGAATTCACGCGGCCCATTGTACGATAGGTTACGAATCCCAATAAGGCGGCTAAGAGTGGGAATAAAATAATGCTGCCGGAAGAGTACTCCCAGACGTATTCCCAATGGGTGCTGGTGGGAATTTCTGTTGCAACCGTGTAAGGAAAACGCGTTGATGTCTGAAAATAGCTGGTGCCATTGGGCTGGAATTTCTCATCGGAGACATGGCCTGAACTATCCATCCAACTTGTACCGACTAATAGACGGATTTCCGTTGGTGTTTGCAGCAGTTCCAAAACATTCTTTAGATAATAGCCATCAACACCAACTAAAACGCTGTGCTCACCGTAAGATTTGCGAAACGCAATAAGCGAACGATTTGGCGTTACCGGATTACCATTCAGCATCAATAGCATTCCACCGACGTATTTACTGGTACTCACACTGGTCGAATACTTTCCCGCTAGAGATGAGCAGTAAACATTATCGCCAGTAGCCAGATTAACAGTACGGATATCTGGAACAACGGTAACTTGATAACGTAAAGCATCCTGAGTTTCAGTGTTACAGGTCTTACCTAAATAATCATGTACAGCATTCGCGGCGGTCTCTGCATTTTGTAACGTCGCATCAAATTGCGATATCGCACGCTGCAGGCGTTGTTCAATATCGCGCTCCATCCCACGCGAAATCTGCCATGAAATTGTCAATACGGCGATAATAAGAATTAAAATAACGACCAGTAGAGAGACGATAAGTCTGGCTACTGGGCGGAAACTCGCTGAGCGAAAAAGCTTTGTCATATATCAGTTACCGGCAATTTCCGACGGATATTATTTTTATTATGTCGAAAAACGACCATAAATAGCTAATCTATTGCGAAATATAGGAACTTACCGCACAAACTGATGAAAAAGCCAACGGCGAAGCGACGTTGATAGCATGCAGCTAAGGTAGTAATGCACTAACAAAGTATAATGCCTACTCGCTCTGTAACACCGGAGTTGATTCAAATAAAAAACCATCGAAACTCGGATCTTCGGGATCGGAGATTTCTAACAACTTAGTTTTTACATTTTCCAAATGCTGCCACATCGCCTGTTTTGCAGATTTAGCATCGCGACGTAAAACGGCATGCAGAATTTTTTGGTGATCGTCTAACCAATTCCAACGGTAGCTGAAGTCGCTGGTATGCACGTGCAGCCCACTCCACATTGGGTTATGTTTTCTTGCCTGCCAAGCGTCGTGAACCATGCTGGCCAACACGCTGTTTTGCGTAGATTGCGCAAGCAGGCAGTGGAAGAGTTCATCGGCGCTTTCATCGACCGTGCCTAAGGACAATAACTGGCGCTCTTGCTCAATCGCTTTTCGCATCTTCATGATGTCGGCTTTGGTTGCCTGAACCGCCGCAAATGCCGCAATCTCGCTCTCCAGCAACTGCCTTGCCTGAAGCAATTCAAAAGGGCCGTAGGTATTTTCATCGAGATCGGTCACCGCTGCACGTCGCTGGCTTTGCGGCAAAGCAACAACATACACGCCGGAGCCTTTACGAACATCAATCAGCTTTTCCAGTTCGAGCATGATAAGTGCTTCACGAACAACGCTGCGGCTAACGCTAAATTGTTCCGCAATATCACGCTCAGGGGGCAAACGTTCGCCAATTGGATACTCTCCTTGCGCAATGAGCTCACGCAGAGTATTGCCCACTTCTTGATACAATCTCATATTGCTACCTTTTATACCGATAACGTGGGCGAATATTGTCTAGCTTACCAATTGGCCAGACCAAATCCCCAAATGATAGGAGCACTTACCTAATTTGGTCTGATTATATCACAGCAGAGAAATGACCTCGGCAAAATACATCAATAACAGGGGCTGGATAACCATAATCCAAACCCCATTTGAATCCACCAACGTATAAAGTATTGAGAAAAGAATTAGCAAAGAAATCTAATGATAATTAATAGTTAACACACCTAGGGTATGTTTGGAATTGATCCAGTTTAATTGACTGGTTCCCACTGAAATAGGGAGATCGACGGGAGCCGTACCTATTTGGCTAATTGGATGACTGACCGTTGCGGTTCGGCCACCGTTGTCACAGCGGGTTTTTATGCGATTCTTGTCAATGCCAACGTCACAGGCATCTTCAACAATCGAGCCAACAAAACGAATAACCCCCACATTTCCTGCCTGAGCTTCAGGCATCAATCCAGAGAAAAAAGGCAATCCTAAGCCGACAGCGAAAAGCATTGATAACCAAACCTTATTCATGGTCACCTCTTGGATTTTCACACAAATACACGCTAGCCGGTAAATACATCAATCCATGCAAATCCTGCGCATAGAGAGTGATTTAAAGGTAGCAGTCTGTAAAAAACACAACGGCACCAAAACAGGAAACCTTAAGAAAAAATGTCGTTCAGGCGATATACAGCAGGTAACTATGCTATAGAGAAAATTCTTAGCGTTTAATAAGGCTAAATCGGCAAGCCCACAGTAGATTACGGAAGCGAATATTTTTGCGATATTCTCTTTTTCGTTTAACTTTGGTTTAACGTTGCAGCACTTTCGCTCCCCTGAGATAGTGTGCAATCATGGTAATATTCTGGTCGAAAAGCAGGTAAATCGGGGCGTTAAATGACTAAAGTAAATCTCATCACTGGATTTTTGGGTAGCGGTAAAACCACCACGCTACGCCACTTATTAGCAAACAAACCCGAGAATGAAAAATGGGCTGTTTTGGTCAACGAATTTGGTGAAATTGGCATTGATGGTGCGCTGTTGGCCGATACCGGAGCCGTGTTAAAAGAGATCCCCGGTGGATGTATGTGCTGCGTTAACGGCCTACCCATGCAGGTTGGATTGAATATGTTGTTGCAGCAAGCCAAACCCGATCGCTTGCTGATTGAGCCCACGGGGCTTGGACATCCAAAACAAATCCTAAACCTGCTGACATCAGATACCTATCAAGCTTGGCTTGAGTTAAAAGCCACACTTTGTGTGCTTGATGCCCGCCAGCTGAGCGATGACAAATACACCAGCAACGAGAATTTCCGCGATCAGCTCGCCGCAGCAGATATCATTGTGGCGAATAAAGACGATACCTATAGCGACAGCGATCGCGAGAAGCTCGATGGCTGGTATCAGCAAGCGGGCTCAGGACGTCGCTTAGTATCGACGCAGCATGGGCTGCTTGATGTGGTATTACTCGACAGTCCACGTGAAAATATCGCCGAGCTACCTAATGCTAAACATCACCATCATGGTAAAGCGCCTGCTTCAGGCATCGCCGCTCTGCGTCTGCCTGAAGGGCAAAACTGGCGTCGCTCACTGAATCAGGGCCAAGGCTATTTTAGCTGCGGATGGGTATTCAGCACGGAGACCTGTTTCAACACCGTCGCGTTGCTGGAATGGGTACGTCTCGCACCGGTTGTCCGCGTGAAAGGAAGCTTGCGGATCCCTGAAGGAACCTTGATCGTTAATCGACAAGGCGCTGATTTTCATATTGAAACGCAGCAGACCACGCCGCTGGACAGTCGCATCGAGTTAATTCATGACGCTGAAACCGACTGGAACACATTACAAAGCGCGCTCTTAAAAGCGCGTATTAAAACAGCATATTAAACAGATGTTTTCATTTTTTACAGGTTAGGCTTAGCACATGACTCGTCGTAATCTGCCGTGGATTATTTTGTGTAATCTCCTTGGCATCGCTTTATTCTTTTCTTGGTATTTGGCTCCGAATCACGGTTTCTGGTTCCCAATAGACTCGTCGATCTTTTTCTTTTTTAACGATCATCTGGTCACCAACCGCGCCTTTCTCTATTTAGTCGCCTATACCAATAATCGTGCGTTTGACGCCATAGCACTACTGTGTATGGGATTGCTATATCTGTCATTTTTTGTCAAACAAGATGGTTACGGCAAGCGCCGAATGCTAATTTTGGGCGTGGTAATCTTGCTGACTGCGGTGGTTTTAAACCAACTGGGTCATATTCTTCCCGTTAAGCGTGCAAGCCCAACTAACTATTTCCCCCACATCCATCGCGTGGGAGAACTTACTGGAATTAACACCAAAGACAGTTCAAGCGACAGTTTCCCTGGCGATCATGGCATGATGTTGATTATTTTTGCCGTATTCATGCTGCGTTATTTTACGCTTCGCTCTTTTATTATTGCGCTGGCGATCTTCGTGGTATTTATTCTGCCGCGCATCATGATTGGTGCACATTGGTTTAGCGATATCGCCGTAGGCTCCCTCAGCGTTGTGCTGGTAGGTCTAAGCTGGTGGCTACTCACGCCTGCATCAGATGCCTTATTGAACTTGTTAGACCGGCATTTGCCCGGCAAGTATCGTCCGCAATAATCCATCACATCCCCCTGAATCCATATCATCGATTAAGGGGGATAAATCAGACATTGCATAAGTTCTCATTCAGACAATTCCTATACCATCTTGCCTTTCTTTTATCCTTTCCATCCCGTGCGCATCTTTTTTAATAATCTTTAAATATTACATATTATTACAGCAGCTTCTTATTCTTTAAAATGCACAAAAAGCCTCGCCAAACCTATTTCGATCCGGTAATATTTCAACGTTTGTGCATAGATTCTGAGTTTTTGAGAATAATAGCGACAAAAGTGTGCTCCACCGCACAGATTTCATGTGTAAACATTGTCACATGTGGATCCTATTATTAGTCTCTTGAATGGCATTTATAGATAGCGACTCCGTCGTTAAGGACAAAAAGGAAAATCTTCTACAATGGTCAAGTCTCAACCGATTCTGAGATATATCTTGCGATTAGCTCCAGCTATCGCCGCCGCAGTACTCCTGTCGGCATGTAGTGCAAACCATTCTTCATCTGATAGATACGCACAAACTGATACGCATGCAGTTAAAGACAAAGATGGTCTTTTACTTCAAGCTTCTCAGGATGAATTTGAAGCAATGGTTCGTAATGTGGATATTAAATCCAAAATTATGGATCAATACGCAACCTGGAAAGGTGTGCGTTATCGCCTCGGTGGCGATAGTAAACGTGGCATCGATTGTTCAGCATTTGTTCAGCGTACTTTCCGTGAACAATTTGGTTTGGATCTGCCCCGCTCTACATCAGAACAACAAGATACTGGCCGCCAAATTCAGCGTACCAAGCTGCGTATCGGTGACTTAGTGCTGTTCCGTGCAGGTTCAACGGGCCGCCATGTTGGTATCTATTTAGGTAATGATCAATTCGTTCATGCTTCCACCAGCAGCGGTGTGACTATTTCAAGCCTGAATGATAGCTACTGGAAAGGCCGTTATCGTGAAGCTCGTCGAGTATTGACCAACCCGGCGCATAGCTAATCCAGACGCACAAACACCTGATTGTCCTAAATGCCCAATAAAACGCGACTTCGGTTGCGTTTTTTTATGCCCGCAACCCCTCTGCTTCTCCTCATCAGCACCGTCACAATATTCTGTAATCCGTTCTTGACGCTGAATGATTATTGCGGTGATTTTGTGATCGAACGGATGTTTTATCCGACTCAGCTTGAAATGCATCACAAATCACTGTGGATCGAGATCTATAAAAAAACAAAAAATTAACATTAAGTTAATCTATTTGTATTCAATTCTTATTTTCTTCCCTAATATCTTGGATGTCCTGCGAAAGAGTCGTTCTCTATCGCAATGCATTTATATACCTAAAATTATAGGCTGCACCGCAGCTAATCATCTGCGAAATATCAGCAGAAGGCATGCCACTTACAGACAGGTAAAAGGAAGAGACAAAATGGTAGAGCAGGTAAAAGTTGAGGCCGCGAGCCCCGCAAAAGGGGAAAAGCATCTACGGCGTAATCTCACCAACCGTCATATTCAGCTTATTGCTATCGGTGGTGCCATCGGTACCGGCCTGTTTATGGGATCCGGCAAAACGATCAGCCTTGCAGGCCCCTCGATCATTTTCGTCTACATGATCATCGGCTTTATGCTGTTCTTCGTGATGCGCGCAATGGGGGAGCTGCTTTTATCCAATCTTGAATATAAATCCTTTAGCGACTTTGCTGCTGATTTACTCGGCCCGTGGGCTGGATATTTTACCGGTTGGACATACTGGTTCTGCTGGGTTGTCACTGGGATAGCCGACGTCGTTGCAATAACCGCCTACGCGCAGTTCTGGTTCCCCGGGCTTTCTGATTGGGTCGCCTCGCTTGCCGTGGTGCTTTTGCTGTTAGGCCTAAATCTGGCAACGGTCAAAATGTTCGGCGAAATGGAATTTTGGTTTGCGATGATTAAAATCGTGGCCATCGTTGCGCTGATTTTGATCGGGCTAGGCATGGTGTTAATGCATTTCGAATCACCAACCGGCAGCGTGGCTTCATTTAGCAACCTTTGGAACGACGGTGGCTGGTTCCCGAAAGGCTTAAGTGGTTTCTTCGCGGGCTTCCAAATTGCGGTGTTCGCCTTTGTCGGTATTGAGCTGGTAGGAACCACGGCGGCCGAAACGAAAGATCCTGAGAAATCACTGCCACGAGCGATTAACTCGATTCCTATACGCATCATTATGTTCTACGTATTTGCACTGATCATGATTATGTCAGTGACACCGTGGAGCTCCGTGGTTCCAGATAAAAGCCCGTTCGTTGAACTGTTCGTGTTAGCGGGTTTACCTGCCGCTGCCAGCATTATTAACTTCGTGGTGCTGACCTCTGCGGCCTCCTCCGCCAACAGCGGCGTTTTTTCAACCAGCCGTATGCTTTATGGCTTAGCGCAGGATGGCGTAGCACCTAAGCGCTTTGCCCTGCTGTCTAAGCGCGCGGTTCCATCATCAGGTTTAACGTTCTCCTGCGTTTGTCTGCTGGGCGGCGTGGTACTTATCTACTTAATCCCTAACGTTGTTACCGTCTTCACGATGGTCACCACGGTGTCAGCGATCTTGTTCATGTTTGTTTGGTCAATCATTCTGTGTTCATACATGGTTTACCGCAAACAACGTCCTCACCTGCATGAAAAATCTATCTACAAAATGCCTTTTGGCAAGCTGATGTGCTGGGTGTGTCTTGCCTTCTTTGCGTTTGTCATCGTACTACTCACGCTGGAAGCTGATACACGTCAGGCATTGATGGTAACGCCGATCTGGTTTGTTATTCTGGGACTGGGTTGGATGTTCATTCGCAAACGTCGCAGCACACAATAGATACAGGCTGCTCTGATTAAACAAAAACGGGCCATATGGCCCGTTTTTTTATCTCTGATAAGTTGATATTTCTATCAAGCTATTAAGATCTCAAATTAATACATACGTTATTTACGGTTTTTGATCACATGGCGGACAGTGACCAAACCGACCGAAGTGATCCCACCTAAAATAAGTGCCAGCAAGACAATTAGCGCCGTTTTAGGGCTGTCTTTTTTCACTGGCTCATTAGGCTTCATCATGTATTTGTACGCGGTGAAATTGATATCCGCTAACTTTAGCTCGCGCAGCTTGCTGATAATCATCTTGCTGTCTTGCAAACCAGAGTTCAACTGAGCCAGATCGGTAATCGATTTCTCAATTTCCAGCTTACGTTTTAAACCGTCAGAACCCAACGCAATAGAAAAATCAGGGTCATCTTTAATCGCGGTGCCGTTACTATACAGTGGACGTTTCACACCAGCCGCATCAGCAATAGACAATGCATAACCAAGACGGTTGATATTCACGTCTTGCACATTTTTTAAACGAGCAAGGGCCATATCATATTTTGACTCTTCACTGCTCAGGCTAATATCGATCAGACGCTGGATCTTGCCGGCGATGAACCTTTCCACCGAGGCGTTAACCACTGAGATATAGCCTTCCAACGTTTTTTGCGCGTCTTCACTGCTATCAGCGGTAAACGACAACTTATAGTAAGAATAAGCGGTATCAGCTGGAGTCTTGCTCAATTCGCTGCTAAAGGAAGCAAAAGACTTGGTCGCCAAACTGTCAAGTATCTGACGCTTAGCCAATTCATCGTTAGGACCAACTTTCTCAATGAGCCGCTTATAAAAATCGGTTGTCACGAGGTATTCACGGCGCAAGATCTGAGAGTCATAGTCTCGTGCGAAGAGACTTAATAGATCTTTTTCGCTAACGTTAAAATCGATGTTAAAAACAGCAAGCTGCGGCTTCAATTCATCCAGAGATGTGAGTTCCTCACTTTGCGGAGCAACAACAACGGCCTCACTCGTCCATTTTTGCGGCAGAATTTTAGCAATCCCATACCCGATTAAACCAAAACAGAACGTTATAATTAAAATTGTTTTATATGATTTAATTGCAATAAGTAACCATTCAATCAAGTCAATTTCATCATCACGTGGGAATGGAGGCTGGAATTTGCGGTTTGAGCTGTCTAAAACAGCATCATTATTTTCATGATGTATAATAGTCATAATGTTACAAGCAAGTCACACTCTGTTATGCACTGTTGAATATGGGTACGGTAGAATTTTCCAGAAAAGGATACTGGATAACTTTTTTGATAGATACAACTTAAAGTGAGATCTTAAAAATAAAAATATAAGCTCAGTGAGAACAAAAAAAACAAATAAATCACCAGCGCAAATAAAATCCTAAGAATTAAACTCTAATTTGAAGAATTTTCTTAGCGTTTTATTTACCTTAACCAGAACTTACCCCGATTAAATTCGCATAAAAAAACGCCTATAAATAGTTATTTAGAGTGACTACATTTATAATGTACTGCTTGTAGGCTAATTCCTTTCACCCTATTTTTGTGTACTGACAATATTCAAGCAGGCTTCTACCTGTAGCTTGAGACTTAGAGGTATTGGCAGCTCACCGCGAAGACAACGTTTCGTCCAGCGCACGGTTTCCTCAATGCTTTTTGCCTCGGCTAATTCGGGTTTATCCCCCTCTCCCATTTCGCGCGTCACTAGCGTACTCATTTCTCCCTCACGGCATAAATGCATCTGCGGGCAACGTAACGGGTTTGCATACGCCTCGCCTTCCGTTCCATGCAACAGCAGCGAGGTCGATAATGTTTGATTAAATAACCCCGCCATTCTCTGGATATATTCTGGGTGGGAAACGCTGGCAATGCGCAAAGCGTTACCGGCAAAAGGGTTAATCATCTTGATTAGAGTATGTGCGCTATTACGAACGCCCATTCGCCAACGTAATGACAGCACTTGATGCATCTCTGGCGCTAAATCTTCCACGCAGATAAAAACCGGCTTGCCGGTTTTCCAATCAATGTTTTGCACGTCGCGTGTCGGTGTAATGTCCAGTTCTTGGAATATTTCAGCGCTGGTAACTCGGCCTGGATCTTGGCTAACACCGTGCACCAACACGGGAACGCCCTCCCTTGCCAGCAGCATGGCCAACAAAGGAGTTAAGTTAGCTTGCTTGCGAGCGCCGTTATAGCTTGGGATCACAATAGGCATTGGCATATCAGTAGGCAGCGCAAGGTTGGCGGAACGCTGCTGCATCGCTCGATAAAAACCAAGCATCTCCTGCTCGGATTCACCTTTGATACGCAACGCAATCAGGATACCACCTAACTCCAGCTCAGGGATGTGACCGGCCAGCATATCGCTAAACAACGTTTCAGCCAGTTCGGCGCTGATATCACGCGCGTGGTTCTTTCCTCGCCCTACTTCTTTAATAATTTGTGCATAATCCACGGCAACACCTCGTACTCATCTAATTTACATTTGCATCATATTAGGGATAGTACGTGGCATTATTTGCTCTGACAATTGTACTTAGCGCGAATCTCAGCCTCGACGGCGAGCACCACGCTTGCCACGCGAGCCGCTCGTTGATTTTTTATCGCTCTTCGGCGCAGGAATTTCGGGGAGGTCGCCCTCCGGCATTGGGCGCTGCTCAATTGGAAATACCGGCAATGCGCCCAGTAAACGTGCGCCATAGCTTTTGCTCAGCAGGCGGCGATCATAAATAATGATCTCACCTTTGCACTCATGGCTTCGGATCAAGCGGCCAACTTGCTGGATCAGCGTGAACGACGCACCAGGCAAGCTCTGTACTTCGAACGGATAGCGTTTGAGCGTTTTCAACCATTCGCCTTCGGTGAGGATCACGGGGCTATCTATAGGCGGGAAAGCAACTTTATGGATATGCACCTGAGTGAGCAACTCTCCTTTAAGATCTAACCCTTCAGCAAATGACTGTAGCCCCACCAAGGCACTTTGCTGGCCTTTACGCACACGGCGACAGTGCTCTTCAACCAAGCGGTAACGCGGTTGGTCGCCTTGAACCAACAATCCCAAACGTAATGCCGGCACGAAGCTGAGGAACGTGTGCATCGCTCTCTGGCTGGCAAACAGCACCAACATGCCGGTATGCTTGCCACTTTCCCATTCATGACGGAAAAAATGTGCCATTTGGCGTAAATGCTCCGCTTCCTGTGCCATAGCAGGTTCAAGCGTCATTTGCGGGATCACCAAACAGCCTTGCTCTGGATGGTTAAACGGAGAATCCAGCGCGACAAAACGATCTCCCGCTTTTTCATTTAAACCAGAGAGCTCGCTAATTCTGTTAAAACTATTCAAAGACCGTAGCGTAGCCGAAGTGACGATGGCATGTGGGATTTTTCGCCACAGCATTTTCTCAAGCTGATCGCAGACGCGGATCCCAACGCAATGCATATAGATGTGCTGCACATTGTCAAATACGTCACGCGTTAGCCATTTCGAAATCGGTGCATTGGATGCTTTCTCCATTGCCGCCAAACGCCACAGTTTCGTCATCGCCTCTAAATAGCTGAAACTACGACTCATCTGCAAAATGGCTTTGTGCAATCGCATAATGTCGTGACTGCCGGTCTTTTCCTGCAAATCATTCATCATGAATTCAGCCAAACCGCGCAGCCCGTCCGTCAATTTATATAAACGAACGGCAATATCGACCATGGGCTCCGGCAATACGCCCATCTCGAAACGATAGTTTGGCTCACTGCTTCCCACGGGAAGTAGCGATGTCGCCATACGATCAAAATCTGTGGTTAACTGCCGCATCTCTTCACAATGGGCTTTTAAGCGCTCGCTATCCATCAGCTTCGGGCGATTTTTAGGGCTGTACTGTGCACCGCATTGCTCGATGTGTCGCGCGATCCCTTCCACCTGGCCGTTAACAAAAATAGCCGTAATCTCGCCATCGATTTCTAGCGCATCACGCGCTACATCAGGCAAATGATGTCCTTCATCCAGCACCAACAGCAAATCTTTGGCATTAGGGAGAACCGACTCATTTTCTAACGCAGCCATAACTAACGCATGGTTTGCGACCACCACGTCAGCGCTCTCGATTTCTCGACGAGCAATAAAGAAAGGACACTCGCGAAAATACATGCAGTTGCGCGCTAAGCAGTTGGCGCGATCGGTGCTTAGCTTCGCCCACAGAGCATCATCTATATTCTCATCAAGGTGATCGCGCAAACCATCCCAACGATAGCCGCTAAGCTGCTTGCTGATTTTTTGACATAGCGCTTTTTCTTCGGCGCTGCTGGGCTGTAAATCATCTTCAATAAACAGTTTAAGGTCGCCCTGCATGCCTTCAGCGCTCGCCATCGCGGCCAGATTACGCGGGCAGATATAGCGACCACGGCCAAACGCCGCGGTAAACTTTAAATCGGGGATAATTTTGCGCAGCAGCGGGAGGTCTTTGCTGTAAATCTGATCCTGCAAAGCAACGTTGGCCGTGCTCACCACCAGAGGTTTCTCTTGATCGCGACTAATCGCAATCCCTGGGATCAGATACGACAGCGTTTTACCGACACCCGTTGGCGCTTCAATGGCCAAATGACGAGCATCATCACCGGCTAGCGTTTTCGCGACTTCCGCAATCATCGTGCGCTGCTGAGGACGTGGGATAAAATCAGGGATATGCTCAGAAAGGGCTTTATACCATTGAGTAATTTGATTTTTAGTTGCGGAAGAAAGCGCCATTGATACTCGATACAGAAAGAAACAGAGGGCTATTTTCTCATATTCACCATCAAAAATCAGCCTGATATTCTGTCATGCACGTGGAATAGCAGTTGATAATAATGTTTACATAAATAGATTAAAGCCAAGAAATATTAGGAGCATTCTTAACAAATAATATGATTTTGATTATAAATATTCAGCAGAATAATTACGCTTTGTTGAAGGGCCCTAACAGCACAAATAACTTAAAAACCGAGGGATATTAAAATCAGGTCGAAAGCGCAGCAGCATTTTACCATAACGAATATTTATGCTTATGTAAACCCCAATTACGGCATTAATCTGAATTTAGGGGTTGTCTCATCATCTCATTATGTTAGGGTATTAAACGATTTCGCTCATAATATTTGGATTATTTGATTTAAATAATCTGTGAACTATTTCTCATTATATATAGGACACTCTATTATTGCATGACTATTAAAATAGAAATTAAGAACCTTTACAAAATATTCGGAGAACATCCCGACCGTGCATTTAAACTTATTGAATCAGGTCTGCATAAAGACCAAATATTTGAAAAAACAGGTCTGACCGTTGGCGTTAAAAATGCCAGTCTGGCCATTGAAGAAGGCGAGATATTTGTCATCATGGGACTCTCAGGTTCCGGCAAGTCCACCATGGTACGCCTTCTCAATCGTCTGATTAAACCGACCCGTGGCCAAGTCATGATTGACGGCGAAGATATTGCACAGGTCTCAGAAGAGAAACTGCGTAATATTCGTCGTAGTAAAATCAGCATGGTTTTTCAATCATTTGCACTTATGCCACATTTGAATGTGCTCGATAACACCGCCTTTGGGCTAGAGCTATCGGGTATGCCTCAGGCTGAGCGCCATCAGAAAGCACTCGATGCCTTACGTCAGGTTGGATTAGAAAATCACGCTAACTCTTATCCCGATGAATTATCCGGTGGTATGCGTCAGCGCGTTGGTTTAGCACGCGCCATGGCAATTAACCCTGATATTCTATTAATGGATGAAGCATTCTCAGCATTAGACCCTTTAATTCGTACTGAAATGCAGGATGAGTTAATTAGACTTCAGTCTCAACAACAAAGAACCATTGTATTTATTTCACATGATTTAGATGAAGCAATGCGTATTGGTGACCGCATCGCCATTATGCAAGGTGGTGAGGTAATACAGGTTGGAACGCCTGAAGAAATATTGAATAATCCGGCCAATGATTACGTTAAGACTTTCTTCAAAGGCGTTGATATTAGCCAAGTCTTTAGTGCAAAGGATATTGCTCGCCGTAGACATATTTCGTTGATTCGAAAAACACCGGGATTCGGGCCTCGTGCTGCACTAAAATTATTGCAGGATGAAGATCATGATTATGGTTATGTGGTAGAACGAGGCCAAAAATATATTGGCATCGTTTCAGTAGAATCATTAAAACAAGCGCTCTCTCAAGGTCAGTCTTTAGATTCTGCCCTGCTGTCAGCTCCCGAAGCCGTTGATGCAGATACCTCGCTCAACGAATTAATTTCGCAGGTTGCCCAATCACCTTGTGGTGTTCCGGTGACATCCGCTGACGGTATTTTTATCGGTATTATCAATAAAGGCACGCTACTACAAGCACTGGACAAAGAGGGCCCTAGCCAATGAGTGACGCAACGAGTAATCCATGGGCAACCGAACCCGCAGAATCAGCCGCCAGCGCATCATCCGCATCGCAAGGCGCAGACGCATGGTCTTCATCACCGGCCACGACTGATGCCGCAAGCAACCATGCAGCTCAAGGCAGCGATTGGCTCAGCAGCGCTCCCGCGCCCGAGCCAGAACACTTTAATCTGATGGATCCGTTCCATCATACCTGGGTGCCCTTCGATACGTGGGTCACGCATGGTATCGATTGGCTGGTCAGTCACGGCCGCCCTGTTTTTCAAGGCATTCGCATGCCGGTGGACTTCGTCCTCAGCGGATTTCAAAACATCTTGCTGGGCATGCCCGCGCCTATCGCGATTTTGGTCTTCGCCTTAATTGCATGGCAATGCGCCGGTTTTGGCATGGGGGCCGCGACCCTAATTGGCCTCATCGCCATCGGCGCGATTGGCGCTTGGTCGCAGGCAATGGTGACGCTTGCACTGGTGCTGACATCGCTATTTTTCTGCATGCTCATCGGCCTTCCTCTAGGGATTTGGCTGGCACGCAGTAAAGGCGCAGCCCGTGTGATTAGACCGTTGCTGGATGCCATGCAGACCACGCCAGCGTTCGTCTATTTGGTGCCTATCGTGATGCTGTTTGGTATCGGTAACGTGCCGGGCGTCGTCGTCACCATTATCTTTGCGCTGCCGCCGATTGTACGTTTAACCAGCTTGGGTATTCAGCAGGTTCCGGCGGATTTGATAGAGGCCGCTGAGTCCTTCGGTTCAAGCCCGCGCCAGATGCTGTTTAAAGTGCAGCTACCGCTGGCAATGCCCACCATTATGGCTGGTGTTAACCAGACTCTGATGCTAGCGCTGTCAATGGTGGTTATCGCCTCGATGATTGCCGTGGGTGGTTTAGGCCAGATGGTACTACGCGGTATCGGCCGACTCGATATGGGTCTGGCCTCCATTGGTGGGGTTGGTATCGTAATTCTCGCGATTATTCTCGACCGTTTAACCCAGTCCGTTGGCCGCGATCGTCGCAGCCGTGGTACGCAGGGTTGGTACATGACTGGCCCTATAGGTTTTGTCGCACGTATTTTTGTTAAGCGCGGTTAACACTTCTTAGCCTCCCTCTTGCAGGGGGAGGCGCATATCGAACTTCTATTCGGTTTTTTTCATCGTCTGAGAAGAGCGCGGATAGCCCTATTTCCCATCTATACCCTGCATAGCTGGCACTACGCCAAAAATATCAGGGATAAAACAAACAGGAATATTCATGACATCACAAACAAAACAACATAACCAAACTCAACAACGCATCGCTTCTATGCTTGCCGTCACTGCTTTGGCGTTCGGCACGCTTTCCATCTCCTTCTCCACTCAGGCAGCAGAATTGCCGGGCAAAGGCGTGTCTGTACAGCCAATTCAGAGCAGTATTGCCGAAGAGACTTTCCAGACCCAACTGGTGAGCAAGGCGCTAGCAAAACTAGGCTATGACGTTCAGCCAACCAAAGAAGTGGATTACAACGTAGCATACACTTCCGTTGCCGCCGGTGATGCCACCTTCCTCGCGGTGAATTGGGATCAGCTTCACTCTGATATGTACAACGGTGCCGGCGGTGATAAAAAATTCTACCGTGAAGGCCAGTACGTAACAGGGGCGGCGCAGGGATATTTGATCGATAAGAAAACCGCCGATCAGTATCACATCACCAATATTGAGCAGTTGAAAGATCCCAAAATTGCCAAGCTGTTTGATACCAACAACGACGGCAAAGCCGATTTAGCCGGTTGTACACCAGGCTGGGGATGTGAAGCTTCGATCAACTATCAGCTCAAAGCCTATGGTTTGAATGATACGGTTGAACATAATCAAGGCAACTATTCAGCGCTGATTGCCGACACCATGACACGCTTTAAAGAAGGCAAGCCGGTGTTTTACTACACATGGACGCCGTATTGGGTCAGTGACGTTCTCAAACCGGGACGTGATGTTGTTTGGTTACAGGTGCCGTTCTCAGCCTTACCAGGCAGCCTGAAAGATGTTGATACCAAGCTGCCAAACGGCGCTAACTACGGTTTCCCTGTTAACAATATGCAGATCGTAGCTAACAAAACCTTCGCCGAGAAAAACCCAGCGGCGGCAAAACTGTTTGCTGAAATGAAATTGCCAATTGCTGACGTCAATGCGCAAAACCTGCGTATGCATCAGGGTGAAAACTCAGAAGCGGATATTGAGCGCCATGTAAACGGCTGGATTAAAGCGCATCAGGCCACGTTTGATGGTTGGATCGATGCTGCGAAGCAGGCTGCAAATAAGTCATAACGTTACGCCATAACGTATAGTTATCCCCCCTATCAGGGGGGATAATCAAAATTACTTTCTTAACACCATACCGATCAAGTCTTTAAGCTCATCAAGCTGTTTCGCCAGTTCAATATTAAGCCAAACATAACCATAGATGGGTGCTTCAATATTTTCAGCTGCTTTGGCATTTTCCATTAAAGCTTTAAGCTCGCCGGACACCGAAACCATTTCAGGCAGATCGCTCAAATTCGCTTCGATGCTTCCACTGAGCAGTGCATTGGAAAGTGCATTCAGCGTATTAACCGACAGTTTCTGAAATTCACGCAGTTTTATCGCATTCAGCATGATGAAATGGCTTTCACGGGTTGCCCAATAAGCATCCGTTAAAAGCTCAAGCGTGGAAACCAAATTACGACTCATCACCTGAATGGCATCAAATACATCTTTATCGATGCGCGTTTCTCGCACACACGGTGAAATCAGCGTGCGTATTTTAACGAGTTCATTCAGGATTTGCTGGTGCTTATTGGTTAAATGAGGCCGCTCTAACACGTTTGGAGATATGTGGGCGCTGTAAAAACTGCTCATGTTTTTAAGCTCTTTGCTCATCATTAACCGCCAGTGGACAAATGCTTTTTGGGTGAATATCGACGTAAAAAGCAGGGCTAATAACGAACCAATAATCACATCGCCGCTTCGCCACAAGGCAGTATTCATATCACCGGGACCCGCACCACAAACCACGGCCAGCGTAATCCCGATCAAAAGCCCCATATAGGGCCGTTTTCCTAATGCCAGCACGCCGCACACAAACATGACGACCGCACACCACACCAGCATCAACGGCATGGAAAAGACTTCAAGATAGAGCGCAACCAACCCCGATGCAGCACCAAAAACCGTGCCCATAATACGTTGCAGCGCACGGGTAATCACGTTTCCCCAAAACGAAATCGGCCCCATCACCACCACCATCGTGATCAGCGGCCACGTGGCTTCGGGTACGTGCAATAAGCGAATCGCCAAGAAGGTGATGACAAACGCAATCGCCATACGGATACCGTGGATGGCTTTGTAGTGACCGTAAATCACATGTTCGAGGGGAGAAATTGCTCTATTGAGACGCACAGGGAATACCTTAAGGATAACAACGCATGAAAATACCTATCTTTGCTAAGTGTACTCAATATCGTAAAAAAAATTAAACAACAAACGCCGTTTAGCCAAACCAGATAAATAATTATGCGATGTTCTCCGCGTGTTTTGTCCCAGTCTTTGGGTTTCACCAATTTCGCGGTTACACTAGTCGCTACTTTGTTTTCTGATAAGAGATGTTATTTTGAGCAAGGCCGCGCCCACGTTCCTCATCCACGACTACGAAACCTTTGGTCAACATCCGGCATTAGATCGCCCTGCCCAGTTTGCTGGCGTGCGGACAGACGCTGATTTCAACATCATTGAAGAACCTTTGGTGATCTATTGTCGCCCTGCCGACGATTATCTTCCTCAGCCAGAAGCCGTCATGATCACAGGCATCACACCTCAGGTTGCGTTAGAGCGTGGCGTTAGCGAGGCCGAGTTTGCACGGCACATAAACCAGATGTTCAGCGTGCCCGGCACCTGCATAATGGGCTACAACAACATTCGTTTTGATGATGAAGTCAGCCGAAATATCTTTTATCGTAACTTTTATGATCCGTACGGATACAGCTGGCAAAACGGCAATTCACGCTGGGATTTGCTCGATGTTTTACGCACCTGCTACGCATTGCGCCCAGAAGGGATCAACTGGCCGGAAAACGATGAAGGTTTGCCAAGTTTTAAACTGGAGCATTTATCGAAAGCCAACGGTATCGAGCATGAAAATGCCCATGACGCGATGGCCGACGTTTACGCCACCATCGCGCTGGCTAAATTGGTTAAACAAGCACAGCCTAAGCTGTTTGATTACTTGTTCCAACTGAGAAATAAACACAAAGTTTCAGCGCTGATTGATATCGCCAACATGAAACCACTGGTGCATATTTCTGGCATGTTTGGCGCACTGCGTGGCAACACCAGCTTAGTCGCGCCGCTGGCATGGCATCCTGAAAATAAAAATGCAGTGATCATGTGCGATCTGGCTGGAGATATGTCTCCACTATTGGATCTGGATACCGATGCCCTGCGCGAGCGGCTCTATACTCGCCGCAGCGAACTTGGCACAGCGTCTCCTGTTCCCCTCAAACTTGTGCATATCAACAAGTGTCCAGTGCTGGCACCTGATCAGACGCTACGCCCCGAGAATGCCGAACGATTAGGGCTCGATCGTCAGCATTGTATGGATAATTTACAGCTGCTACGTAGCCATCCTGAGCTACGAGACAAAGTAGTGGCGGTGTTTGCCGAAGCCGAGCCTTTTAAAGCATCAGAAGACGTTGACGCCCAGCTGTATGACGGCTTCTTTAGCGATGCAGACCGAACGGCAATGCAAATTATTAGAGAAACCCTGCCGCAGAATCTTCCGGCCCTCGACCTTACGTTTAACGATAAACGCGTTTTACCTTTGCTGTTCCGCTATCGCGCACGTAACTTCCCAGCTACGCTTACCGATGATGAACAGCGTCGCTGGCAGCTACATCGCCAAGCAGCACTAACGCCTGAACGTGTTCAAACTTATATTCATCAATTGGAAGAGCTGTATAACCGCCATGAAGAAAATCCCGAGAAATTGGCCCAGCTTAAAGAACTGTATGAATATGCAAAGCAGTTAGTCGGTTAACATTCATAAGATTTATCATTGAGGGTGAGCTACATCACCCTCGGTTTTCTTACCAACGGTTAAAGTAGGTAGCGAAGGCGTATTTTCTTTATTTTACAATATACATACCCAAAATAATTCGGGTTGCATTGAGGCGAGCCAGCCAGTGCTTAGGGTGAGTAAGCGCGACCAACAAAATGCAGTTTGAAGTATGGCGGTATAGATTTCATACAAAACAGGTCGTAAATATGTGGCTGAAAAACGGGCCAGTCTTGGCCGTTCTCGCGTTTATTTTGTGGGGCATTACACCGCTTTTTTATAAAATGCTGCCAGATGCCAACGTGCTTGAGTTGCTGGCGCAACGCCTGTTTTGGTCTATTCCTCTGCTGCTTCTGCTACGTCTGTTATTTAAAAACCGAACGACGTGGCAGCAGGTTTGGCAAGATAAACGCTCTCTGTTCTGCTGCCTATTAGGCGGCCTGATCATGAGCGTCTCATGGACAACGTTTATCTATGCGCTCACCCATAATCTGGTGCTTGATGCCAGCCTTGGCTATTTCACCAATCCACTGTTTTCTATCGCGTTAGGCGTTATTTTTCTCCACGACAAACTCAGCCGCTTTCAGCGCATCGCCGTGGTGCTCGCCATCACGGGTTTGGTCTATCAGGTCATTTTGTTAGGCCACGTTCCACTTCTCGCTTTGGCAATGGGCAGCACGTTTGCATTCTATGGGTTAGTGCGTAAATTTATTCGCTACGACATCATGACCGCATTAACGTTAGAAACACTGTGGATGCTGCCGCTAGCGATTGCGATTACCTTTTGGCTGCATGCCACCGGCGGCAGTATTCTGGCGGGCTCCGGCACAAAAACCTATATCCTGTATGCCCTAACTGCACCGGTCACCTTCGCACCTCTGCTGCTGTTTGCCGCAGCGATTAAACGCACTTCGCTGACGGTAATTGGCCTTGCACAGTATGTTGAGCCGTCTCTTCAATTCTTACTGGCGGTGCTCGCCTTCGGCGAGCCGATCAATATGCCGAAAATGATTAGCTTCTCTCTCATCTGGCTCGGGTTGGCGTTTTGCGTCTACGAATTATTCCAGCAGCACTGGCGCTATCGCCATTTAGCTACCGATATGGTGCGCGGCAAAAGAAACCATCCGGGGCATTAAGTCACTTAACTCACTGATACGGTTAAGTGCCCACGGGTTGTTTTAAGGCGCGGTTTTTTAACCTGAATGTTAATTTGGCCGCCCAAACACATCAGGCATGACAACATTTTAAATTCGCTAATGCCGCGAAACTGCCCACGCAGTAAATTAGACAGTTTTGGCTGAGTCATCCCAAGCATCACAGCGGCTTCGGTTTGAGAAAGGCCTCGTTCCTGTAGCAGCTCAGCAATAATGGCCGCCAACTGTGCCTTTACCTGCATCTCTTCGGCGTTAGCATACTGAAGATCTTCATAGACGCTATCGCCACCGGCTTCGATCTCGAGGTTATTTTTCATAGTGATTTTCCTTTGCATGTTGTTGAGCCGCTTTTAAACGTTCTTTGACCTTTTCCATATCGGTCTGCGGTGTCGAAATCCCAGAAGATGACTTCTTTTGAAACGCATGCAACACATAAACTGCGTGCTTGAATTGAATGCAGTAAACAGCGCGATACGTTCCACATCCATCATCATCGACAATCTCTAATACCCCCGCGTCATGAAACCCCTTTAATGGCTTTGCCTGTGGGTGCTTCCGTCCGATTTGAGCAAGATACAATGCATAACCCATCGTATCTTTCACCTGATCCGGCAATTGCTGTAGATCTTTTTTACACCCCGAAATCCAAAAAATAGGTCTGCGATAAAGCCTTACCATTCGTTCAATTATATCCATTTAGGTATAAAACTCCATGTTATTTTGCTGCTTAAATGACCTTTTTATTGAGGGGGGAAAACTAGCATGGCGATAAAGAGATGTCAGAGCATAAGCAGAGGATTGGAAAGAGCTTCGCAAAAAATTCGGGGAGCTTTCGCTCCCCGACATAACTATTTAGATCTTTATTCCGCCTGCGGTTGGCTTTCAAACTGCGGCGGTGGTTTACGGAAGCGGCGGGTGAGGAACACCAGATAGCCAAATCCCAGTGCGGCCCAAATCAGCCCCATGGTTAGCGAGCTTTTCTCCAGATTCAGCCACAGCACGGCAACCGTTAGTGCACCAATCATCGGCAAAATAAGGAAGTGGAAACGATCCTTCCAGGTTTTATTACGCCCTTCACGCACATAGAAGTGGCTAATCACCGAGATATTCACAAACGTGAACGCCACCAGCGCACCAAAGTTTATCAGCGCGGTCGCCGTCACCAGATCAAACGAGATAGCTGACAGAGCAACCATCCCCACCATCACCACATTCAGCGCTGGCGTACGCCATTTTGGATGCACGTAGCCAAAGATCTTTTCAGGGAACACGTTGTCGCGCCCCATGACATACAGCAAGCGCGAAACACTCGCGTGCGATGCCAAACCCGAGGCCAGCGTATTCACAAACGTGGTACACAGGAAGATCGATTGGAACAGTTTTCCACCCACGTAAAGAGCTATTTCTGGCAGCGCCTCATCCGGCTGTTTAAACCTTGAGATATCAGGGAAAAACAGCTGAATAAAGAACGATACCGAGATAAAGATAATGCCACCGTACAGCGCGGTGAGAAATATCGCCCTTGGGATCGTTTTCGCTGCATCTTTGGTTTCTTCAGACAGCGTCGTTACCGCATCAAAACCTAGGAATGAGAAGCACACGATGGTAGCGCCAGTGATAATCGGCAGCAAATGCGCATTCTCGCTAACGAATGGTTGAAGGCTCCATACCTTGCCAACCCCCTCGCCTTTATGCAGACCTTGCACAACTAAAAAGATAAACACCACGATGATTGAGATCTGCACCAAAACAAAAACGGTATTGAAATTGGCTACCAAACTCACGCTTTTCAAGTTCGCCGCGGTCATGATCGCCACAAAACCGACCACCCAAATCCACTGGGGAACCTCTGGGAACATCGCCGTGAGATAGATTTTCGCCAACAGCACGTTAATCATCGGCAGGAAAAGATAGTCCAGCAACGATGACCACCCCACCAAAAAGCCGACATGCGGGTTAATCGCTTTTTGTGCATAGGTATAGGCCGAACCCGCGGTCGGGAACTGGCGCACCAGTTTGCCATAGCTTATCGCCGTAAATAACACGCCGGCCAAAGCAAAAAGATACGACATTGGCACATGACCATTGCTGATACCCGACACAATGCCAAAGGTATCAAACACGGTCATCGGCGTCAGATAAGCCAAGCCCATCATGACAATCTGCCAAAGCTTTAATGATTTGCGTAATTGGGGCTTGCCCGCTTCATGCGCGGCAGCCTGACCAACAGGAGGAGTGCTAATCGCCATGACGGTTTCCCCCTTTGTCCTCTGCTGGTAACAAATTAACGTCATTCAGAGAGGCCGCGGGGAAACGTCGTATTAGGCGGCGGGATAATCGGCTACAGATATAGGTTTGTTCATTTAGCAAAGCGCCAATAAAACAGTGAGCTGGCCCGTATTCGCTGCGGCTCAGGCGTTCGCCCAAGCGCGGCGGATAAACATAAACATGCACCATCGTTATATCCTCTAGACGTATCCCGATACGTCATCATAGTAAACCGCTACCGCCTGAACGCTCCGTGGTCCGGTAGTGGAAAACAGCCGCGAGAACTACTTTTGCTCTGGCTATTGCGCGAATCTTCCGACCGCGCTCTGTATTTGGAGCCTGTGCCGTGCAAGCATGGACAGGCTCATCGTTTGTTCACGTGCGCAGACCCAAAGTCATTACGCCATAGTGATAAAAAAAAGATAACCGGCAGTAAACTACCGGTTATCTTTATGTCATGCATTTTGCACTGTTTTTGCCACAACAGAAAGTGCTGAAGCCAACTTTTCCATACCTTCTTTTATAACTTCTTTTTCAGCCGTTAACGGTGCTAAGAATCGAATGACATTACCACGCACGCCGCAGGAGAGCAGAATCAGCCCTTGCTTACCGGACTCTTTCACCAACGCAGAAGTTATCGCCTTATTGGGTTTAGTGGCGTCGCGGTTTTCCACCAGCTCCATCGCCACCATCGCGCCAACGGCACGAATATCACCGATACAATCAAAGCGTTCTGCCAACGCATGTAACTCGGTCGTAATCTGTTCGCCAACCTGCTGCGCTTTTTGGTTCAGTTGTTCTTCTTTAATCAAATCTGTGACTGCCAGCGCCGCGGCGATAGCCACCGGAGAACCTGCGTAAGTGCCGCCTAAACCGCCCGGCAACGCTTTTTCCATCAGGCGTTTTTTACCCACCAGCGCAGACAGCGGGAAACCGCCCGCCAAGCTTTTCGCCATGGTGATCAGATCGGGTTCAACGCCGGTATGTTCGATAGCAAAGGTTTTACCCGTACGGCAGAAGCCGCTCTGGATTTCATCCGCAATGAAAACAATGCCGTGCTGGTCGCAAATTTCACGTAACGATTTCAAGAAACCAGCAGGAGCGGCATAAAAACCACCTTCGCCTTGTACCGGTTCAATAATGATTGCGGCGACTTCGCTCGGCGCAATGTCCGCTGCAAAAATGGAATCAAGCGCATCTAACGCGTGCTGCTCCGTGATGCCCAAGTAGGAAGACGGATATGGCGCATGATAAATGCCGGATGGGAACGGGCCGTACCCCTGTTTATACGGAGCAACTTTTCCGGTCAGCGCCATCCCCATTAAAGTACGTCCGTGGAAACCACCGCGGAACGCAATCACTCCACTGCGCCCGGTGGCGATACGCGCTACTTTCACGGCGTTTTCAACCGCTTCAGCACCCGTGGTTAGCAGCAGCGTTTGCGTGGCTTCTTTAATCGGCACCAACGCATTCAAACGCTCAGCCAGCTCAACATATTCTGGATAAGGTGTGACTTGGAAGCATGGGTGTGTGAAGCGCGTCAGCTGTTCTTGAACGGCAGCGATTACTTTTGGGTGGTTATGGCCGGTATTCAGCACGGCAATCCCTGCGGCAAAGTCAATATAACGATTGCCTTCAATGTCCCACAGCTCTGCATTGCGCGCTTTATGAATGAACGCTGGCAGTAATGTTGACACTCCGCCCGCCACAGCCTCTTCACGGCGCTTCTGCCATGACTGATTAGAGGCATTCCCGGACAGATTTTGATTCTCAGACATGATGTACTCCGTAATTGAATTTGAATTTCAAATTTCGAACCCCACCCCAACCCTCCCCTTATCAGGGGAGGGAGCACTCCGTGTAAACACGCTGTTTCTGCAAAAATGCGCATTTTCAGCCCCTCCCCCTGACAAGGGGGAGGTTGGGAGGGGGTCTTGCAGTACCTTTCAATTTGAAAGATAAAGGGTATTAGGCGTTCTTCAACATCCAGTCGATTTCAGTGTCAGTCACCATACGTTCAAACTGAATAAGTTCATCGGTTTTACAGGCGTGGTAAACATGGCTGAAACGCTCTCCGAGCAGCGAGCGCAGCGCTTGCTGTTCTTCAAATTCATACAGAGCATCGCTTTGGCGGATTGGGAATGGCAGACCGTCCTGCTCAATGCCGTTACCGGTGATAGGTTCTGCCAGCGTAAGCGTGTTGTCTAAACCGTGCAGAATGCCCGCAAGCACCGTTGCCATCACCAGATACGGGTTGGCATCAGCGCCAGCAACACGATATTCAACACGGTGGCTGTCGCGGTCACCACATGGAATGCGTAATGCAACGGTGCGGTTATTGTGGCCCCAAGATGCCTGAGTCGGCACATACATGCCCGGCTGGAAGCGGCGGAACGCATTGACGTTCGGCGCTAACAACGCCATAGATGCGGGCATCAGCTCCATCATACCCGCGAGTGCTTTCTTCAATAATGCCGAGTCTTCACCATCATCATCAGCAAAAACGTTTTGGCCTTTACTGTCGAGCATACTGATATGGATATGCATACCGCTGCCCGCATACTCTTCATAAGGCTTCGCCATAAAGGTGGCGTGCATGTCGTGATTCTCAGCCACCATGCGTACTAGTCTCTTTAACGAAAGCGCGTGGTCGCAGGCCAGTAAGACGTTATCGGTGTGGTTCAGGTTAACTTCGAACTGTCCTGGAGACGCTTCGGCTACCGCACCATCGGCTGGGATTTGTTGTAATTTAGCCAGTTCATCAATATCGCTTAACACATCGGCAAAATGATTCAGGTTATCGACTGAATAGACCTGACTTTGGGTATTTCGCTCCTGAGTGCCGGGGGCACAGGGAGGCTGAAGATATCCTTCGGCGTCGCGTTGTCGATCGATGAGATAGAACTCCAGCTCTACCGCTACCACGGGGAATAATCCGCGCTGGCGTAGTTGCTGCCAGACATTATTCAGTACGTTACGTGGCTCAACGTCAAAGGGAGTACCATCTTCATCCAGCATGGTCAGAAGAACCTGACCGATAAATTCTGGGTCAGCCGCCGATGGCGTTAACGATCCCAGTACCGGAATACAGGTACGATCGGGCTCTCCGAGCTCTTGGCCTAATCCGGCCTCTTCAACCACGTTGCCCAAAATATCCATCGCAAACACCGACGCGGGGAAATAGCAGCCTTTCTCAAGCTTTTTCAGCCCAGCAACAGGAATGCGCTTTCCACGGAAGCAACCATTAAGGTCGGTAAGGAGTACATCGACGTGCTGCGTGGAGGGATAGCGTTCCAAGTAATTTTTTACTTCGCGTTGGAACGCGCTACTTCGTCTCTCTTCACTGTGCTGAACAAAGTTTTCAACTTCTACGATATTGGTTTGCATGATTCACCCGCCATTGATTGAAGACCGTGGATCTGACCGTTTGGACTGCTCGATATAATGTCCACAATTGAAATGTAGATGCAAACAAAATGTTTCGCAAGTGTTGCAATTAGTTTGAATATTACGCTTACCACTGCTAGATTGAGAAAATATTGAACGGAAAAGCGCTGTATGGAAGCAATGTGTTCATAATTTAGACCAAGCGGAGAGGGTGGTATGGGCAATATATTTAACAGGCCGGTGATTGGCGTTGTCATGTGTAGGAACAGGGTGCACGGGCACCTAACGCAGACCTTGCAAGAAAAGTACCTAAATGCCGTATTGAATGCGGGCGGACTTCCGGTGGCCTTGCCACATGCGCTGTCTGAACCTGAACTGTTGGAATCGCTTCTCCCCCATCTGGACGGCATTATGCTGCCGGGCAGCCCAAGCAATGTGCAGCCGCACCTATATGGTGAAAACGGCGATGAGCCTGACGCCGATCCTGGGCGTGATAGTTTGAGTATGGCGCTGATTAGCCTCGCACTCGAAAGGCGCATTCCCCTTTTCGCCATCTGCCGTGGGTTACAGGAAATGGTGGTGGCAACCGGTGGCACGCTCTATCGCCGCCTCTATGAACAGCCGGAGTTACTGGAACATCGCGAAGATCCAGAACTTCCGCTGGAGCAACAATATGCCCCCTCTCATGAAGTGCTGGTACAGGCAGGGGGTTTGCTTTCACAATTAGTACCGGGTTGCAACAAGTTCTGGGTTAACTCATTGCATGGTCAAGGTGCCAAAACGCTGGGGCCACGACTGCGCATCGAAGCCAAGGCATCCGATGGTTTAGTGGAAGCGGTTAGCGTTCACGATCACCCATTCGCCTTGGGCGTGCAGTGGCATCCTGAATGGAATAGCGATGAATACGCCCTATCCCGCTTGTTGTTTGAAGGTTTTATCACCGCTTGTCAGAAAGCCAGTGCTGAAAAAAACAGCCAGCCTGATAAGAACTATCAATAAGGAAATATGCATATGAGCGATGTCAGCTTGGCGCCAGGAAAACGCCTGTCACATATCCGTCAACAATTGGGATTGTCGCAGCGCAGGGCAGCTGAACTGTCTGGATTAACGCACAGTGCTATTAGCACCATCGAACAAGATAAAGTCAGCCCAGCCATTAGCACCTTGCAAAAACTGCTCAAGGTCTATGGGTTGTCACTGTCGGAGTTTTTTGCCGAACAGGAAAAACCAGATGAACCACAGGTTGTGATTAACGCCGAAGACTTGATCGAAATTGGCAGCCAAGGGGTTTCCATGAAGCTCATTCATAACGGTAACCCAAACCGCACGCTGGCCATGATGATTGAAACTTATGAACCCGGCACCACAACCGGTGAACGCATAAAACATCAGGGTGAAGAGATAGGCACCTTGTTGGAAGGGGAAGTGATGCTGACGGTCAACGGTCAGATTTATCACCTAGAAGCCGGACAAAGTTATGCCATTAACACCGGCATTCCTCATAGCTTCAGCAATACGTCGGCGCGTATATGTCGAATTATCAGCGCCCATACACCCACAACATTCTGACGCCTATGTCGAGATATAGATAAAACCCGACGCCGTTGGCATTGCCGTTCATGCCCTGCAATGCCATGTCGAAGGGAATTAAGGGGAACGCATGGACTTTCACGATTTGCAGTACTGGCAGCAACGGGCTCGCGCCCTAGAGATTGAGAACCGACTGTTTATTAATGGCCGTTATCAGCAGGCCGCCGATGGCGCACAGTTTGCCGTGGAAGATCCGGCGGGTCAGCGTGAGCTGGTTCGCGTCGCTCAGGGAGATGAGCACGATGTGAATCAGGCCGTTAGCGCAGCGCGTGAAGTTTTTGAGCGTGGGGATTGGTCACGCTCCCCTCCTTCAAAACGCAAAGCAACGCTGATGAAGCTGGCTGATTTAATGGAACAGCATCACGAGGAGCTGGCGCTGCTGGAAACACTGGATACCGGCAAGCCTATTCGCCACAGCCTACGTGATGATATTCCCGGCGCCATTCGCTCTCTGCGTTGGTACGCCGAAGCCATTGATAAAGTGTATGGCGAAATTGCCCCAACGGCTCAAGACGCCCTTGCGTTAATCGAACGTGAACCCGTTGGGGTTGTCGCCGCCATCGTTCCTTGGAACTTCCCTCTGCTGTTAGCCTGCTGGAAACTCGGGCCAGCCTTAGCCGCGGGTAACAGCGTTATTTTAAAACCGTCTGAGAAGTCACCGCTGACCGCCCTACGGGTCGCTGGTTTAGCTAAAGAGGCCGGTTTGCCCGATGGCGTACTCAGCGTGATCTCAGGTTTTGGCCAAGGAGCCGGACAAGCTCTCTCCCGCCATCCTGACGTCGATGTTCTCACGTTTACCGGCTCCACACGAACCGCCAAACAACTTTTAAAAGACGCGGGTGATTCCAATATGAAACGCGTCTGGCTCGAAGCCGGCGGCAAAAGCGCCAATATTGTTTTTGCCGACTGCCCCGATCTGCAAAAAGCAGCGGCCAATGCGGCGGCGGGAATTTTCTATAACCAAGGCCAAGTGTGCATCGCAGGCACGCGTTTGCTGGTGGAAGAAAGTATCAAAGACGAGTTCCTCTCTATTTTGCGCGAGCAGGCTCAGGCCTTCAGACCGGGTAATCCACTCGATCCTGACACCGTGATGGGCACGCTGATTGATGCCGATCACTGCGAAAAGGTGAATGAATATATTGCGGTAGGACTGGCTGAAGGCGCGAATCTGTATCTCGATGGCCGCGATCACCCACAGGGTGAGCATGGCAGCTACCTCGGCCCCACCATTTTTACCGAAGTTCGCAGCTCAATGCGCATTGCACGTGAAGAGATCTTTGGCCCAGTGCTTGCTGTCACCACGTTCACCACCGAACAGGAAGCGCTCACGTTGGCAAACGACAGTGATTATGGCCTAGGTGCAGCTATCTGGACTCGTGATTTGTCTAAAGCTCATCGTATGTCGCGCCGCCTGAAAGCGGGTTCGGTATTCGTTAATAACTACAACGATGGCGATATGACCGTGCCATTTGGTGGCTATAAGCAGAGCGGCAACGGGCGCGATAAATCACTGCACGCCCTAGAAAAATTCACCGAATTGAAAACTATCTGGATCTCGCTGGAGTAAATATCATGACTGAACATGTAAATAGCTATTATGCCGCCAGCGCGAATCCACACGCGCCTTATCCGCAGCTGACCGAATCTGTTCAATGCGACGTGTGTATCGTCGGCGGTGGTTATACCGGCCTTTCTTCCGCGCTACATCTCGTTGAAGCGGGCTATGACGTTGTTTTATTAGAATCAGCTCGTATTGGCTTTGGTGCCAGTGGACGTAACGGTGGCCAGTTGGTCAACTCCTACAGCCGCGATATTGACGTCATTGAACAGCGCTACGGCATGGACACCGCCAAAATGCTGGGCAGCATGATGTTTGAGGGTGCAGAAATTATTCGCCAGCGTATCAAACGCTACGCCATCGACTGTGATTACAAGCCCGGCGGCATTTTCGCTGCGCTCAACAACAAGCAATACCACACGCTCATCGAACAAAAAGCCCACTGGGAACGCTATGGCAATACCCAGCTTGAGCTTTTAGATTCAGACCGCGTACGTGAAGAGATCGCCTCCGATCGCTACGTAGGGGGATTGTTGGATCACAGCGGTGGTCATATTCACCCTCTCAATTTAGCGCTGGGTGAAGCAGAAGCGATCCGCATGCAAGGTGGACGCATCTTCGAGCAATCTCCGGTCGTCAAAATTAAGCATGGCACGCCGGCCACGGTGATCACTGAAAAAGGTCAAGTACAGGCGAAATACGTCATTGTGGCGGGGAACGCCTATCTGGGAAATAAAGTTGAACCGGAATTAGCGCGCCGTAGCATGCCGTGTGGCACTCAAATCGTGACCACTGAGCCTTTGCAAGCCGACGTGGCAGCCTCATTAATTCCGAAAGACTACTGCGTGGAAGATTGTAACTATCTTTTAGACTACTACCGTGTCACCGGTGATAACCGTTTATTGTATGGCGGCGGCGTAGTTTACGGTGCACGTGACCCTGACGACATTGATAATCTCATCGTGCCAAAACTGCTGAAAACTTTCCCACAATTGAAAGGTGTGAAAATTGATTATCGCTGGACAGGCAATTTCTTGCTGACCCTATCGCGCATGCCGCAGTTTGGTCGACTGGAGAATAACATTTACTACATGCAAGGCTACAGTGGACATGGCGTGACCTGTACCCATCTGGCTGGGAAGCTGATTTCAGAGGTACTACGTGGTGACGCTGAGCGCTTTGATGCCTTTGCTAAACTTCCTCACCTTCCCTTCTTTGGCGGACGAAATTTACAAATTCCATTCACCGCCATCGGCGCCGCCTATTATACAATCCGCGATCGCTTAGGCGTGTAATTATTTCGTTACCCACACAAATACAAGAGTCTTATAGGCTCTTGTATTTCCCCATTAAACATATTTCATCATCATTAATACCGCCCCTAAAACGTCTAAACTATTTCCCTCACAGTTTTCTTTAACCTTCATTTCATTTGTTAATTTAAACGTTTTTATTACAACCTGACACTATTAAAATGTAAATAATGAAAATAGCGCTGGCATTTAAGCGCTTAAAAAAACAAAATATAAAACTGCATTTATATACTTAAAAGAGAGGAATATTATGCAGTTAATATATAATTATGATGAATATTACAAATGGATTATTGGCTCTTTTTTTTATGATTTTGACGCTAACTCAGAACCTTTAGTCGATGAAAGTGAATTACTTGATTTTGCTAATAAATCACAGCCAGAAAGCTACCCATGTTTGGTTTACATCGCGGTAAATAGCCCATTAGAGCCGTTTCCATCCATAAAGTTTATCTATAGAAAGCAGCTCGATGCATGGTCTGAACAAGCTAGACTCGTTGCCGAGCACCCATAAGCCACATAGAAAACAATGGTAATGGATTGCCATTGAATTTCTTACAAACGCTTATTTTTCCCTTCAGTATTTTCTTTACGATTTCTGGTTTATGGCAGTCATTGATCGCTAAACGAGTCATTAATTATAAATAACTTGCTGAATTTATTGTTTAGACTACCCGACTCTGTTTTTTCTAATACAATCAGTAGTTATCGTTCATTTCCTTTACCATGCGTCAACTACATAGAGTAAGACATCAATATATGAGGCTGAAAGGATTCCCACCACTAATTACCCTACTGTTGATGTCGTCACTCATATTAACCATAGGGCGCGCCATTACACTGCCTTTTATTACTATCTATATGACCGAGCACTTTCATCTTGAGCCTGAGAGTGTGGGGCTGGTCTTAGGTGTTAGCCTGGCGCTAGGCATTATTGCAAGCTTTTACGGTGGCTATCTGGTTGATAAATTTGATAAACATCGATTAATGATTATCAGCATTGCTCTATTTACTCTAACGTTTTGCATTATGCCATGGCTTAACGACGTGCTCTGGATGGTGCCCGTGTTGGCGCTATTGCACGCCGCTTATTCTATTTTTAGCATTGCCATTAAAGCCTGCTTTGCCGAATGGTTACCGGTGAGTGAGCGCATTCGCGGCTTTTCGATGAATTATACGTTAGTGAATGTTGGCTGGGCCGCAGGCCCTGCGCTCGGCGTTTTCGCGGCGTCGTTCTATCCCATGCTACCGTTTTTTCTCTCTGGCCTGCTGGCCTTTCTCGTTGGACTCACCCTTTGGCTGCGCCTAGACAGCTACGGGCTTCCGCCAGCGAACGGTGATGCGGTATTTACCGAGCAGCGACTTACTTTTCGTGCCACCTTTAAAGTCTTAAGCCACGACCGCCGGCTAATCTTTTTTACGCTCGGCAGCACCATGGGCGCAGTGGTTGCAGGGCAATTCACCGGCTACTTATCCCAGTATTTAATCACCGTCAGCAACGCGCAGTTTGCTTATCAGGTGATTGGCTCAGTGATGACGGTAAACGCAACCGTCGTCATCGGCTTGCAGTATTTGCTCAGCCGCAACATGAATAAAGAAAATCTTTTGCGCTGGCTAATACTTGGCACCCTCTTTTTCTGTCTAGGCCTCATCGGGTTTGCATTAGCTGAACGCTCCATTCCTATCTGGATGGTCGCCATGGCAATCTTCACCCTCGGTGAAGTCATCGTGATACCGGTTGAATACCTGTTTATTGATTTTATTGCGCCAGCGCATTTGAAAGGCAGTTACTACGGGGTGCAAAACTTGGCTAATTTAGGCGGTGCAGTGAACCCCATACTGTGCGGTTTTTTGCTCTCTTTCACCCCGCCGACTACGCTTTTCTACGTACTGGTCGCTATATCACTTTTTGGTCTAGTATTTTTCTGGTACGGCTATAGACTGTCGGGCGCATCTAACCACGCTTCCGAAGATCTCATCTGATACGGGCTCCTACCTAATGAGCTCCTAACTGAAAACCTTCACAAACGGCATAATTGCGATAACTTGTTTTCATGATGTGATCGGTAGCACATTTCTGATTTTAATTGTATGATGAATGCGTTTTCTTTCTTAGGTATTCACTGATGTCAAAAGCATTTTCAGTTTGCTGGCAGTATTTGAGAGCTTTCATATTAATTTACCTGTGTTTGTTTGCAGGGAATGCCATCTCAACGCTGCTGCCAATCACAATTCCAGGTAGCATTATTGGCATGCTGATCTTATTTGCCCTGCTGGCATCACAAATCATGCCGGCAAAATGGGTAAAACCCGGTTGTAATATTCTCATTCGTTACATGGCGCTGTTGTTTGTCCCTATCGGCGTTGGCGTGATGCAGTACTACGACGTATTGACCAAACAGTTTGGGCCTATCGTCGTATCATGCCTAATCAGTACTTTGATTATTATGGTTGTCGTTGCTTATAGCTCTCATATGGTGCATCGCGAACGTATCATCGGTGAGGCTACCGACGGCAGCGAGGAGAAAAAATAATGGCTTATATTTGGTGGTCGTTACCACTCACGCTGTTAGTCTTTTTTGGGGCGCGCCGTATTGCCCAAAAGCTAAACATGCCGTTATTGAATCCGTTGCTTGTATCAATGGTAATTATTATTCCATTGCTATTGCTGCTCAAAATTCCTTATGAGCATTATTTTGCAGGCAGCTCAACGCTGAACAGTTTGCTACAGCCTGCCGTGGTGGCATTGGCATTCCCACTGTATGAGCAGATCCACCAGATCCGCGCACGCTGGAAATCCATCATCACTATCTGTTTTATCGGCAGCGCTACCGCCATGATTTCAGGCACAGCGATTGCTCTGTGGATGGGTGCATCGCCAGAAATCGCAGCCTCGGTGATGCCGAAATCAGTGACCACGCCAATTGCAATGGCCGTTGCACAGTCGATTGGTGGTATTCCTGCAATCAGTGCGGTATGCGTTATTTTCGTTGGGATTCTGGGGGCTGTATTTGGCCATACTCTGTTGAACCTGATGAAAATCACCACCAAAGCCTCACGCGGTTTGGCGATGGGTACCGCTTCGCATGCCCTTGGCACCGCACGCTGCGCCGAGATGGATTTTCAGGAAGGCGCATTCAGCTCGCTGGCTCTGGTTATCTGCGGGATTATTACTTCGTTGCTAGCGCCATTCCTCTTCCCTGTACTGTTGCACTTATTTAGCTAATATCACTGTTGCCTCCCCTACATGGGGAGGCAAAAAAGAAACAAAACTCACAAAAACCCGCGATACATCTCACACTTCTTTCATTCGTTACATTAATTACATCAAAATAGTGATAATAATCACATAATAATGCCAATCGGTTGCCTAGAATACTCTCCCGTAACTAACTAAGAGGCTCCCCCATGCACGCACGATACGACGCGGCATTCAGCCAACTGCCAGCCGCTTTGCAGGCGGCGCTCTCACCGATTATCAATGATGCTGATTTCCGCGCGGTGATTACCGCTTCTCAGGTTGAAAGTCTGAAACAGGCTACCGGCATGAGCGACAGCGAATTAGTATTTGCCCTGCTTCCAATGGCCGCAGCATGCTCACTGGCACCAATCTCCAAATTTTACGTCGGCGCCGTTGCTCGCGGTGTTAGCGGCAACCTGTATTTCGGTGCCAATATGGAGTTTCTGGGCGCACCGATGCAGCAAACCATTCACGCAGAACAGTGCGCGGTGACGCACGCATGGCTGCGCGGCGAAAAAGCACTCGCCTCCATCACGGTTAACTACACCCCTTGTGGTCACTGCCGTCAGTTTATGAATGAGCTGAATACCGGCACCAAACTGGCGATTAACTTGCCAGGACGCCAGGCTGCTACGCTGGGTGATTACCTGCCAGACGCTTTTGGACCGCGCGATCTTGACATCAAAACCCTGCTAATGGATGAAGAAAACCATAACCTCAGTTTGGCTAATGCGGACGAACTAACCTTAGCGGCGTTAGACGCAGCCAACCGCAGCCATGCGCCTTATAGCCATGCCTATAGCGGCGTAGCGCTGGAAGCCGAGGACGGTACCGTTTATAGCGGACGCTATGCTGAAAATGCGGCCTTTAACCCAAGCTTGCCGCCGTTACAGGCCGCGCTGATTCTGATGAACGTTTCAGGTAAAGACGTGCTGCGTACTCGCCGTGCGGTATTGGTTGAAACCGAAGACGCCGTGTTCTCTCAATGGGATGCAACCCAAGCAACGCTTCATGCATTAGGTTGTACTCAAGTCGAACAGGTTCAGATTTAAGCTGTTTTTAACGCAGGGTCATTCGGCCCTGCGTTCCCGTTCCTCGCCAAATCCTGTAAAAAAGTGTTACTTAGCTCGCACTTTCCCTGCTAAATGTCATCTTTCTATAACAAGCATTGAACAACTTATTAGTATCTCTTAGGATCGCTGGGATGACGCATTAAAATATCTGATAAAAATATACCGCCCGACATAAAGAGTGCTACCCATGGAACTGGAATACGAAAGTAAACGTCCGTTGTACATCCCCTACGCAGGCCCGATCCTGCTGGAATTCCCCCTGCTGAATAAAGGCAGCGCCTTTAGCGAAGAAGAACGCAGCAACTTCAACCTACACGGCCTGCTGCCTGAAGCCGTCGAAACGATTGAAGAACAAACCGAGCGCGCCTATCGCCAGTATCTGGATTTCAAAACCGATAACGATAAACATATCTACCTACGTAATATCCAAGATACCAACGAAACCCTGTTCTATCGCATGCTTGATGCCCATCTGAGTGAAATGATGCCAATCATTTACACCCCGACGGTAGGCGAAGCCTGCGAGCATTTCTCTGATATTTACCGTCGCGCCCGTGGTCTATTCATTTCCTATCCGAACCGCGACCGCATCGACGATATGTTGCAAAACGCCACCAAACAAAACGTAAAAGTTATCGTTGTAACCGACGGTGAACGTATCCTTGGGCTAGGCGATCAGGGCATCGGCGGCATGGGGATCCCCATCGGTAAATTGTCACTGTATACCGCGTGTGGCGGCATCAGCCCTGCCTATACGCTGCCGGTCGTGTTAGATGTGGGCACCAATAACCCACAGCGCTTGAACGATCCTCTGTATATGGGATGGCGTCACCCACGCATTTCCGGTGATGAATATTATGCCTTCGTTGACGAGTTCATTCAGGCCGTGAAACGCCGCTGGCCAAATGTGCTATTGCAGTTTGAAGACTTCGCTCAGAAAAATGCTACCCCGCTGCTCAACCGTTATCGTGACGAACTCTGCTGTTTCAACGATGATATTCAAGGTACGGCGGCGGTTACGCTGGGTAGCCTGATTGCTGCCAGCCGAGCTGCCGGAAGCCAACTGCGCGATCAAACAATTACGTTCTTAGGCGCAGGTTCTGCCGGTTGTGGCATCGCCGAGCAAATCATTGCCCAGATGAAATCCGAAGGCTTGAGCGATGAAGAAGCACGCCAACGCGTCTTTATGGTTGACCGCTTTGGTTTGCTCACAGATAAGCTACCAAACCTGCTCGAGTTCCAAAGTAAGCTGGTGCAAAAAAGCACATCACTAGCAAACTGGAAAGTAGAAAGCGATGCGATTTCACTGTTGGAAGTGGTGCGTAACGCTAAGCCTACCGTTCTCATCGGCGTTTCGGGTCAGCCTGGCTTGTTTACTGAAGAAATCATTCGTGAAATGCACAGCCACTGCGCGCGCCCTATCGTTATGCCGCTGTCGAACCCAACGTCACGCGTTGAAGCCCGTCCAGAAGATATTATTAACTGGACCGATGGCGCGGCGCTGGTCGCCACCGGCAGCCCATTCGGGCCGGTAAGCTATAAAGATCAGGTCTTCCCGATTGCTCAATGTAATAACTCATATATTTTCCCTGGTATTGGGCTCGGTGTTCTGGCCTCTGGGGCTAAACGCGTCACCGACGGCATGCTCATGGCCGCCAGCCGCGCCTTAGCCGACTGCTCACCGCTGGCACAGCAAGGTTCAGGTGCACTGCTGCCTGATGTTAAAGATATCCAACAAGTATCACGCTCCATTGCGTTCCAAGTGGCCAAAGAAGCACAGCTACAAGGCGTGGCGGTGTTGACCTCTGACGAAGCATTATTACAAGCGATCGATAATAACTTCTGGCAGCCTCTGTACCGTATCTACAAGCGAACTTCATTCTAAGAATGTGTGAAAGTCGCTAGGTAAAATACAATTCGAGTTAACTCCCAAGCGTGGTGTAACAACCACGCTTTATTTTTAATTCCGCACTCTCATCGTCTAAAAAATCATCAAGTTAGGAAAATCCCACTCAGATTGCTTGCGTCGCCTGAGCGGGTAAAGTAGCCTCGTAGACATAAGCACCTTTAGGCATAAATACAAACGACGCAGCAGGCACCATCATGTGGAGACGACTGATATACGGTATTTTAACCGTCGCTATTTTACTGGCGGTGACGGCTATTGGTCTGGATCGCTGGATTAGCTGGAAAACTGCGCCGTACATTTACGAAGACGTGCAGGATTTACCGCATCGTGAGGTGGGCGTGGTTTTAGGCACGGCTAAATATGTCAGTACTGGAACCATCAATCAGTATTACCGCTACCGCATCCAAGGCGCACTTAACGCCTACAACAGCAACAAAGTGAATTACTTATTGCTGAGCGGCGACAATGCGCTTCAGAGCTACAACGAGCCGGTAACCATGCGTCGCGATCTTATCAATGCCGGTGTGCCTAACGGCGATATTGTGCTCGACTATGCAGGATTCAGAACGCTGGATTCCATTGTTCGCACACGCAAAGTCTTCGACACCAACGACTTCACCATTATCACGCAGCGTTTCCACTGCGAGCGTGCTCTGTTTATTGCGCTTCACATGGGTATACAGGCGCAATGCTTAGCAGTGCCGTCGCCCAAAAATATGATGATGATAAGAGTGAGGGAAATTGGCGCACGACTGGGCGCGTTAACCGATCTCTATATTCTTAAGCGTGAACCGCGTTTTCTTGGCCCGATGATCCCTATTCCCGCAGTACATAAAGTATCGGCCGATGCACAAAGCTATCCAGCGGTCTCCCCTGAGCAGTTACAAGAACTTGAGCAAGTTTTAAAACAAGAAAAAGCCGCTGAAAAACCAGCGGCTAAATAGCTAGAAAATTAAACGGTTAGAAAGAATTTAGCGGCTTAGGTTCTCCGAGTAAAAACCCCTGCAAATACTGCACACCTAATTGCTGTAGCATCTCAAGCTGTTCTTGAGACTCAACATATTCAGCAACAACCTGCAGTTTCTTTTCTCGAGCAATATCGCAAATCGACTTAATAATCAGCTGGTCGAGCGAATTATTGACAATATCTTTGACAAATACGCCATCAATTTTCACGACGTCTGCATTTAAGGATTTCAGACGCTGATAGTTAGAAAATCCAGTGCCAAAGTCGTCAATAGCAATTTTGAAATGGTAGTCACGTAACGCTTTGATCGTTGAGTGTTCGATATTCTCATTCACAAGATGCTGCTCTTCGGTGATTTCGAAAATAATCGCCTCAGGACGGACTTGGTAATGCTCAAAGATTTCAATAATCCGTGGCGCAGTATCACGCTGCATCAACGTAAGCGGCATCAGATTAACCGAGAAACAGGTATTGCTAGTGTCTAATTTTGCCTCACTTATATGCTTAACCACATTTTCAACCATCAGCAAATCAAACTGCGCGCATAAATTAAACTCAGAAATCAGAGGAATAAATTTACTCGGCGGGATCACTTCACCGTTGTCCAGAAGACGAGCCAAAATTTCGTAATAACTCTTTCCTCCTGAATGAACGATAGGCTGTGCATAAAGCTCAAGACGGTTTTCAAGCAACGCCGTCGTAATTTTCCGTAACCACACCACTCGCTCGCTGACTTCTTCCCGAATTGACTCCGCATTTTCCTCTAAGCTGATAACCTCATTTTCGAGGCTAGCACGTTCAGAAAGGTGATGGAGCTTACCCACGCGCGTATAGAGTGACTCTTTCGTGGCGTCAAACTGGGTATATGCGATGCCATAGCGCAGCATGACGGGATTATCATTCCAGCTTAGCTCGGCATCACACAAGCACTGACGAATAAGATGAATGCGGTTTACGTTATCCGTCGTATCCAGATAAAGCAGTAACTCACAGCCAGGCAGTTGATAGATATCTTCACCCGGTTTCAGCAACGGCTTAATCACCGCCGCAATGCGCCTTTTAGTATCAACCCGCATCATCATCCCATGATAGCGGCTCAAGGCTTCTAAATTCGTTAAACGGAGAAAGCAGAGCGTTCCTTTGGGATGGTTTTCGATGTACTCGCTCAAGGAACGAATATTTGCCAATCCCACCATCGGATCAATGCGAGCAAGATGCATATAAACCCGTTTCATCACTTCGCTGCGTTTAAACATCACGGCCATATAAAAAATGGAAACCGTAAACGCAATCAATGAAGCCGATAAAAATGCAATCTGATAACTACTATTGAGTTCAACAGAGAAATTTGAGTTAAAAATAAATAAGCATAGAGACGTGAATGACCACATAAGTAAAATAACCCGATGGCCAAACCTAAATATTCCGTAAGTAAATAAAATAAATAATAATGGAATAAAATAGCTTACGTTAAAATTTTCCTGCGCGGGGAAACAAATAGCAAATAACGCACCTAATAAAATCCCTAGCCAAATGAACGTCACACAATGTTTTTCTCTTGAAAAAGCATCACGTAAACATTGGTTAAAAAATTTCTTTGCATAGTTTCGGTTAAGTAACATTCGCAAAGTATAATAATAGGCAGGCGAAATGGCGATTGAAGATAAAACCAGCGCCTCAACGTTAACTACCGCGAACATATCTAGCTTATATGAAAAATAGCGCTCCATGACGGGCGACATATCAAGCACGGAACCAAACGCAAGCATCATGCCTTTACAGGCCAGTGGATACAGTAACCCAAAGACAAACATACGAATGCCAAGCGCACGACTGGTCATGCTATCAATATCATAACGCCAACGAACGCCCACCATGCGATCCATGACACAAAAGCTGCCCCATAGTGGCAGTCCGTAACACAGTGAAAGCACCACTGCTTCGGTCAAGCTCATGATGTTTAAAGTTGAATAATAAAAAGTATAAACGATAAACAGTGGGGCAAACCCTTTCATGCCAAATAACATGACGACTGAAATCGCTAAAGCCAACGGAAGATAAAGTAAAAAAATTGCGTTCCCTTGAATGTTCGCCATAGGCGACAATTCACGCGATAAAGGCAGCAATACGATGCAAATAAGCATCGGAACAATCATTTCTTGCAGCCTGATAATGGTGTTTCTCATTGTATCGATATGCTTCTTTCGAAAGAAAAAATATCAGAGATAGAAAACAAACAATGAAACCTCACGCTTGTTCATTTCGTAAGTTATGAATTTATAATTTAAGAAATGTCTATTCTCGTAGAAAAATCCGTTTAGCGCTGCTCACATCCTTGATCTGTAGTTAGCAAGAGACATAGTTTCTTTATGTTACTAGCTCAATAATTCAAGTATTAAACCTGACGAATGATTATTACATACCGAGAGCCAGAATACGTAGGGTTATTATTGCAATCAAGAATGTTCCTAGGCTTAAATTAGCCAAGTGCATCCTTTTTTTATTGGCAGGTTAATAATGTGATTATATTTAACAACTATGGCATTATTTTTTGAAATGGAAATATGTTAATGATTGTGGATTGTTTTTATTAAAGTTTAATTAAAAACCTTATGAGCTTTACCATCATGATATTTATTACAGATAATATTTAAACGAGAAATATCTTATAGAATACAAAAAGCCGAACCTAAGTTCGGCTTTTAAAAAAGAGATTATTTTTTCTTCGCATACTTCAGCGAATCAAGCGCTACCGCAAAGATGATAATTGACCCCTTAATAATATACTGCCAGTAGGGGTTAACACCAATGTAGGTCAGACCATAGTTGATGACAGTAAAAATAATAACCCCAGTCACCACGCCGATAACGGTTCCTACACCACCGCTGAAGGATACGCCACCGACGACGCAGGCTGCGATAGCATCCAACTCATACATAAAGCCAAGGTTATTCGTTGCACTCCCGATACGTCCAGCTTCGAGCATCCCGCCAAATGCGTAGAACACGCCAGACAGTGCATACACCATAATCAAATTTAGCGGTACGTTTACCCCAGAAACTTTCGCCGCTTCAGGGTTACCACCAATAGCAAAGATATTTTTACCAAACCGCGTTTTGTTCCACAGCACCCAGACGAAAGCCACTGCGATCAGCGCATAGAAGGTGATATAAGAAAGTTTGAAATCCCCGAAGCGTAAAAAGCCCTGTGCAAAATTAGAGAAATTCGGCGCAAAACCCGCCACAGGAGAAGCCCCAACGTAATCGTAATACAGTGAGTTAATACCGTACACGATAATCATGGTACCAAGGGTGGTAATAAACGGCGTCACGTTGAGATAGGCGATAATTAAACCGTTTACTAAACCAATCACCGCACCCACAGCACATACCACAAGAATAACTAATGGAATAGGCACAGTCTCTAAATTTGGAAACACCTTATTGACGTTATCCATAGACTGCAACAGTGTTGCCGCAACCACGGCAGCCAAACCGACCTGACGCCCAGCAGATAAATCCGTACCCTGCGTCACAATCAGCCCTGCCACACCAAGTGCAATAATAATACGCACCGATGATTGAGTCAGAATATTACTCAGGTTCATTAGGCTTAAAAATGTTGGATCCTGAAAAATAATAATCGCTAGCAGCACTAACAAAACAACATAAATCCCGCCCTCTTTAAAATAAGTAAACAGGCTTTTTTTATTTAATACGCTCATATTCGTAACCCTTAAAATATCAGGTGCAACATTACCGATGCAGGATTTATAGATGCAAAGAAGCCAATCGCAGAATTTCATTCTGAGATGTTCTTTTAGTTTCAACGATACCGGCAACTTGGCCATTACTCATGACTAATATGCGATCGGTAATACCTAGCAGTTCAGGCATTTCTGATGAAATAATAATGATGCCCTTGCCTTTTTTCGCCAGCTCAGTCATCAATTGATAAATTTCAAATTTGGCACCCACATCGATACCACGAGTGGGTTCATCCAGCATCAGTATTTCGGGCTGAGTCAGCAACCAACGGCCAATAATCACCTTTTGTTGATTCCCCCCAGACAGGGAACCAATAGACGTATGATGTCCCGGTGTTTTTACCCGCATAGCATCAATAACCCACTGGGTATCGCTTTTCATTCGTCGATTATCCAGCAAGCCCACTTTATTTTTATACTTACGAATATTAGAAATAAGCGAGTTAAAACCAATATCAAGATAAGCATAAATACCTGTAGAGCGGCGTTCTTCAGTCACTAAGGCAAAGCCATGGTTTATCGCTTCGTTGGCACTATGGTTATTAATCGCTTTGCCATGCAAGCGGATCGTACCTTTTACCTTTTCGCGAATGCCAAACAGAGTTTCCACAATATCCGTTCGTTTCGCACCGACTAGCCCCGCAATACCTAAGATCTCACCTTCGTGCAAATCAAATGAAACATCACGGATTGAAGGCTGGCGCAGCGACGTCAGCTCGCGCACTTCCAGAATGACCTTGCCCGGCGTATTAACCCGATCGGGGAAACGCTGGGTTAACGAACGCCCCACCATCATTGAAATGATTTGGTCCATGCCCATACCATCTAAGGTTTGAGTCGCAATCCACTGCCCGTCACGCAGAATCGTTATTTCATCGCAGAGTTTAAAGATCTCTTCCATTTTATGAGAGATATAAACAATGCCGCATCCGCGATCTTTTAATTTACGGATAATCGTAAAAAGATGATTAACTTCTTTTTCTGTTAGAGAAGAAGTTGGCTCATCCATAATCACAATTTTAGCGTTATATGAAAATGCCTTAGCAATTTCAATCATCTGCATTTGAGATACAGATAATCCAGCCACTTTTTCGCGTGGATCGATATCAATATCGAGTTCATCGAATATCGCTTTAGTATCTTGATACATCTTATCTTGATCGACAAAAATCCCTTTCATCGGATAGCGACCAAGCCACATATTATCCATTACGTTTCGCTGAAGAACTAAATTTAGTTCTTGATGCACCATCGAAACGCCGTGCTCCAATGCTTCTTTGGCGCTCTTAAAATTGATCTCTTTTCCCTGAAAAAGAATACGTCCTGAATCTTTCTGGTAAATGCCAAACAAACATTTTAATAGTGTGGATTTACCCGCACCGTTCTCCCCCATTAATGCATGGATGGAGTGTGGTCGAACACGCAAATTGACATTATCCAGCGCTTTGACGCCAGGAAATGACTTATTTATATTATCCATTTCCAATAAAAACGCGCCATCATCATGTTTTATCGATGCGTTCTCTTGATTAGAAATCTGATCTTTTGCCAAAGAGCTGTCGGTCAACGAGTTACCCATCAAAGAGTTATCTGGCATAACATCCACCTGAAAATGACATAAAGAATAAGCCCGATAACCTCTGGTTGAACCATCAATCAATATCGGGCTTAAAACTTAAAAGTTATTGTTATATAGGCTTAGGTGAAGCTTATTTTTTAATAAACTGAGACAGATTGTCCTGATCGACACCGACGTACGGAACGCGAACAATTTTATTATCAATTTTCCAGTTAGTACCTTCACCCGCAGGCTTGCCTTCAGCGAGATTTTTGGTCAAATCGAAGGTTGCTTTAGCTTGGTTATTCGCATCATTCAATACGGTACCCGCCATTGCGCCTGATTTAACTAATGCCAGCGCTTCTGGCAGCGCATCGACGCCAAACACTGGAATAGAGGTTTTGTTGTGCGCTTTCAATGCTTCGACAGCGCCCATCGCCATGGCATCGTTATTAGCGATTACCACTTCAATCTTGTTCGCATTTGGGCCAGATAGCCACGCATCCATTTTATCTTTGGCCTGCGCGGTATCCCACATTGCAGTATCTAACTGCAATTGCTGAGTTTTAATACCTTGATCGTTCAGGCTTTTCACAACATAAGTGGTACGTGCTTCAGCATCTGGGTGACCCGGCTCGCCTTTCAGCAGTACGAACTGAATCACGCCATCTTTGTTCAGATCCCAGTTAGGATTGGCTTTCCAGTGTTTACCGATCAGCTGACCCTGAATGATGCCAGACTCTTTGGAGTCGGTGCCCACGTAATACGCTTTGTCGTAGCTATCCAGCGCCTTACGAGAGGGTTCTTTGTTGAAGAACACAACCGGAACATCGTTTGCCTTCGCTTTATCAATAATCGTTGGAGCAGCAGCAGGATCGACGAGGTTAATTGCCAATCCTTTCACGCCACGCGCCATCAGCACGTCAACCTGATCGTTTTGCTTGGACTGATCGTTTTGTGAGTCATTCATCAGCAATTTAACGCTGGGATCAGCCTTAGCATCGTTTTCTAACGCCTTACGTACCACGGACATAAAGTTGTCGTCGTACTTATAGATGGTGACCCCGATATTGGTGGTTGCCGCCTGTGCCGCGACGCCAAACATCATGCTGGCCGCCAAAGTTGCTAAGGTAAACGTCTTCTTATTCATGTGAAGCTCCGATTGGATGTAGGGTATTTCAGCATGGATGTCCGATTTTTCAGACGCCCTTGTTTATCGTTTCCACTATCGCTGCGGCAAGAAAACAAATACCAACGCGAACCGTTTAAAATACACATATCGTTTACATTTAGAATATCCCAGCCACTCTAGGTTTGACGCCCGAAAAACCTAGAGTATCAGGGCGATTTACACGTATGACTGATATTTGTGATAGCGAAAACGCCACAAGAATAGACACGATTATGTTAATATTCTGTGAATGAACTCACAGATTGAAAACGGTTACATGGGCCAATCTGCTGACAAAGTGAGCTACACCACAATTATCGAGAACCCACGCTCCAGCGCTGCACTAAGGTAGGCATAAAACAATGGCCGTTGGGAGAAAGAGGCGTTTGATGAACGGACTTAAGCGCCAGCTCAGAGGCTAAAGTAGCTATAGAAACAATAGGATAACGGACGGTGGTCAGTTTAGGGCTGGTATAGCGTGCAATAGGGATATCGTCAAAACCCACGATAGAAAATTGTTCTGGGATAGAAATACCGTTCTCTTTCAACACGGCTAAAGCACCCGCCGCCATAGCGTCGTTATAGGCAAACACGGCACTCAACTGCTGATTGCGGCCAAGGAGTTCCACCATTGCGGCTTCACCACCTTGCAGATCGGGCGAAGCATAGGCGCACCATGCTTTACCAATTTCGATCCCCGCTGATTGCATGGCGGTTTCATATCCTTTCTGCCGCATCATTTGGTCTTCAATCTGATGATTTGAACCCAAAAAGCCAATCCGACGATGGCCTTTGTCCAGCAGTAACTGCGTGGCCATTTGCCCACCCGCCAAGTTATTCAGGCCCACACAGCGGTGCTCATAGCCCGCAACGATACGGTTGATCAACACCATACCCGGCACCTGCTGCATAAACGCCACCAGCTCATCGTCTGATAACATCTTTGCGTGCACAATCAATGCATTGCAGCGCTGGCGTATCAGCATTTCTATCGCCTTTCGCTCTTTGTCTGCATCGTGATAACTGTTGGCAATCAGTAGGTTTTTGCGTTCACGCTGGGCAACTTCATCAACGCCTTTAACTAACGCACCAAAGAAAGGGTCAGAGACATCCATCACCACCACACCCAACATGTCGCTACTTTGCGTTGCTAACGCCTGCGCGTTGGCGTTCGGGCGGTAGCCGAGCTCTGCCACGGCGTTCTGCACCACCGCTTTCGTTTCCGGCGTAGTGATCGCCGTATTGTTCAAAACACGGGATACGGTAGCAACGGAAACACCCGCCAGCCGTGCGACATCACGAATAGTGATCATGCGTGACGCTCGCGACGGCAAAGAAAAGCACAAAAATAAACACGGAATGGTGCAGGACAGCGAATGGCATTCATAGAGATCCCTGAGTCGAAAGCACGTACGTGATATGACCGCGCTATGCTACCCAGTTTTTCATCATTGCTGCGTGAAATATGTCACAGGAAAGAAAACGTTTTCATACATTTCATTAACCTTTCACTTCAGCTCACGCTTTTCATTTGTCTTTCTCGCGTCAAGGTTCGCTTGAGACGTCATTGCTCAACTTTTTGTCTGAGTACCTAGCGCCGTTAATTTACGCCACAGCCACTCAACCGGCCCTTGCTTAAAGTGACGCAGCCAAAGTATCGAGAAAAGAACATTAATCAGCCATACCACCGGAACAACCCAGAGCAATGCCGTTCTTGACCAGTGATTAAACATAGCGAATTGATAAAACAGCGTGGTGCACAGCAGCGTTTGCAGCAAATAGTTCGTCAACGCCATACGCCCAATCTGCCGCAGAGCGAAGGCAAGTTTAAGCCGTGAGATTTGTGGCCAGAAGGCATAAATCAGCGAAACATAACCGATCATCATGAGTGGTGCAGACAGTTCGGCAGGCACCTGAAGCAGATAGCCGCTAACGTGATATTCCCAACCATTTTGCCACTGCGCTAAAGTGGTCGGCACCTGAATGGTTAATCCCACCACCAGCGACCAAAGCGCCGTTCGCCGATAATGTCGCTGGCTGAAACTGCCGCTTAGCCAGCCGCTGCGCATTAGTGCCGCACCGGTCAGCATCAGCCCTGCGAGCTGCCAGCCATACTGCACCGCGAGCGCCATCAGATTTGCGCTGAGCAAATCACTGCGATTACGCCATGCTTCCCAACCACCGTGTATTTTCCAAATGCCTTCGTACTGAATTGCAGCATATCCCGGCAGCCAAAATGCGCTCGGCTCAGGCCCTGCAATCAACCCTAGCAATAGCAGCAGACCTAATCCAATGACATACAGCACCAGACCGGTACGCAACAGCTGTAGGGTTGACGTCGCATCGCGGATCATTCGCCAACTGATTAATCCAATCAGGCCATAGGCCAATAAAATGTCGCCATCCCAAAAGAAAATGGCGTGGACTAGCCCGAATAAAACCAGCCACGATAAACGCGCACACAGCCAGTGCTTGCCCTTAGGCAACAACAGCTGAAGCCCTGCCCCAAACAACAGCGCAAACATGGCTAAAAATTTGCCTTGCACAAAGATATGTAACAGACCCCACGTCAGCGTATCTGCACCATCAGGCAGGCCGTTGTAGGCAGGATTGAGATAGGCCGCTTTAGGTAAACCAAAACCGGTGATGTTCATTAAAAGAATACAAAGAATCGCCAGCCCGCGCACAAAATCCAGCGTACCAATGCGTGTTTTCAGCATGGCAGGTTTTGTTACCGCTTCGGATTGAGAGTTTTGCAAACGCTGCAGCATAACAACGATCCCTATAGAAAATACTTTTACTATACCCAAAACAATTCAAGTTACTTGAAGTATGACGGGCATATACAAAAACGCCGGCACATGGCCGGCGCTGTATCACTTCGAGTCAATCACCCGATTATTCACGCTCAACTAGCCGTGATGGCGTACCGCGCGCAAAAATTCCTGACGGGTATTTTGGCTCGATTTAAATAACCCACCGAGCGAAGTTGTCGTCGTCGCACTGGTCGCATCACGCACACCACGAGCTTTCACGCAGTAATGCGTGGCATCAATAGACACCGCAACGTTGTTGGTTCCCAGCAGAGTTTGCAACGCAACCAAAATTTGCTGGGTCAAACGCTCTTGTACCTGCGGACGCTGCGCAAAGAATTGCACAATGCGATTAATTTTCGACAGGCCAATCACGCATTCTTTAGGAATATAGGCCACCGTGGCTTTGCCATCGATGGTCACAAAATGGTGCTCACAGGTGCTGGTGAGCGTGATATCCCGCACCGTGACCATCTCATCAACCTTCATCTTATTTTGAATGACGGTTATTTTTGGAAAATTCGCGTAATCCAAGCCCGAGAAAATCTCATCAACGTACATTTTGGCAATACGGTGCGGCGTTTCCGCCAAGCTATCGTCAGACAAATCAAGATTGAGCAACTGCATGATTTCCGTCATGTGCTCTTTGATGCGCTGTTTACGAATTTCACGATCTAACACTTCCCCTCGCAGGGGAGTTTCTAGGCCACGAGCCTCTAGCGCCGTATGAACCAAAACTGCTTCTTTACTTAGCGATGACATCAATTCTCTCCTGCAGGTAATCTTAATTCTGAGCACAATTTGATGGTGATCACATCAGAATTTTGTCATCACTTTAGTGGAGTGCGAACGCTTTATCCAGTGATACTCTTTCAGCTATACATGAAAAACCGTCATTTGTTTAATGCATATATAATGTGCGGTTATCCATCAGCCCGCTCTGTTTGTGGGCTGCGCACGGGCTGCGTGCGAAATACTAAACCACCCGCAACGAGTAAACCTATTGCAGCAATATACAACGCGGGCTCTAAACGATGCGTTAGCGCCGTTGAAATAGCCGAAAGCATAGGGCCAACTAATTGGCCGACGGCGTAACCCGTGGTCAGCAACCCTGCCATATAACGAATGTGCGAAGGCGCTAACTCGCGGCCATATTGCAGCGAAAGTTGAACCACACATAAGAACCCACCGCCGGTAAGTAATGCGCCGAATACCAATCCACTGACCCCAGGGATCGTTTCCGTGAACACAATGCCTAATGCTTGGATCCACAATACGATCGCTAAGCGTTGCTGAGTCAGCAGCCAGCGGCGCGTCAAAATCCCCACACCAATCCCCACCACGGCGGCAAAACCAAATACTGGCCAAACAAACTGAGCAAATAGGCTATCGGGAAAACGTGCATGAGCCATTTGTGATAAAAACGTCGCAGGTAAGATATAGCCGAATCCGGCCAGACTGTAGCTCCACACCAATCGTTTGAGTGCGGGCGTTAATACTAAAGGCTGGGCAGGCACGTCAGGGCGATGAAGCTCTCCTGCTCTTGGTAAGAAGCGGGCGATAAAACCAATCAGCACCAGCGCTAGCACACCGTAAACCAGCCACGCCTGAGCCGCATCGAGATTAAGCGCGCTAATTCCGACCGATAGCATCCCACTGATAAAAATACCGGCCCCAGGACCGGCAAACACCGCGGCAGCAAGATTTGGTTTTCCGAAATGAGCCAAACGTTCATTCGTCCATGCGGCCACCAGCACCATTGCCCATCCGCTCGCCCAGCCAACCATAAAGCGGATTAAGCTATGCCACCAAAAACCGCTGACACAGGCTGAAAGCAGAGTTAAGAACACCGCTCCCCAAAGTCCAAGCTGCAACCGCCGTTCAACCTGTCTGCTCGCCCGCATCGCGTCAAAGGCACCAACCAAGTAGCCCAAATAGTTAAGCGCGGCCACAATCCCCGCGCCAGTCAGTGAAAACTGATGCTCTGCAATCATCAACGGAACCTGAGGCGTGAAAGCAAACCGCCCAATTCCCATTGCCACAACCAAGGCTAAAAAGCCGCTTAATGCGATACGCGCTGCCATTGCAGGATCTCCATCCCTATCACGCTGATGATAGATAATTGTTAAATAATTTGTTGTTATATTGCCTTGCCAAACAAGTCTCAAAAAGTGAATAATGATAATCAAGTTATTCACGCTAAGAGAATGAATATGGATCTTACCCAACTGCGCATGTTCTGTAGCGTAGCTGAAACTGGCTCGGTTGCTCGTGCAGCGGAACTACTTCATCGCGTTCCTTCCAACCTGACCACCCGTTTGCGTCAGCTAGAACAGGAGCTGGGCACCGATCTGTTCATTCGAGAAAAACAGCGCTTACGACTTTCACCAATGGGGCATAACTTCCTCAACTATGCCAAGCGAATTCTGGCGCTCAGCGATGAAGCAATGAGCATCACGCATGCCGGAGAGCCGGCGGGAAGCTTTGCGTTGGGTTCCATGGAAAGCACCGCTGCAACGCGTTTACCGGTGTTATTGGCGGCCTATCACCAAAGCTATCCTCAGGTGGCACTCTCGTTGGTGACAGGAACTTCGGGAGAGATTACCGAAAAAGTACGCGCGGGAACGCTTGCCGCAGGATTAGTCGACGGCCCGCTCAATCATGATGAGCTGAATGGCTGCATTGCTTTTCGTGAAGAGATGGTGGTGATTTCTAGCCTTGAGCACCCACCGATTACCCGTGCTAAAGACGCTGCCAATCAAACACTGTTTGCCTTTCGGCCTAGCTGCTCGTATCGCCTGCGTTTTGAATCGTGGTTTCAGCAAGATGGCGCCGTACCCGGTGCGATTATGGAAATTCAGTCCTATCACGCCATGCTTGCCTGCGCCGCCAGCGGTGCCGGTATTGCGATGATCCCACGTTCGGTTTTATCTCTTTTACCCGGTCATGAACGTGTGGCCGTACACGCATTGCCTGACGATATCGCCCAAACTGCAACATGGCTTATCTGGCGACGCGATGCGTTTAATCCCAATATTCGTGCGCTGAAAATGCAAATCATTGAGCAAGAGCGCGCACAAGAGCGCATAGAAGAACAGTCAGAAACTATCGAGATTCCCGCGTCAGAGCACGCCATCGTCTTACATCAAAAAGAACCAGGAGCACACCATGCAAATGATTAAAACTCGCGCCGCCGTCGCTTGGGGGCCAAATCAACCATTAACCATCGAAGAAGTTGATTTGATGCCGCCACAAAAAGGCGAGGTTTTGGTTCGCATTGTCGCCAGCGGCGTGTGCCACACCGACGCATATACCCTGTCAGGGAAAGATCCTGAAGGCGTATTCCCTGCGATCTTGGGCCATGAAGGCGCGGGCATCGTTGAGGCCGTGGGTGAAGGCGTGACTACCGTCGCCGTCGGCGATCATGTGATCCCGCTATATACGCCGGAATGTGGCAAATGTAAGTTCTGTCTATCAGGCAAAACCAATCTGTGCCAAGCCATTCGTGAAACTCAGGGCAAAGGCTTGATGCCAGACGGCACAACGCGTTTCTCTAAAGACGGCAAGCCCATTTTCCACTACATGGGGACATCTACGTTCTCTGAATACACCGTTGTGCCCGAAATTTCCTTGGCGAAAATCAGCAAGGAAGCCCCACTGGAAGAAGTTTGCCTGCTGGGCTGTGGCGTAACCACCGGTATGGGCGCCGTGGTCAACACCGCTAAAGTTAAGCCGGGCGACAGCGTGGCAATCTTTGGTCTGGGCGGTATCGGTCTGTCTGCCATCATTGGCGCTAAAATGGCGGGCGCGGGACGTATCATCGGTGTCGATATCAATACGGATAAATTCGAACTGGCTCGCAAGTTAGGCGCAACCGACGTCATTAATCCAAAAGATTACGATAAGCCAATTCAGCAAGTCATCGTCGAACTGACCGATGGCGGCGTCGATTTCTCCTTTGAATGTATCGGTAACGTAGACGTAATGCGCTCAGCGCTTGAATGCTGTCATAAAGGCTGGGGCGAGTCAGTTATTATCGGCGTGGCTGGCGCGGGCGAAGAGATCTCGACCCGTCCATTCCAGCTGGTGACCGGTCGCGTATGGCGCGGTTCCGCATTCGGTGGCGTTAAAGGCCGCACCCAGTTGCCGGGTATCGTACAACGCTACATGGACGGCGAGTTTGCACTCAACGATTTTATTACCCACACCATGAGCTTGGATGAAATTAACGAAGCCTTTGATCTTATGCATGAAGGTAAGTCGATTCGTACCGTTATTCATTTTGACCGCTAGTTAAAACGAATAACGAACACACCCAAAATAATGGGCGCAGAAGATTTAATCATCGCGCCTATTATCTCGGACAGGAGAACGTCGTGGATTCACTGGAACTGTTAGAAGAGCATCGTCTGTTCAATGGCTGGCAGCAGCGCTACCGCCACGCATCTGATGCACTCAACTGTCTGATGACATTTAGCATCTATTTGCCTCCCACAGCCGACGACGCACCGCCGCCGGTACTCTATTGGCTGTCAGGCTTAACTTGCAATGACGAAAACTTCTCCACCAAGGCTGGCGCGCAGCGCATTGCGTCTGAGCTAGGTTTAGCATTAGTGATCCCAGATACCAGCCCGCGCGGCGATGCAGTGCCCAACGATGCGGGCTACGATCTGGGACAAGGAGCCGGTTTTTATCTGAACGCCACGCAGGCTCCGTGGAATAGCCATTATCGAATGGATGACTACATCACGCAGGAACTGCCAGCGCTTATTCGCGAGCATTTCAACGTCAGTGAAAAACAGTCCATCAGCGGTCATTCGATGGGGGGACATGGTGCGCTAACGCTGGCATTACGTAATCCACATCAGTATTTGTCGGTGTCTGCCTTTGCGCCTATCGCTAACCCAACGCAGGTACCTTGGGGGCGAAAAGCCTTCGCGGCCTACCTGGGCGACGATCCGTCTCTTTGGCAGAGCTATGACAGCTGTTTTCTGATTGCGCAGCAAAAGCCTACGTTCCCGATCCTCATCGATCAGGGTGATGACGATCAGTTTTTAGCGGATCAATTACAACCCGCCAAACTTGCCGAGTTGGCTCGTCAGAACGAATGGTCGCTCCGCTTACGTATCCAGCCGGGTTATGATCACAGCTACTTTACTATCGCGACGTTTATTGAAGACCATCTTCGCTTCCACGCCGAACACCTTGGCTTAGCGTAATACCGGTTAGATGTCATTCACGCTGAATTTCATGGCCGCGCCTGCGGCCATTTTTAATGATGACTCTCGATACATCCCTCTAAACCTATCTACGCGGACAATAAGCGGATTACGCAAGCGTTCTCCCCTTCTCCGATTTCTGCCATAATAGCCGCATTATTTATCCCCTCCTGAGCTGAGATCGGCTGTCGGGAACCCTGTACGGAGCCAACCGATGGATTGTTACAACACCTCTGATTTGATTTCTATTGAGCAAGCGCTGGAAAAATTACTTTCGCAAACATCAGCCATTTCCGATGTTGAAGACGTTGCGCTGACCGATGCCGCTGGCCGTATCACTGCTCTTCCCGTTATTTCTCCGTTAAATGTTCCTCCGTTTGCTAACTCAGCCATGGACGGATACGCCGTTCGTTTGCAAGACATCACGCCAGACGCCGTACTTCCTGTTGCGGGCAAAGCATTTGCAGGCAGCCCGTTCAGCGGTGAATGGCCAGCAGGCAGCGTCATTCGTATTATGACCGGCGCGCCTGTACCGGCAGGAACCGATGCGGTTATCATGCAAGAGCAGGCTGAACTCAGCGAACAAGGCGTGCGTTTTACGGCGATGCCAGCACAAGGGCAAAATATCCGTTTGGCCGGTGAAGATATTCGCCAAGGCGCTGAAGTATTAGCCGCTGGCGTACGTTTAGGCACCGCCGAACTCCCTCTGCTGGCGTCTTTGGGCATTGCTCAAATCAAGGTCGTGCGTAAGCTGAAAGTCGCTCTGTTTTCAACCGGCGACGAATTACAGCCCGTGGGCACACCTTTGCAAGAAGGGCAGATTTACGACACGAACCGTTTTGCCGTGCGCTTAATGCTTGAGCAAATGCACTGCGAAATTATCGATCTCGGCATTATCCGCGACGATCCGCAGGCGCTGCGCGAGGCCTTCAAAGCGGGCGATCTGCATGCTGATCTATTGATTAGCAGCGGCGGCGTTTCCGTTGGCGAAGCCGATTTCACCAAACAAATTTTAGATGAAGTCGGAAAAATCAGTTTCTGGAAACTGGCCATGAAGCCGGGTAAACCGTTCGCTTTTGGTCAGCTTAATCGCGCATTGTTCTGCGGCCTGCCGGGCAACCCTGTTTCAGCCGTGGTGACGTTCTATCAGCTGGTGCAACCGTTGATTGCTCATCTTTCTGGTGATACCCACTGGCAGCCACCGGCACGTTTAAAAGCCAAGGCGATGACTTCCCTGAAAAAATCACCGGGTCGTTTAGATTTCCAGCGCGGCATCGTTAGTGCGAATGCTCAGGGCGAGCTGGAAGTGCGCACCACGGGTCATCAAGGCTCACACGTCTTCAGCTCATTTACCCTCGGCAATGCTTTTATTGTTTTAGAGCGCGAGCGCGGATCGGTCAAAGTCGGTGAGTTGGTTGATGTAGAATTGTTTAATCCGCTGCTGAGATTCTAAACATGAGCAAAGAGATACCCGAAGAGCTTAGCGATGCTGAGATGATGCGATACAACCGCCAGATCGTGCTGCGCGGTTTTGATTTCGACGGGCAGGAAAAGCTAAAAGCCTCGCATGCGCTGATTATCGGATTGGGCGGTTTAGGCTGCCCAGCCAGCCAATATCTGGCGGCGGCCGGTGTGGGAACCTTAACGCTTGTCGACTTTGATACGGTATCTCTTTCTAATTTACAGCGCCAAATCTTGCACCGCGATGCGCGAATCGGGATGGCAAAAGTCGAGTCAGCACGTTTGTCTCTTCACGACATTAACCCTCACACCCAGTTGAATACCGTTAATGCCGTGCTAGAGGATACCGAACTTTCCACGCTTATTGCACAGGCTGACGTGGTTCTCGACTGCACGGATAACGTCGATATTCGCGATCGTCTTAATCGCTTATGCTTCAACCTGCATACGCCTTTGGTGTCCGGTGCCGCTATCCGCATGGAAGGGCAAGTTAGCGTATTTACCTATCAAGAAGACGAGCCTTGCTATCGTTGTTTAAGCCGCTTATTTGGCGCTAACGCCCTCACCTGCGTGGAAGCGGGTGTTATGTCGCCGTTGGTCGGAATTATCGGTGCCATGCAAGCGATGGAAGCCATTAAGTTGTTGGCACATTTTGGTACGGTTCCCCGTGGGCGACTGATGATGTACGACGCCATGAGTTCACAGTGGCGTTCAATGACGTTGGCTAAAAACCCTTCTTGCGAAGTGTGCAGTCACCCATAATCGCTCTGGTCTGTGCTCCTATCTGTTGCGTAAATGTTGAATAACATCAGAGTAAAACGTTATGGTGGCTTAATAACGTTTTATTCTTCGATATCGTTTTCACTCATATTCACATCATTTTTTGGAGCCGCCTGCCCATGCTTAGACTCTCTACGCTGGATCATTTAGTCCTCACCGTTGCTAATATCGACAAATCCGTCCAGTTTTATCAGCAGGTTCTGGGGATGGGAGTTGAAACCTTTGGCAGCGAAGGCCGTACCGCGCTTACGTTTGGTGAGCAAAAAATCAATCTTCACGCGGCCAAATCGCCTTTTCGCCCTCATGCTAAGCATCCAACGCCAGGCAGCGCCGATCTCTGCTTTATCACGGTTCAGCCGCTGCAAGAGGTTGTTTTATGGGTGATTGGCTGCGGCGTCGAGATTATTGAAGGGCCGGTGACTCGCACCGGCGCCACCGGAAGAATTAGCTCTATTTATTTGCGTGACCCCGACGGCAATCTGATTGAAATCGCCAATCGTCTTTAAACAACTCAATAATGACCGCTCAGGGCTGTGAATTCCTACCGCATAGCCCATTCAGTCCTCCTTCTATTTCTAGCCTGGTGTATTATCAATTAAGGTACGTTTGCATCACTGATAGTCACGATCGAGTTGCGCCTATTGAGAACTAACTCTAGGCGCAATTTGGCTAAATCATACCGCAACAAGGAGCATGAATGCGGCCCCCAGAGACTTTACTCGCTGCTGCAACGCTACTCGCCGTTGTGTTATTGCCGTCCGGCGCGATAGCGGCTCCACCGATTATTGGTAATTCACACATTGTGCGTTCCAACAATATTATCTTGATGGAAGGCGATATCGTTGGCCCAGCTAAAAGCTATCATCAATATGTTATCGGCCCTGAAAGCCAAGATACGCTGCGCGATATCAGCATCGAGTTTGCCCGTAGTGGACAAATCGAGGCCGCAGGTCAAAGCTACGGCCCCAACCCCGTTTGGGAAAGTCGCTTAATGCTGGATGACATTGGTTGGATAAGCCGCAGCGTGGTGGCGGTTCAAACCGGCCATGAGCAAGATGTTTCACAGCTCATCAGCGCCTATAAAACGGATGAGCGTGGTCGAATAGTCAAAGTGACCGAAGTCGAAGCTGGCGACAACACGATTGGCATTACTAATCAGTACTATTTTTACACGCCTGACGATCAGGTGCGCTTTTACGTTGCCGTTGGTCGTAATCCGGGATTTGGTATGTATCTGTATCGTCCCGATGGGCGATTAGAGAAAGTCGTGAAAAACGATAATGACACCCTTTCAACCTTTACCGACAACGGCAAAGATCTCAGCTCTACCACCAAAACACCTCATGTTACCTATATCACCGAGTGTCAAAAATGGGATAACAGCGGGAACTGCATACTGTCTGAGAAGCAAGAAATCATCAGCTTTGACTACCAAGGCGAGCTAAAAAGCATCACGTCACGCTTTATGCTGCAACAAGACATCTTGTACTACCCACCTCACCGCGCAGCCCATCCTTAATCGCGAGATAAAAAAGGGTGTTTGCTTTTCGGCAAACACCCTTTTTACATTTAGCTCAGCTAAGCGATTAGACCGCTGGCTTCAGTGCCTGATAAGCCTGAGTCCACTGTGGGTAGCGTTCTGGCGTGCTCCACAGTAACTGATGCAGACGAGCCAACGTAACAGGATCGCTCAACAGCGCCAAACGTTCGTCTCGGCTAAGCTCCTCAGGCCCGGTGCTCAACGCTTTCTCTACGCGCTCTTCACGCGCTTTAGCAATAGCAGCATGCGCATGATGGCGAGAAGTTGCCATTGCGGTCGCCAGCGCATTGTACGCAGGATCAAACACCGCACGCAGAAAGCCATGATCGAGTTCACGCTTGTTGTTAAGCTCAACGTAGCGCTCGGTCGCCACCATCTCAACCGGAGGAGAATATTCCTCTGGGATCAAGAAGATCTTGGCACGTTTGCATTTCACACCCAGCGTGCGACGGCTCGTAATCACCGAAACCACCGGCGACAGGATCAACGACACCACAATCGGTGACAGCCACCAGAGGAAACGCAGATCCAGCACCGCAACGCCACCCGCCCAGATAAGGCCGAGTAAGCACTGCGAACCATGGCGACGGAAAGCTTCACTCCACGGCGTAGCATCATCGTCACGCTGCGGCGACTGCCAGGTGATTGACCAGCCAAGGAACGCGCTCACCACAAATACGGTATGGAAAATCATACGCACCGGTGCCAGCAGCACGGAGAACAACATCTCCAGCAGCATGGAAATCAGCAGGCGGAATGAACCACCGTACTCTTTAGCACCTTTGGCCCAAATCAGAACAACAGACAGCAGTTTTGGCAGGAACAACAGCACCAACGTGGTTGAGAACAGCGCAATCGCTAGTTCAGGACGCCACTGTGGCCAAACAGGGAATAGCTGCCGCGGCTGCAGGAAGTACTGCGGCTCCATCAGCGTATGCACCACCTGTAGCGCCGTTGAGAGCACCAAGAACATAAACCATAGCGGTGCCGACAGATAAGACATCACCCCCGTCAGGAACACCGCACGGTGAACCGGATGCATCCCTTTCACCAAAAATAGGCGGAAGTTCATCAGGTTACCTTGGCACCAGCGACGGTCACGTTTAAGCTCATCCAGCAGGTTCGGCGGCAATTCCTCGTAGGAACCCGGCAGGTCATAGGCAATCCATACCCCCCAGCCAGCACGACGCATCAATGCGGCTTCCACAAAGTCATGTGACAAAATGGAACCGGCAAAGGTGCCGCTGCCCGGCAAAGGTGCCAGCGCGCAGTGTTCGATAAACGGCTTCACACGAATAATGGCGTTGTGGCCCCAATAATGGGATTCACCTAACTGCCAGAAGTGCAAACCTGCGGTGAACAATGGTCCGTATACACGCGTTGCAAACTGCTGAATACGCGCATACATGGTGTCCATACCGGTCGCCTTCGGCGCAGATTGAATAATCCCCGCGCTTGGATTGGCTTCCATTAGACGAACCAAATTGGTTAAGCAATCGCCGCTCATCACGCTATCGGCGTCAAGAATAACCATGTAGCTGTATTCTCCGCCCCAGCGACGGCAGAAGTCATCGATATTGCCGGATTTGCGTTTGACACGACGACGACGACGACGATAGAAAATACGCCCTTCACCGCCGACTTCTTTGCAGATCTCCATCCATGCTTTTTGCTCTGCCACGCAAATATCAGGATCGTAGCTATCGCTCAGCACAAAGATATCAAAGTGTTCGATTTGCCCTGTCGCCGCCACCGATTCGTAGGTCGCACGCAGCCCTGCAAATACGCGGGATACGTCTTCGTTACAAATAGGCATGATCAGTGCGGTGCGATGTTTTGGATTAAGCGCCTCATCCCCGACCGTCGTGGCAGAAATGCTGTATTTATCGCGGCCTATCAAGAGCTGAAGGAAGCCCATCAGCGCTGTCCAGAAACCGGCCGACACCCAACAGAAGAGAATGGCAAACAGCACTAATATTCCAAACTGAAGAACATAGGGCAGCAGCTCCATCACCGACTGCATGATCGGCTTCTCCAGCATTGAAGCTGGATCGATCCACTCCCACCCTTGATACGGTAGAATGGTTTTCATGTACCACGTGGCAATGACCGTCTGCGTCAGCATCAGGATAAGCAAAACCCAGCGGCGCATTGAGCCCACTTTACGCCAGCGTTTATCTGCCTCGGCTTCTGCCGCGGTTTTAAACTGGTGTTTCGGCGGCTGCGTCCTGCCTAGCAGGCCATCCCACATGCGGCCAACCGGATTGGTGCGCCACTTTTCAGGAAACATCGACGTACGCTTAATGGTGGGCATTGCTTTGATCGCAGTTCGTCCTGCCGCATCTTTTGTCAGCAATGCTTTTTCTTCCAGCGTATCCGACCAGCCCATTTCAAGACGTGATTCAACTGAACAAAGAGGCGCATCGAGCGCCTCTAAATCCGACAGTTGAACATCGTCTGAGGCCAGCGACCTATGCACCGCATCCACAGAAACATCCTGTGATGCGGTCATTTGCTGCCTGAGCGCGGCTTCTTGCTCCGCGCTCATCGCCAATGCCTTTAGATAGGCATCGGCATTCTCAGTAGACTTATTCATTGGCAGGTAACTGATAGCTCCAGATTTCACTCAGCGGTTTATCTTCTTTGATCAGATAAGCGCGCATCTCAACCGGTTTTTTGTTGTCGATAACGTTAAAGCGCAGCGTCAGACGCCAGCCGCCGGTTACTGGGTTGTAACGTAAATCGTTCTGCACCAGTTTAGTGTTGTCATCCGTTGTCACCTGCGTCGTTACAGGTGCATCAGGCGTCAACGCTTTCAGCGCTGGACCAACAAAATCAACAATCAGCGCGGTTGTGCCGTCAGGTTCACGGATCAGGTTAGACTGTTTCACATCACCGGTTGAACGCATCGTCTGCTTAACCCACGCTAATGCAGGATCATGCAGTTTTGCTTCATCACGAGTGAAGTGTAGACGGTAATCTAGATTAATAGGTTTTCCGACCTCTGGCAGACTTGCCGGGATCCAGAATGCCACGATGTTATCGTTGGTTTCATCGGCCGTTGGAATTTCCACCAGCTGAACTTTACCTTTGCCCCAAACACCGCGTGGTTCAACCCAAGCGCCCGGACGCAGATCGTAACGATCGTCTAGGTCTTCGTATTGAGAGAAATCACGAGTACGCTGCAGCAGGCCAAAACCTTTCGGATTTTCAACGCTGAAGGTGCTTACGGACAGATGTTTAGGATTGTTCAGTGGACGCCAAATCCATTCGCCGTTGCCAGCATGAATCGACAGACCTTCAGAATCGTGCAGCTGTGGACGATAGTTCACGTTAGTGGATGGCTGGTTTGAACCAAACAAATACATGCTGGTTAACGGTGCCATACCCAGCACGCCCACTTTGTCGCGCAGATATACGCGTGACTGCACATCAACCACGGTGTCAGTACCCGGAGTCACAATCATGCGATATGCACCGGTTGCGCGTGGAGAATCCAGCAGCGCGTAAATCACCAAGTGTTTATCTTTCGCTTTTGGACGTTCAATCCAGAATTCGCGGAAGCGCGGGAATTCCTCGCCAGACGGCAGTGCGGTATCGATAGCCAAACCACGCGCAGAAAGACCGTAGACTTGGCCTTTACCCACAACGCGGAAGTAGCTTGCGCCCAGCATGCTCATGATTTCATCGTTTTTACCCGCCTGATTGATCGGATAAACCACTTTGAAACCCGCAAAGCCCAAGTCTTTCACGGCCTCTGGGTCGTGTTTCACTGAGCCAAAATTAAAGTAGTCCGGGTTATATTTGATCTGACGAACCGACGTTGCCGTCACTTCATTGATCTTAACCGGCGTATCAAAATACATACCCTGATGGTAGAACTCTAATTTGAATGGAGTTTTAAGGTTATTCCAGTAGGGTTTGTCATGATTGAATTGGATCTGCTGATAGTCAGCAAACTTCATCTCACGAAACTCTGAAGGCAGATTGCTTTTAGGTGCCTTGAAAGACTCCCCTGCCAGAGATTGTGCTTTTTTTGCAACATCATCTAGCGAAAACGCCCATGCCTGTGTTGTTGCGAGCATCAGAAATACTGATGCAGCCAGCCCTGTTAAAGCGCGAAACTTGGGCCGGGTGGTTAATAAATGTGTTAGCACATACCCCCCTGATGGTGCTCTACGAAACGAAGAACTCAGTAATAAATTGGTTTGTTGGAAGCATAGTAATTGATTACTCACCCCGTCGACAACAACCTAATAAGGGTTGCAACCCAATAGGATTGAATTTAATTATACTCAACGTCAATTAGAATTAAATTAGCATTTAAAATCAAAATGTTACATTAAGTGTTTTTTAGGAAGATCCCTAATAAATGCCTGATTGTGCAAGATAAAAAATTTCACTGAATAAATTTAAACCAGCCAGCCATAACGTGGTCCTTAATAGAAAAAAGCTGCTTTTTTATCCATTGTTCCGATTGACCAATTCATTAATAAGGAAAGTAAAAGCGATAACATCACAATTGTTTAAGTGGGATTGCGTTTAGCGGGCCACTGAATATAGCCACCGAATTGAAGTGCCCGCTAAGGTTTGATGTAAAAATAACCCTCTTGCTGGTGTTCAACCAGTGCCAATATGCCCGCAGGAACAGAGTTCACGCCCATCAATAGCCGATCCAGCGTAATGCTATTCGCCCGCATGGCATTCTCACAGGCCAGCAAAATGACGTTATCCTGCTGCAATGTCTCCCAGTTTGGTGATTCGTCACTGTCGGCAATCAACGTGCTGATGGCTGAACCGGTAAACACAATATGAATATCAGTATATTTGCCGTTGCGTGCTTTCAATAGATTAGTGGCGCTGTTAAACGCGGGAATGCAGTGCGTTGATTCTGAAACATGGAATACAACTTTCATTTTAGTCATCATTTTTCTACCAAAGAGGCTTGAACCATAGCAGTAGGAGCAGTCAAAGTCATGATTGAGCACATATGTTGCCAAGATTGCGCACAAAAAAACTTTGTCGTTTTCTTGCACCTTTGCAGAAATTATCAACAATTGATATTTGAACTCAAACTTCATAACCACAACCAATAGCGAGAAACATCATGGACATGTATCTGACCTTAGATGAAGCTATAGAGGCCGCCAGAGAAGCCTATTTAGCCGATCATGAAAACAGCGATGACGCCTCACAGGTCGCCCAATTCAATCTGCAAAAATATGTCATGCAGGACGGGGAAATCATGTGGCTCGCGGAATTCCACGCTACCGAAGATGAAGGTGGTGATGGCGTACCGCTATTTAGCGGTGAAGCAGCTCAGGCAATTTTTGATAATGACTATGATGAGGTAGAAATTCGCGAAGAGTGGATCACTGAGAATACGCTCTACGAATGGGATGAAGACGACTTCCAGTACGAACCGCCATTAGATACTGAAGAAGGCGAAGCCGCCTCAGACGAGTGGGAAGAACAAAATTAGTTGCGCTTCCTCATGCTATCGCAGAGCTCATCTGCGATAGATTGATTGTCGTCTAGATACAACGCCCTCCCCTTCCCTCATTACGGTAATCTGCGCCATCGCTCTGGTTGATTATCATCATGGAGGCTTTATGGCTATAATCGCCGTACATCAACACACTGAATTATTCGGTTTATAATATTTTGCAAGAAAACTTCAATATGCTGCTGGCGGTGTTTGAACGCGCCGCTCTGATGCTGATCTGCATCTTTTTTCTGACACGCATTCGCCTGTTCCGCCAACTGCTGCAAAAAGAGCAACATACACGGGTTGAGCTGGCCGCCGTCACCGCGATTTTTACCACCTTCGCCCTGTTTAGTACCTATAACGGTATCAGCGTTGAAGGCGCATTAATCAACGTGCGTATTATTGCGGTTATTTCCGGCGGGATACTTTTTGGCCCCTGGGTGGGGATCACAACCGGCGTTATCGCGGGCGTGCATCGCTACTTAATCGATATGGATGGCGTAACCGCGATCCCATGCTTAATCAGCAGCATCATCGCCGGGATTATTTCAGCGTGGATCCATCAACGGATTGCGAAAGAAAAGCGCTGGAGCGCGGGTATCTTAGCGGGCATGTTGTGCGAAAGCCTGACGATGGTGTTGATTATCGTCTTTATCGATTCAAAACCGCTGGGGATTGATATCGTTGAGCACATCGGTTTACCGATGATCCTCGGCGCTGGCTGCATCGGTTTGATCGTGCTGTTGGTACAAAGCGTTGAAGATGAAAAAGAGGTTATCGCCGCACGTCAGGCGAAACTGGCTCTCGATATCGCCAACAAAACGCTGCCTTACTTCCGCAATATCAACAGTGAATCACTGATGACTATTTGCCGGATCATCCGCGAAGATATCAACGCCGATGCGGTGGCCATCACCAATACCGAAAATATCCTCGCCTACGTGGGCGTGGGCGAAGATCAATACAATATCGGCGAAGAGCTGATTAGCGATGTAACCCGCCAAACGATTCAGCGCGGTGACATCACGATCAATAACAACGATGAAGCCCACCGCACGCCGCAGATCCATTCACAAATTATCATCCCGCTACGTGAAAAAGGTGAAGTCACCGGTACACTAAAAATCTATTACTGCCACGCGCACAAAATCACCTATTCATTGAAGGTCATGGCCGTCGGCCTATCGCAGATTATCTCAACGCAAATCGAAGTTTCTCGCATTGAACAGCTGCGCGAAATGGCAGACAAAGCCGAGCTCCGCGCGCTGCAAAGCAAAATTAACCCTCATTTTCTCTTTAATGCGCTTAACGCGATTTCTTCTTCTATTCGCACTAATCCTGATACCGCTCGCCAGCTGATCATTAATTTAGCCAGCTACCTGCGCTTTAATCTGGAGCTCAACGATGAGCACATCGACATCAAGCGCGAGCTGCACCAAATCCAAGACTATGTGGCGATTGAAAAAGCGCGTTTTGGCAGTAAGTTGACGGTTATTTTTGACATCGACGACGTCGATTTAACTATTCCTAGCCTGCTGATTCAACCGTTAGTTGAAAACGCTATTGTGCACGGAATACAGCCGTGTCGCGGCAAAGGCGTGGTAGCAATTGCGGTTAAAAAGAAAGATAACCGGATAAGAATCTCTATCAAAGACACCGGTAACGGGATCAGTCAGGAAACCATTGACCGGGTGACGCACGGCGATATGCCAAATAATAAAATTGGTCTGCTCAATGTACATCAACGCGTCAAACTGCTGTATGGCGATGGTCTGCATATCCGCCGCCTTGAACCCGGCACCGAGATCTATTTTTACATTACCCCAAGCGTTCCTACGCACAACGAACTCACGGTGCGAGAACCCAAGGAGGTTAATACGCTATGAAAGCGATCATTGTAGAAGACGAGTTTTTAGCGCAGGAAGAGTTAAGCTATCTGATCCGAACCCACAGCAAAATTCAGATTGTGGGCACCTTCGAGGATGGTCTTGATGTGCTGAAATACCTACAGCACAACGAAGTGGACGCTATTTTTCTCGACATCAATATCCCTTCGTTGGACGGTGTGCTGCTGGCACAAAATCTCAGCAAATTTGCGCGTAAGCCGCAGATTGTTTTTATCACCGCTTACAAAGAACATGCGGTAGAAGCCTTTGAGCTAGAGGCCTTTGATTACATTCTTAAGCCCTATCACGAGTCACGCATCATCACCATGCTGCAAAAACTAGAGGCCAGCCACCAGCGCGAGCAGGAGTTAACCAACAACAACACCGTAGCGCGGCCGGCTCCCAAAACGATTAACCTGATAAAAGACGAACGCATCATCGTCACCGAGTGCAACGATATTTATTATGCAGCGGCGGATGAAAAGGTCACCCGAGTTTATACCCGCCGCGAAGAATTTGTGATGCCAATGAACATTACTGAATTCTGTAACCGATTGCCTGAAGAGAAGTTTTTCCGCTGCCATCGTTCGTACTGCGTTAATCTATCTAAAATCCGAGAGATCGTACCGTGGTTTAATAACACCTATGTATTGCGCCTCACCGATCTTGAGTTTGAAGTCCCCGTAAGCCGTGGAAAAGTAAAAGCATTCCGCCAACTTATGCGGCTATAGTATCGAATAAATTCAAATCTATATTTAGCCAACCGCCTTCATAATGGATCTCATCGCGAGATCCATTTCGATCAATCCCATGCTAAAAGCGCTAATCAACGCATAGCAAACAGACCAAAAAACTATATTTATAGAGCTAATATCTAAATCCAACATTTTAAAAAGTGCTATATACTATTTGTGTTACAAAACAACTTCCGCTCGTTATGACAGATATCAACGGAAATGGCACTTTTATGATGTATTTATGAGCGGTTTGCTCTGTTGGATCGAAGAGAGAATAGCGATGATGAATTACAAAACCTTTTCAATAGCGCTTTTAACCACACTTCTGGCGACCACCTGCACCTACGCAGCCTCGGTTCAAAACAGTGATTCACAAAGCAATAATGCGCAGAACAACGCAGTCTTAACGTTAGACGCTCCGACCGCAACAACCAACGCCACCGGTTCAAAACCCAAAGAATCTAAAACTACCCCCATTCACATGTCCTGTGAAGATTTTTTGGCGCTTGATACACAGGCACAAACACCGGTTGTATTTTGGGTAAGCAATTTAGATACCCACTATAAAGGCGGTGATTACGTTGATGAGCAGCAGGTCGACGAGTTTGTAACGCCGATGGTGATTGAAGAATGCAATAAAGCACCAGCGACCAAACTGATTGATTTAAAGAGTAAAATGGAGCAATACGTCAAAAAACATTTCTAATTTATTTTGCTGATGCTCACAAAAAAGCCTGCTCAGTGTCCTGCGCAGGCTTTTTACTTTTATTTTCAGCGGGCATCGAGAATCTAACTAGATTTTCATGCCTAACTCTTGGCGCAAATGCGCGCCCGCGCCCAGTAATCCAGGGAAGTCGTGTACGATAAGATAAACAGGAATATCATGCACATACTCCTTAAAGCGCCCTTTATCTTCAAACGCCGCACGAAAGCCCGATGCCTTAAAGAATTCAAGAAAACGAGGCACAATGCCCCCCGCGATATACACGCCGCCGAAGGTTGCCATATTTAGCGCCAAGTTGCCGCCAAAGCGCCCCATTATCACGCAAAACAGCGAGAGTGCGCGGCGGCAATCGGTGCAGGAGTCAGCCAGTGCCCGCTCGGTAACGTCTTTAGGCGCCAGGTTTTCCGGCAAACGGTTATCCGATTTCACAATGGCGTGATAAAGGTTAACCAGCCCTGGGCCGGATAAAATACGCTCGGCAGAAACGTGCCCAAGTTCTGGACGCAACACTTCAAGGATCAGATCTTCTTCTTCACTGTTGGCGGCAAAATCAACGTGCCCACCTTCGCCCGGTAGGCTGATCCAGCGATCGGCGGCATGAATAAGATGCGCTACGCCTAGCCCCGTCCCTGCGCCGTAGATAGCAATCGGCTTATCCTTCAACGGTGCTTTACCGCCAAACTGCATCAGATGCTCAGGCTTAAGCATCGGAACAGCCATGGAGACCGCAGTGAAGTCGTTAATGACTTCCAGCTTCTCCAGCGCCAGATTTTTTTTCATCTCAGCAATAGAGAACGCCCACGTGTGGTTGGTCATCGCCACCCAGTCTTCTGTCACGGGGCAGGCGATGGCAATACAGGCTTCTTTGACGGAAACGTTATGCTCTTGCAGATAGGTACGAATCGTGGCTTCTAAACTGTCAAACTCCAGCCCTGAATAGGTTTTTGCCTGCGAGATTTCACCGTTCTCCAGCGAGCAAAGAGCCAATCGCGCGTTCGTGCCCCCTACGTCCCCGACCAGTGCGTGCGTTGTCATACTGCCTTCTCCCAAAAAATGCTGTCTGAACCACCGAAAAAAATCTGATCGCATCTAAACACAGCCGTATCACCCCCACAACGGCCACTCCGCACTACGGCGCGCAATAGTGAAACCGATCACAAAAATCGTTTCAGCAAAGAGGGGCTAAACCCTTTTTTACACTAAACGCTTTCGTTGCCTAACGCCCAATGCGCAGCGTATTCAGCATGAATTTGCGCCGTATCAAACAGCGGAACGTCAGCATCGGTTTGGTCTACCAGCAATGCAATCTCAGTGCATCCCAGAATAATGCCCTGCGCGCCTTGCTCAGCTAACCGCTGCATAATCTCGCGGTATTGTTGGCGTGATTCAGGACGGATTTGGCCTAAGCACAGTTCCTGATAAATAATGCGGTGGATAATTTCGCGGTCGGATTCGTTGGGAACGATGACCTCAATGCCAAAGGTGTCGGTGAGTCGGCCACGGTAGAAATCTTGCTCCATCGTGAAACGCGTACCCAACAGGCCAATGCGCGTTAAGCCTTTAGCCTGAATGCGTGCCGCAGTGGCGTCGGCAATATGCAGCAGCGGCAAACCGCTACGTGCTTGGATCTGCTCAGCCACTTTGTGCATGGTGTTGGTGCACACCACAATACCTTCTGCGCCAGCAGCCTGTAGACGCTGCGCGGCATCTGCCAAAAGCTCACCGGCCTGCTGCCATTCGCCCTGCATCTGTAGGTGTTCGACTTCGGCAAAATCGACGCTGTATAAAACCAGCCGAGCGGAATGTAGTCCACCCAGCTGGTTTTTTACGGTCTCGTTGATAATTCGATAGTACGGAACCGTAGATTCCCAACTCATTCCGCCGAGTAAGCCTAACGTTTTCATGCTGTTGCTCCTGTTAACCCGCTATTATCTCTACGGGTTAACATAACGCAGGCGGGCAGAATGAGTACAGCATTAGCGTAAGGTTGACGCCATATTGCGAGCCGCACGACGTGCAACAATGCGCTCACGCAGCGTGTCATACACCCAGTTGTAGACCATGGTGTATGGCAAGAAGAACAGGATGATGCCCAATTCCAGCATAAACGCCTGTAGCATCGAGATGCCTAACACATACGCGGCAATATTCACGCCGATCACGATAAACCCGCACTCAAAGCCAAGCGCGTGGAGAATACGGACTTTTACATTACGCACCACGCGGCTAACCGGCCATAAACGATCGAATATCGCGTTGTAGATGATATTCCAGATCATCGCAGCAGTAGCCAGAATAATTGTCAGGCCGCCCATCTCCCATACTGAGCGCTGCATCAAATACGCGCCAACGGGCGCACAGATAAGAGTCGCAATGGCCTCAAAAGTGACGGCGTGGAACACGCGTTCCATCAAAGATTTACGTTGCATACGGAATAAAACCTCAAATTAATGCTCTGAGTTATGTCAGAGAAGGTGATTATCCTCGGGTTTATCGCTATATTAAAATTAGGTTCCATCGATAAAATAGATACTTTATGCGTTACTCTCCCGAAGCACTCAATGCCTTTGTCGAAACCGTTTCGGCCGGATCATTCTCCGCCGCCGCACGCCGTTTGCATAAAAGTCAGTCCACAGTCAGCACCGCGATTGCCAATTTAGAAGATGATTTGGGCGTGACGCTGTTCGATCGTTCGGCTCGCCATCCGGTTCTTACCGAACAGGGGCAGCGTGTTTTGATTCACGTGAAGGAAATTTTGGCTGCCAGCGAGCGCCTAGACCAGTTAGCCGTGCGTTTGATGGATAACGTTGAGCCGCGCCTGACGTTTGTACTTTCCGACACCTTCCACCCCAGCGCGTTAGAAGCATTGCTACAGCAATTCGACCAGCGCTACCCCGATACGGAATTTGAATGTCTGATTGGCGAAGATGAAGACGTTATCGATCTGCTGCAAAAAAACCGCGCCCACATTGGACTGATCGAAGCGCGCAAGCATTATCCGCCGGATATCGGCGTAGCGCGGTTAAGCAAGCAGACTCAAATGGCAATTTATACCGCCCCGTCACATCCGCTCGCGCTACGCGAACGCATTCGACCAGAAGAACTCAACGCCGTGCGCGAACTACGTTTAAGTACCTATCTCGAGCGCGATCAAACCCAAATGCATGGCTTGATTTGGTCTGCACCTAACTATTTGCTGTTGCTTAGCATGGCAGTTCAAGGATTTGGTTGGAGCGTACTACCGTGCGCGTTGGTGGAGGAATTTTGCCATCAACAAGAATTGGTGCCGCTGTCAGTGCCCGGCTGGCCAAAATCTATTTCTGTCGACGTGGTGTGGTCAAAAAACTCCCCGCCGGGGCCGGCAGGGAGCTGGATTAAAGATTATTTGCTGGATATGCCCGCTTGAGACTGATTTAGCCAATTACTGATGTGATGCATTACGCTCGGCAATCGCTTTGCTCAGCGTCGCCAGATATTCCGGTACATCCATTTTTGGCAGCATAACTTCAATAAGCGTCAGCGCTCTTGGTGCTTTGCTCGCATCTAAGGCTTTTTGCAGAGATTGCACGCTGTCTGCATGATAGGTGACCGCATTGCCGTTCACCGAAAGTGCAGCCGGAATTTGAGTCCAATTCCATGCGGCAATATCGTTGTAGACCTCTTCGGGGCCATGGATCGCTCGCTCTACGGTATAGCCATCGTTGTTGACTAAAATAATCACCGGTTTTAGCCCATGACGTAGCAGCGTACCCAATTCTTGAATCGTAAGCTGAGCCGAACCATCGCCGATCAGCAGGACGACGCGGCGCTGTGGCTGCGCCAGTTGGGCACCCAGTACCGCGGGCAGCGTATAGCCAATCGAGCCCCAGAGTGGCTGAACGATAAAGCTCGCGTCTTTGGGCAAACGCAGCGTCGCAGAGCCAAAACTCGAAGTCCCCTGATCGGCAATCACGATATCACCAGCGCGTAAAAATCGCTGGACCTGCTGCCAAAACGTATGTTGATCAAGTTGATTGCCGTGCCCTTCAGGCAAACTATCTCGCTGGGCATCGGGGGATTGCCACTCCACGCAAAGCTCGCGTGCCAGATCAATTAATGCGGCCAATGCGTCATTCATCGGTAATTGGCTAAACACGCGCCCTGCCACGCTGGCTGAAAATGGCTGAATATCGATGGTTTTATTCAACGCGAGCTGATGGGTGAAACCCGCCGTCACGCTATCGGTTAACCTCACACCCACGCTTATTAATGCATCCGCATTTTCAATCGCGGCCTTCACGCAGGGTTGGCTAGCGCCTCCGGCATAGGTGCCAACAAAGTTTGGCTGACTTTCGTCGAGAACACCTTTCCCCATGAGCAGCGTTGCGCTGGCAACGCCGGGTAAATCAGCCAACTGCTGAACGGCCTGTTTTTGACCAAACCGGTCGGCCAAAAAATCGGCCAATAATGCCACCTTACGCACCGGCATAAGCAGCTCACGCGCTGCCTGAACAAATTCATTTAGCCCAGTAATCTCATCTTGCCGCGCGGCGAAGGGATAGAGTTCGGTTCGAATCGGTTCATCACACACATCGCTTGGCAATAAGAGGTAACCTGGCCGACGGTGATAGAGCACATCGCTGAGAACACGATCGATTTCAACCGCCGCATTTTCTGGCGTCAATACGGCCTGCGAGCAGGTCACTTCAGTCGCCATGCGGTAGAAATGACCATAATCGCCATCACCTAACGTGTGGTGAAGCAACTCCCCTTTCTGCTGAGAACGCCTATTTGGAGCCCCTACAATATGAATGACCGGTAAATATTCAGCATAGCTGCCTGCGGTGCCGTTAATCGCACTCAACTCCCCCACCCCGAACGTGGTCACCAGCGCAGCTGCGGGCGCACAGCGAGCATATCCATCAGCGGCATAGGCGGCGTTGAGTTCGTTGGCGCATCCCACCCATTCAAGATCGGCGTGAGCCGTAACAAAATCGAGAAAACGCAGATTGTAGTCTCCGGGAACGCCGAACACGTGCTGAATACCCGCCTGTGAAAGTCGGTCAAGGAGGTAGTCGGATACGCTATACACCGTGCTATTTGAAGTCTTGCTCATTGCGATGCTCCCAATGGACATTTCAGAGCAGTAAGCGCTGAAAAAACGAGAAGTTAGTTCACGTTTAAAAGTATAGGGGGCTCTTTTTGATGGCGTTGAAACCGGCTCAGGCGCATGATGGAAAGCTAGATTTACGCAGTGAACACGCATGCCACCGATTAGCTTCAGGAGGCGTACTGCGTGTTTGTCGTCTTTTTTCATGTCATCGTGTAAGGAAGATCAATGAGTTATCTGGCAAATCCCGAACGCTATCAATCGATGGAATACCGACGTTGCGGTAACAGCGGTTTACAGCTACCGGCTATCTCGCTGGGGTTGTGGCATAACTTTGGTGATACCACCCTTTTCGACAACAGCCGCAATATGCTGCTGCGCGCTTTCGATTTAGGCATCACTCATTTTGATCTCGCGAACAACTATGGCCCCCCTCCCGGCTCGGCAGAAACCAATTTTGGCCGTGTTCTACAACACGATCTCCAGTCCTATCGCGATGAAATGGTGATTTCAAGCAAGGCGGGATACACCATGTGGGAAGGGCCTTACGGTGACTGGGGCAGCAAAAAATATTTAGTGGCTAGCCTTAACCAAAGCCTGAAACGCATGGGACTCGACTATGTGGATGTTTTCTATCACCACCGCCCTGATCCCAATACTCCGCTCGAAGAAACCATGGGCGCTCTCGACCTCATCGTGCGTCAGGGTAAAGCCCTGTACGTTGGGCTATCTAACTATCCCGCTGAAACGGCTCGCCAAGCAATTGAGATCCTGCGCGATCTCGGAACGCCTTGCTTGATCCATCAACCTAAATATTCAATGTTTGAACGTTGGGTTGAAGGCGGTTTGTTGGACGTCTTGCAAGAAGAAGGGGTTGGTTCGATTGCATTTTCCCCACTGGCGGGAGGCCTGCTGACAGATCGATATCTGCATGGAATACCAGAAGATTCACGCGCAGCACACAGCCAGTTCTTAAAGCCAGAAGCCATTACTGAACAGAAGCTGGCGAAAATTAAACAGCTTAATGAGATGGCGCTGGCGCGAGGGCAAAAACTGTCGCAAATGGCGCTGGCCTGGGTGTTACGAGGCGATCGCGTGACATCGGTACTGATTGGCGCAAGCCGTATCAGCCAAATCGAAGATGCCGTTGGCATGCTAGAAAACCGACATTTTAGCGCCGAAGAGCTCAGCGCTATCGAAAAAATTCTGGCCAGTTAATCTTCATCAACCGAACGCAGTACACGACATGGATTTCCCGCTGCAACAACGCGCGGCGGGATATCTTTCGTTACCACGCTGCCGGCACCAATCACCGAACCGTCACCGATGGTGACGCCCGGACACACAATCACCCCGCCGCCAATCCACACTTTGTTGCCAATCGTAATCGGCTTACCAAACTCAATGCCTGAGATTCGCTGTTCAGGATGGGTAGGATGTGCCGCGGTATATAGCTGCACATGGGGGGCGAACATCACGTCATCGCCGATAGTTACAGGCGCGATGTCCAAAATGGTCAGATCCGTATTGGCGTAAAATCGCTGCCCAATTTTAATGTTGTAGCCGTAGTCGCAAAAGAACGGCCCGGTGATCTCAGCCTGCTTATCCACATTCGGCAACAGCGCTTCCAGCAGCTCTTTGCGCGTCTGCTGCTGCGACGGCAAGGTATGGTTAAACTGGAAACATAAATCAATCGCGCGTAGTCGATCGGCCACTAACTCAGGATCTGACGAGTAGTAGTTTTCACCCTCAATCATCTTCTGTTTTTCACTTTTGCTCACGTCTACTGCTCCTTAACTTGGCGAGGCCGCCAGAATAATCTCAAACGTCGCGATTAACAGCGGATTACCCCATTTCTCCACATTGTCATCACATTCACAATGCTAATATCAGCTCACATAAAGGAATGACGGCGTTATGTGTTGTTCATTGAAGATGATGCCAACCAACGTCCTTCCCCGTAAAGGAGAAAAACATGAATCCGCGTATAGCTGCAGTTATTTTCGCTTTTTGTAGCCTGATGCCTCTGGGCGTAGCACAGGCCACGTCAGCTGATATCGATTTACTTCCCGGCGTGAGCTTGCACCTTGGCGATCGCGATCAGCGAGGAAATTACTGGGATGGTTATGACTGGCGTGATCAAAACTGGTGGCGCAATCATCAAGGCCGTTGGGTCGGTGACCGCAGTCCTCGCGGCTATTACTGGGATGGTGGCCGCTGGCGTGACCACAACTGGTGGCAGAAAAACTACTATTCACGCGGCGGGAAGTATTACCGCTATGACCATAAAAACAAATATAAGCACCATGACCGCGGCAACCATTATGGTCACTATAAAAAACACGATCGCCATGACCACCACGATCGTGATGACCGACATGACCATCGCTAATGACTGAATAAAAAAAGCAGGTTCACAAAAATGAACCTGCTTTTCTATTAATTTTCCAAAAACAAATTATCTAATCGCTAAAACAGCATGCTCGCCAACAGGTAAAAGTTTAATCCGACGACTACCACAACAATAACTTTACCCAGCGCCTGAACGGTACGTCCGTTCACCATGTCGCCCATCAGTTCTTTATCACCGGTGAAACGCAGCAACGGCACCAGTGCCAGAGCGATACCAAAGCTCAGCAGCACCTGACTTAACAATAGGATACGGGTTGCATCCAGCCCTGCCATAATCACGATGAAAGAAGGCAGCATGGTCACCACTCGGCGCACCCAGAGCGGAATGTAAAAGCGAACAAAACCTTGCATAACCACCTGACCAGCCAAGGTTCCCACCACGGTAGAAGACAATCCGGCGGCAACTAGACTCAAACCAAAAATGGTAGCTGCGGCGTTACCTAGCAGCGGTTTTAGCGTTAAATAAGCTTGGTCCAGCTCCGCAATTCCACTGTGGCCGCTAAAATGAAACGCGGCCGCTGCGGTTGCCATCATCGCAAGGTTAACAAAACCGGCGATAGTCATCGCAATAGCAACGTCGAGTTTAGTGGACGAGTAACGTTCGGCCTTGGTCCCCAACGATGCAGAAGTTTGCGTCAGTGACGAGTGCAGATAAATCACATGCGGCATGATCGTTGCGCCTAGCACACCGGCAGCTAAAAATACCGCTTCGTGAGTGGGTAAATCAGGAACCAACATTCCATGCGCGAGCTGAGCAACGCTTGGCTGAGAAAACACCAGCTCCACGATGTAGGCCGCAGCAACGAAAAGAAGCAGACCACCGATAACTAGCTCAAGTGGTTTCTGCCCACGGCGTTGTAGCGTCAGGATCAGGAAAGTCGCAATGCCGGTTAAAACCGCCCCTTCCAACAACGTACAGCCCAGCAATAATTTGAAGCCAATAGCGGCCCCAATAAATTCAGCCAAGTCGGTCGCCATGGCAATGATTTCAGCCTGCACCCAATAAGCCCAAACCGCCGGACGTGGAAAGCGATCGCGAATATGTTCCGCTAGGTTTTTACCGGTAGCAATGCCAAGTTTTGCGGAAAGGAGTTGGATAAGCATGGCCATGAAGTTGGCCCATACAACGACCCACAGCAGCTTGTAGCCGTAAGACGCACCGGCCTGAATATTAGTCGCAAAGTTACCAGGATCGATATAGCCGATAGCGGCGATAAAGGCGGGTCCCATCAGCGAAAGTTTTATCTTCCGCGACGCAGGAGGAGTTGTTTCTGCAACACGTGAATCAAGCATACCAGCCACCTTAACACCTATAGTCACACTAATGATTTGTGACCTAAACTTCGTGATTAACTCCATTATTGTATAAGTGATAATGATTATCAATATCAACTTAAACGATACTGCCTATCCGTTCGATAGGCCGTTTGCTTGTGGAGTCTGACAAGGCGCTTTCAGCTCTTAAACACGCTACCACTATCGCTGCTGGCATTTCTTCCCAATAAGCGAACTATGGTGTTTAATAATAATATCACAACTTTTCAAACTTTCATCAACATGGTCCTTGGGGGTTTTTTGTTACTTTTCTAACTTTTTTCTTGATTTACGTTATAACAATTTCAATATTTGCAACCTAAGTCTCGTTTTTACCTGTGCCGTTACATAGAATGTGCTGCGAAATTTAGCCTGCCTCATAATTTGGAGCACTGTATGTCCCCTATTTTGCATTTTGTTTTAGCCCTTGCGGTGGTAGCGGTACTTGCCCTGCTCGTTAGCCGCGATCGCAAAAGCATTCGCGTGCGCTTCATTGTTCAGTTGTTAGTCGTTGAAATCCTGCTGGCTTACTTCTTCCTGAACTCCAACATTGGTTTGGGCTTCGTGAAGGGTTTCTCTGGATTCTTCGAAACGCTGCTCAAATATGCGGCAGAAGGTACCAACTTCGTCTTCGGTAACATGAGTGACAAAGGTCTGGCCTTCTTCTTCCTGAACGTACTGTGCCCAATCGTCTTTATCTCTGCTCTGATTGGTATTCTTCAGCACATCCGCGTATTGCCGGTTATCATCCGCGCAATTGGTACCGTGCTGTCTAAAATCAACGGCATGGGTAAGCTGGAATCTTTCAACGCCGTGAGCTCGCTGATTCTGGGTCAGTCTGAGAACTTCATTGCGTACAAAGATGTTCTGGGAAAAATGTCTGAAAAACGTATGTACACCATGGCAGCAACGGCGATGTCTACCGTTTCTATGTCCATCGTTGGTGCATACATGACCATGCTGGATGCCAAGTTTGTGGTAGCCGCATTGGTGTTAAACATGTTCAGTACCTTTATCGTACTGTCCCTGATTAACCCTTATTCTGTGGAAGGTGAGGCTGACATTCAGCTGAAAAACACCCACGAAGGTCAGAGCTTCTTTGAAATGCTGGGCGAATATATTCTGGCTGGTTTCAAAGTTGCGATTATCGTTTCCGCTATGCTGATTGGTTTCATCGCGCTGATTGCTGCGCTGAACGGCCTGACCGAATGGGTCTTCGCGCTATTCCACGTTGACGGCATGACTTTCCAGAGACTGCTGGGCTATGTCTTCTATCCATTTGCATGGGTAATGGGCGTACCAAGTCACGAAGCGCTGAACGTTGGCAGCATCATGGCAACCAAGCTGGTTTCTAACGAATTCGTTGCCATGATTGACCTGCAGAAAATTGCGACCGAACTGTCTCCTCGTTCACTGGGCATTCTGTCTGTGTTCTTGGTTTCATTCGCTAACTTCTCTTCTATCGGTATCGTTGCCGGTGCTATCAAAGGCCTGAACGAACACCAAGGAAACGTGGTTGCTCGCTTCGGTCTGAAACTGGTTTACGGTTCTACGCTGGTAAGTATTTTGTCTGCGTCAATTGCAGGTCTGTTCCTGTAATACGCTAGATAAATTCTGATTGGCTAAAAGGCGCTTAGGCGCCTTTTTTATTGCCTGTCACCCAATGACATCTCTTTTTACAGAAAAGTCCGTAGCGGTGCTTACAGGACTATTAGGCAGGGTGTTTATTGAATCAATAGCGAAAGCGTTGAAATCAGAGAGCGGAAAGAGAAAAGAATTTCAGAACGAAATGCAGAAAAGCAAAAAGCCGACATCTCTGTCGGCTTTTCAAATTTTGGTGGAGCTAAGCGGGATCGAACCGCTGACCTCTTGCATGCCATGCAAG
>NZ_JAVXIQ010000004.1:81267-249617 GCF_036648275.1 Hafnia sp. | reverse complement strand
TAAATTCACACGATTGCTGATGATATGCGCATCTGGGTGAAAAAAACGGCATCTAGGATGCCGTTGAATAAGAGTGATTAACGCGCAGCGCGCTGTAAGATCCACGCGGCTGGCTGATTTTGTAGCCAGCGAATACGCAGCGCCATCATGATGGCGGCCGATGTTAAGCCGATGATAAAGCCTGTCCAGAAGCCGCTTGGCCCCATCGCAGGAACGATATAGTCGGTCAACGCCAACACATAGCCGGTTGGCAGCCCCAAAATCCAGTACGCCGTGAAAGTAATAAAGAAAATCGAACGCGTATCTTTATAACCACGCAGCACACCGCTACCGATAACCTGTACCGAATCGGAAATCTGATAAATTGCCGCCAGTAGCATAAGGTGCGATGCCATGGTGATAACTTCAGGATTATCGTTGTAGAGCAGGGCAATAGGCTCGCGGAAGATAACGGTGAAAATAGCGGTACATGCCGCCATCGTCATGCCCACGGCAATACTGGTTCGCGCCGCGACCTTTGCATTTTCTGCCGAGCCTTCGCCCAAACGGTAACCCACGCGAATGGTGGCCGCTACGCCGAGTGACATCGGTAGTACAAACATCAGCGAGCTGAAGTTCAGCGCAATTTGGTGACCCGCGACGGAAACAATACCCAACGGTGAAACCAGCAAAGCGACAACGGCAAACAGCGTTACTTCGAAAAACAGCGCTAAAGCGACTGGCATACCGATATTGATCAGACGATGGATCGTTGCCCACTGTGGTGCTTCCATGCCTTTTTGGCGCAGATCGCGCAGGCTGGATGAATGACGAACATACCAGCGCATGATGAAATACATTACCCAATACACGCTGCCTGTGGCTACGCCGCAGCCGACGCCGCCCAGCGCTGGAGCACCTAATTTCCCGTAGATGAAAATGTAGTTAATCGGAATATTGACCAACAGGCCGATGAAACCAATAACCATCCCCGGTTTGGTTTTCGATAGGCCTTCGCACTGATTACGCAGCACTTGGAAGAACAAATACCCCGGCGCGCCCCACATAATGGCGTGCAGATAACCGATGGCTTTGCTCGACAAATCATGATCGATGTTATGCATCATATCGATGATATGTTTGGAATTATAAAGCACTACGATGATTAAAACTGAAACGCCAAACGCCAGCCAGAAGCCTTGTCGCACCTGATGCTCAATTTTATCGCGCCGACCCGCGCCGTTTAGCTGTGCAATGACCGGAGTTAAAGCCAGCAGCAAACCGTGGCCAAACAAAATAGCCGGTAGCCAAATGGAGGTCCCAACGGCAACGGCCGCCATATCTGTGGCGCTAACGCCGCCTGCCATGATGGTGTCAACAAAACCCATGGCCGTTTGTGAAACCTGCGCAATGATAACGGGAATAGCCAGAGCTAATAAGCTACGCGCTTCTATCCAATACTTCTGCACGTATACACCTTTTTATTTTAAATGAGAGAGAAAACAGACAAGTAAACGCCTCTTCGCGGAAAGTCCTAAAGAGGGTAACGCGATACTCAGCAATCCGATCGCCGATGCGGCGTCAAACGTGATGAGTATAAACAGTGAGTGAACGATTCTACCTGCAGATACAGCACAAGAGAATGAAAAGTGTAGTAGATGAGTCATGCATATGCTGTTTTTTAGCGGCTGGATTTGGTTTTATCTAGGGTTTGCGGCAAACTGCTAGATAATTGTTTTCGAAAAGACATTATTGCAGAGGCATCATTTATGTTTACCGGCATTGTTCAGGGCACCGCTCCCGTCGTGTCCATTGATGAAAAATCAAATTTTCGTACTCATGTAGTCAAATTTCCACAGGAGTTATTGCCTGACCTTGAGCTCGGTGCGTCCGTTGCTCACAACGGTTGTTGTCTGACCGTGACGAAAGTTGAAGGCGACCTGGTTAGCTTTGATTTGATGAAAGAAACGCTGCGCATTACCAATCTGGGCGATGTGGCGGTGGGTAGCGTGGTGAATCTTGAGCGAGCAGCGAAGTTTAATGATGAAATCGGTGGGCATTTAATGTCTGGCCATATCATCTGTACCGCTGAAATCGTTAAAATCCTAACCTCAGAGAACAATCGTCAGATTTGGTTCAAAATGCCGAATCCTGAGCTGATGAAGTACGTACTACATAAAGGTTTTATCGGTATCGACGGTATTAGTTTGACTATCGGCGAGGTAACGAAGAGCCGTTTTTGCGTGCATTTGATCCCAGAAACACTGCAACGCACTACGCTTGGTGTGAAACGTCTGGGCGACAAAGTGAATATTGAGATCGATCCGCAAACTCAAGCCGTGGTTGATACGGTGGAGCGTGTATTAGCCAGCCGAGACGCAGCATTGCAAGCCGCCATGAAAGCTGATTCTGTGGCTTGATCATGTAAAAATATGCAGCCGGATGCCGTTTTCATCACATCCGGCTTTTAACCTTACTTCAAATAGCCTTTAAATTGACGATTCTCCATCAGCGCCACTTTCCCCTTGGTATAAAAAATCACCTGATAGTTTCCCTGTGAATACACCGACGCATCGGCATTTTTTTCATCTAAGGCCGCAGGTTTACCATCAACGGTGACAATCCCATCCGCGCCACGCTTGACCGTTACGCCATAGCCGGTTTTAACCACCGACTTATGCGTTGCTTGAGCATACTGCTTCTGCGCGTTTTCTAGCGCCTGTTTTTCTGCCGCCGAGTTGATCGCATTTTCTCTGCTTTGTTCTGCAATATAGCAAGCGTCTTTGCTAATCCCCTGAGACTCACATTTTGCCATGCGGTCGGCTGGGGATGAACAGGCTGCAAGTGAGCTAACAATCAGCCCTGCAATGAATATTTTTTGCATTTTCATACGATTTACCTTTACCTGATAGGGTGCGCTTTTGCATATAGAGGGAAACCCCACGACTAAACGTTAGCCGTGGGGTTTGTGTCGATTAGTATGAAAAACCAATGCCCACACCAGCGCCAAAATCTGATTGGGTGTCTGCTGAAACGCCCGCTTTAATGACAGTATGATCGCCTGCATTGAATGAAGCACCAACTGCAACAGCACTCTCGCTATTAAATGTACCCGCACCCGCAGAGACCATAAATGAATCGCCAGATTTGACCTGTGGCATTGATGCAATGGCAGTTGCGCCTGCAATACCCGCGTTAGCTTCTTTGCGGTTATCATCAACAGTACTTTTTAAGCTGCTGAAGTTGCTGTTCAGTTTATTGATGGATGCCGTATTGTCATTCACGCGTGCTTGGGTGGAGCGAATTTGTGAACGGTTATTATTGGCCGCATTTTGGCTATTGTCAGCTAAAGCCTGAATCTGTTGATTATAGTAAACAGATTCAATTTTTTGCTGATTGGTCAGCGTTTTCACCTTGCTGTTGGTTGACGCAATAGCTTTTGTGTTGCCATTAACGTTTTTAGAAGTGCTTTTAATCGTTGCGGTATTGTTTGCGATATTTTTACTGTTTTCATCAACAACTTTGGATGTTGCGACAATAGCTTGATGGTTATTGTAAATACCTTTTGTGTGCCCGTTGGTGGTGTTTTTCAAATCGCTGATATCGGCGTCTTGCTCTGTGTCTTTTTGTTGTTGAACTGATGGGGGGACTTTCGCGCCAAGTGCTGGCTTCTGATTATGCTCACCATCTAAATGCGGGGTTTCGGCGGCAAAGTTTACACCGGCATATTTGCGCTCGGTGGTGGCACGCTGTTTCATCTGCGCTCTTTCGTTGGACAACGCGGTCGGCTGCGAAGGCGTTAGGGTAGTGGCGGCAACGGTCACATTGTGCTCACCATCTAAATGCGGGGTTTCGGCGGCAAGTTTCACACCGGCATATTTGCGCTCGGTGGTGGCACGCTGTTTCATCTGTGCTCTTTCGTTGGACAACGCGGTCGGTTGCGAAGGAGTCAGCGTGGTGGAGGCAATGGTCACATTGTGCTGACCATCTAAATGCGGGGTTTCGGCCTCTGCAAAGGTCAGTTGTGCATGTGCTGCACCCATGGTAGAGCCTGCGATCAGTGTCGCAATTAAAGTTAATTTGCCATTCATAATCAAATCATCCCAAATAAGAGGTGGTAGGCGATTTTTAATTAATTCGCCTCGTTTTTGTTCCTAATGGAGCGAAATTTATGAGCATATTTAATTTCTATCAATACTTATTTTGCATTCAACAAAAAGATAACAACGATTTTTGTTCTTGTTGGGTGCGTTTAATTGCTTTTTATGAGTGATTCTGATGTTCTTGTTATTGGCAAGTTATTGTATCGCTAAGATTATTTAAGATGAAAAACTTTCAGGATCATCAAGGGTTTGATAAAATAATAAAACCAGATTTTTAACCTATTAGGAACAAATTTAGTGAATGAATTCACTCGAATTTTTAACGATTTAGACATAGATAAGACCGAACTGACTATGTTGCTTAATACGCCCCGGAATACAATTTTCAACTATCTGAAGGGATCGGTAACCAATATGCCGGCCAGCGCGGTGACGCTGATTACGCTTTTGGCATTTATTAAGCAGCATCACCCAAGAGCATTTGAGGAGTGGGGAGAGATAACTCGCTATAACAAAAATCAGGAAAAAAGAGACGGTAATACGCTGTCACTGTTCGATATCATCAATGACGATGTGCTTTTGCAGGGGATCGTTCGCCACGGCGAACTGAGAGGTTTTATCAAGTAAAAGTAATAACCGAGCTGATAAGCATCAAAGCACCCCATTGTGATGTTTGGCGATGATTCTTATCATTTTGGTAGGGAACCCATATGGGTTCCCTTTTTAATATGAATTTACTGCGCAGCTGGCTTAGGTTGACGAATGCGCAGGCTGCTGACAATGGCGGCACAAAGGGCAAATAGGGCGCCCAGCAGTAACGATGAATGCGTACCAAGATCGCCAAACAGGTTAAACATGAGCGCCACCAGCGCGGCTCCGCTGGTTTGCCCCAGTAGACGCGCTGTGCCTAGCATTCCACTGGCTCCGCCGCTGCGATGGCGCGGCGCAGAAGAGATCATGGTGTGGTTGTTAGGTGATTGGAAAATACCAAAACCCGCACCGCAAAGCTCCATCCGCCAGATAATATCGATGTCCGTTGGGTTAGACGGGAGCAATGCCAGCGACAGTAATCCGATGGCAAATAGCATCAGCCCAATACTTCCCAGCAGTCCAGCGTTGAAGCGCTCAAGCAGTCGTCCGGCAATCGGTGCCATTATCATGGTGGCGATAGGCCAAGGCGTAAGCAGCAGACCTGTCATCACTTCCGTTTTGCCAAGTACCGTTTGCAGGAAAAATGGCAACGAAACGAATGCCAGCATTTGTGCGCTGAAGGAACATATCGATGTTCCTACTGACAGCGAAAAGATCGGAATACGTAATAGATCCACGGGCAACAGCGGAAATTCCTGATTGAGCTGACGGCGTACGAAAAGGGTACCCACAATCAGCATAACCACCAGTTCACCCAACAGTAGAAGGTTGTTTTGGCGCTGAGCAAAGCCGCTAATGGCAGAAATCAGTAGGCCGAAGGTGAGGGCGTTAAGCAACGCGCTGTAACCATCGAATTTTGGCTTGCCCACTTTGGGTGGATTCTCTGGCAGAAATTTCATGCCGCAAATAAAGGCGGCAATGCCAATGGGCACGTTAACGGCAAATAACCACGGCCAGCTGCTGACGGACAGGATCGCCGCCGCTACCGATGGCCCCGCCGCCGCAGAAACCGCGACGATTAATGCGTTAATTCCCATTCCTCGTCCGAGAAAACGCTGAGGATAGATTAAACGCACTAGCGCGACGTTCACGCTCATCACCGCCGCCGCGCCAAAGCCTTGCAACACCCTAGCGAGGGTGAGCGTCCAGAGTGAGTCGGACATGGCGCAACCCAATGACGTTACGCTAAACACCAACAATCCGGTGAGATAAATCTTGCGATAGCCGATGATATCGCCTAAGGACGCCAGCGAGAGCAACGAAATGGTAATGGCGAGCTGGTAGGCGTTAACAATCCACACCGACGTTGCGGCAGAGGCGTTAAGATCGCGGGCAATAGTAGGAAGGGCGACGTTAGCAATAGCGCCATCAAGTACCGCGACGGTGATACCCAGTGCAATGGCTAAAATTGCGCCGTATCGTTGAGGCAGTGGAACGCCATCATTTATGGTTGATTTCATTCGGCAACAATCGTTAATAGTTTATTAGTCAGTTGCGGAACTATAACTTTTATTACCACTTGAGACTACCGTCACATTTAGCTTTGTTTGTAACAAAGGATCTAGCGTGCGGAAACGGTTAACCACCTGATTCCCCTGTTTAACAGGCTGTATTTCGGTAGCTGTTCCTTTTATAATGAAACACAGGTTCGATTTAACCATCTGATAGGGTAAAGAAATACAATGTCAACAGATATAGATAAACAACCCGATTCGGTCTCTTCTGTACTTAAAGTGTTTGGGATTTTACAAGCGCTCACCGAAGAGCGCGAAATAGGCATCACGGAACTGTCCCAGCGCGTCATGATGTCGAAAAGCACCGTCTATCGTTTTCTGCAAACCATGAAGTCTCTCGGCTATGTTTCGCAGGAGAGTGAGTCAGAGAAATATTCACTCACGCTCAAACTGTTCGAACTGGGCGCGCACGCGTTACAAAACGTCGATTTAATCCGCAGCGCTGATATTGAAATGCGTGAGCTTTCACGTTTAACCCGTGAAACTATTCACCTTGGCGCTTTGGATGAAGATGGGATCGTCTATATTCATAAAATTGACTCAATGTATAACCTGCGTATGTATTCGCGCATTGGTCGTCGTAATCCGCTGCACACCACCGCTATTGGTAAAGTGCTGCTGGCTTGGCGCGATCGTAGTGAAGCAGAAGAAATCATCAGCCAGATTGAGTTCAAGCGTAGTACCGATAAAACTATTCTTACCCCAGAAGCGCTGCTAGCGGCGCTCGATGAGGTGAAAGAGCAAGGTTTTGGTGAAGATATTGAAGAACAGGAAGAAGGGCTGCGCTGCATCGCGGTGCCTGTTTTCGATCGCTTTGGCGTGGTGATTGCGGGGCTGAGTATTTCGTTCCCAACGATCCGCTTCTCAGAAGATGCTAAACACGAATACGTTAAAATGCTGCATACCGCAGCACGCAATATTTCTGAACAGCTGGGTTATCACGACTATCCGTTCTAATGAATGGCGTTCTAATTCATTGCGATAGATAAATATCAAAAGGGAGCCATCGGCTCCCTTTTTCGTATATTAAGTTCGCTTAATTACTGATGTGCCAGCTCGGCTTCTTCTTCAGAATCAAATACGCTCTTATCGGTTTGACGTAGGATTTGGCTGGTGATAGTGCCTGCTGCCATAGAACCATTCACGTTCAATGCGGTACGTCCCATATCAATCAGCGGTTCAACGGAGATAAGCAGCGCCACTAACGTAACCGGTAATCCCATCGCCGGTAAGACCATCAGCGCAGCGAAGGTTGCGCCACCGCCGACGCCCGCAACGCCTGCGGAGCTGACGGTGACAATACCCACCAGCGTTGCAATCCACAGCGGATCGAACGGATTAATCCCGACGGTTGGCGCAACCATCACCGCCAACATTGCAGGATAAAGCCCCGCGCAACCGTTCTGACCAATCGTAGCACCGAACGACGCTGAGAAGCTGGCGATAGATTCAGGCACGCCAATACGGAGGGTTTGTGCTTCCACATTCAATGGAATGCTGGCCGCGCTAGAACGGCTGGTGAAGGCGAATGTCAGAACTGGCCAGACTTTGCGGAAGAATTTCAGTGGGTTAATGCCGGTGAACGACAGCAGTAAACCGTGTACCACGAACATGATCGCCAAGCCAAGATAGGACGCAACCACGAAGCTACCTAGCTTGATGATGTCGTGCATATTAGAACCCGCAACGACTTTGGTCATCAGCGCCAGTACGCCGTATGGCGTTAGCTTCATGATTTGACGAACCAGCTTCATCACCAACGATTGCAGTGTGTCGATAGCGGTAAGAACACGTTTACCTTTAACTTCATCATCTTTCAGCAGTTGCAGCGCCGCAGTTCCCAAAATTGCCGCAAAGATAACCACGCTGATAATAGACGTTGGGCTTGCACCGGTCAGGTCGGCAAACGGGTTTTTAGGGATGAATGACAGCACCAACTGCGGAACGCTCAGGTCTGAAACTTTACCTGCATAGTTGGTATTGATGGCGGCCAGACGCGCGGTTTCTTGTACGCCCTGAACCAAACCTTCCGCCGTTAAGCCAAATAGGTTAGTCACAAACACCCCGACCAAAGCCGCGATCATTGTGGTGAACAGTAGCGTGCCGATAGAAAGGAAGCTGATTTTGCCCAGCGATGAGGCATTGTGTAGTTTAGCCACGGCGCTCAAGATAGAGACTAATACCAGCGGCATCACGATCATTTGCAGTAGCTGTACGTAGCCGTTACCGACAATGTTAAACCAGCTAATTGAATCTTTGAGTACTGGATTGTCTGAACCGTAAACCAGCTGTAGCCCTAAACCAAACAGGACCCCCATAAATAAGCCGACTAAAACTTTTTTAGCCAGGCTCCATTTTGTACGACGCGTCTGTGCCAGCAGCAATAATAGCGCTACAAACACCAGCACGTTAATCACGAGCGGTAGGTTCATCCCAATCTCCATCCCATTTCTAATATATGTTTTTATACGTTTCTGCGTGCCCTAAGGACGCCGAAGCCTCGTTGGGCGACGTGCTACCTACGCAAAAACGTGATTGTCTTAATCAATGCTATATATGCTAACAGCACCATACACGTGATGCTTATATCCAAAATGAATTTATTATAATTTTTGCATCGAGTTTGTGTGCTAAACAGTCAAAACGAAGGGTTTATAACCAGTGCAGTGTGATTTGCGTCATAATTTATGACTTACGTATCTGAGCAAATCGTAAAAAGGCATTAAATCGCCGCCCCAATAGAGGGCATAGCCAACGAGAGACATGCACAAGATCCGCTCTAGCTGATTGCCTTTCTGAGAATTGAGTATCGGCAACCGGAAACGCCAGCGAATGGGCCACAGTAAAGGAACACCGGCAGGGGTGAGCATATCGGCAAGCAGATGGCTTAGATATCCAATCACCATGGCATGCATCGCATCAACGGGTATTCCCAGATAGCTCGGCATTTCGCAGTTCAGCAGAAAAACGCCGCCGATGACTGCCAGCAGACTATGTGTAAAACCGCGATGGCCAAACATGCGGGCGATGGGTGACGACAGCCATTTAAGACGCTGTCCAAGAACCGATTTTGGGTGGTCGATATCTGGCCACAGGCAGGTGAGTAACGCACCGGGTATGATATGCCACCAGTCGCCATGGGCGAGCGCAGGCGTCAATTCCGCTTTTTTAGCGAAAATGGCACAAGCGACAGAAAAAATAAGATGGCCTTCCGCCGTCATGATAAAACTCGCCGAGGGTACTGGTAATTTATCCAGCATATCGGAGTTTTCGTAGGAAGCAAGAGGTGACAGCGTAACAGATGACTGTTTGCTGTATAAATATACATAAAACGGAGCCTTAGGTAGGCTCCGCTTGGTTTTAACGTTGATTAAGGCTGAATATTCGCCGCAGTGAGTTCGTTAAGATTGTTTAATTTCACATCGGCTAATGCCCAACGAGGATCGTTAATATTCTCCGGCGCTGGCACAACAATAGAGCGCATGCGGGCCGCTTTGGTGGCGATCATGCCGTTAAACGAATCTTCGAGCGTCACACAGTTGAGAGGATCCACGCCAAGCTGTTGAGCGGCGTTCAGATAAACTTCAGGATGCGGCTTGCTATACGGCAAGGCTTCAGCCGAAACCACGGCGTCGAAATAGTGGCTGATGTTAAACATCTCTAGCACTTCGTTGAGCATATAAAGTGGAGACGCAGAGGCTAAACCGATTTTCATTCCCTGCTGACGGCAGAGTTTTAGCGCATGTTCAACGCCGGGAAGCAGAGGTTTGGTTTCACGAACCAGCTCAATGACGCGGCGAATAATGCGCTCAGTCACTTCTTCCTGGCTTGCGCCTTGCCACGGTGTGCGCTGATACCACAGCTTTACCACTAAATCGATGCGCAGGCCTAAGGTTTCAGGAACATCTGCCGCCTCAACGTCGATGCCTAAAGAGGAAAACACATCGTGTTCTCCTTGAGTCCACAATGGTTCAGAATCTATCAGTAACCCATCCATATCGAAAATTACGGCTTCAATGCGACTCACAGGCATTCCCTCATCTATGTGGTTTAAGACCGCCTGAACTGATGTTCAGCGTCATAACTTTATTTGCTGCGGGTACTCTAACATTCACGCTGCTTTTGGTTAAGCCAGTTATACTAAACTAGCCTAAAGTATCAGCAAACCTGACCAATCAATTCAATCAGTTGAGATTGCGGTAAGGGAAACAGCCACGTAAACTGCCGTTATTCAAGGCGATGATTGCGCATATATATCCGTCATATTTCAAGCTGCTTGAAGTATGTCGGGTATTTCAAATTAAGGGGATGGCATGACCTACCAACAAGCCGGTTGGGTTGCGGTGGCAAAACGGATATTCGGCTGGATAGTTTTTATTCCAGCGCTGCTTTCAACCACGGTGTCGATACTTAACTTTCTCTATCAGCATAGCCAAAAGCAAGAAGGGCTTAATGCCGTCATGCTAGATTTTGTGCATGTGATGATTGATATGGTGAAGTTTAATACTCACTTTCTGGATGTGTTCTGGTTCAATTCGCCGCAGCCGGTATTAGGACAGGGATTTACCGGTGGCAATATCATGTTTTGGATCATCTACTGGCTGATTTTCGTGGGGATGGCACTGCAAGCCTCGGGGGCTCGCATGTCACGACAGGTTCGCCATATTCGCGAAGGTATTGAAGACCAACTGATTCTGGAACAGATGAAAGGGGCAGAAGGGCATTCGCGTGAAGCATTAGAAAAACGCATTGTGCTGCCGCGTCATACCATTTTCCTCCAGTTTTTCCCTCTGTACATCTTGCCAATTATCGTAGCGGTGATCGGGTACTTTATTTTGAAGCTGCTTGGGCTGGTGTAACAATAATGTTTGTCGGCTAATAAAAAAGCTCACTTTAGGGTGAGCTTTTTTACAGGTAGGCAGAAAATCTATGCCACATCTTTCTCCATCAGACGATCAATCGCCTGAATAGCGGTTTCCAAATGTGGCCCTGCGAACAGGTTGCACATGTTTAGCTGATGATAGAGCTGATAAACGGGCTGACGCTCAATAAATGACGTCGGCAGCGGCCATACGTTTTGGTAACCGTCATAAATTTGGGCGGGCAGCAACGAGAATAGTGGCAGCATGGCTAAATCACATTCGCGGTCGCCCCAGTAGCAAGCAGGATCGAAAATCACCGGTCCTTGCGCACTGAGCCCCATATTCGCCGGCCAGAGATCGCCGTGCAGCAGCGAAGGCTGTGGCTGGTGGTTGTGTAAGCGCTGCTCAACGGCGCTCACGATGCTGTCGATATCGCCGAAATGAATGCCTTTTTCCGCCGCGAGTTGTAGCTGCCAGCCGATACGTTGCTCAGAAAAGAATTTAGCCCAGCGACGTTGCCAAGTATTCGGCTGTGGGGAAGTGGAAAGGTGGTTGTCGTAATCAAAACCAAACTGAGGCTGTTCGCTCCACTGATGCAAGCGTGCGAGCTGCTGACCAAATAGATAGGCATTGTGCGCATCAAGCGGACGCACCGGCAAATACTCCAGAAGCAAAAAACTGGCCTCACGCGTAGCACCCACGCCATAAACCTGCGGGGTCTTTACCGTATGGCTGCGCGCCAAGCACGCTAACTGATCGGCCTCAGCTTTAAAATCTTGTAGGAAGTCGGGGGTATCACATTTGATAAAAACCTGACGTTCACCGTCGCTAACACACCACGCCTGATGTACTTCGCCGCCAGGAAGTTCACGTTTTTCGCGGATTATAAAGGTTTGGTCAAAGTGTCCGCTTAATAACTGACTTACAGCTTGCCACATGGTGTACCCCCTATATACCCGCCGTATTTCAAGTTGCTGAGCCAGCGTATCGAGAGACGCTCAAGTTTGCTGCCTCACCATAACTCAAACTATTTTGGGTAGCGTTCGTGAATAGTCTATTTCCCTGTGAATCATTCATGCACTCGAATGTTCTAGGGCATATATATAGGTGAACATGGTTATGTGATGCTATTTTGACCGTAACCGTTGCGCTGATGAACGTAAAGAACAAAAAAGAACAATCAGCCAATTTCTGTTAATTAGTTGATCTAAAATAAAATGGGCAGCTAATGCTGCCCTTTAGATGGATTCCTTGTTGCCCAAAGCTGGGTGAAATATTCGTCGCGTAAAACGGCTTCCACTTCGGGTTCTTGGCCTAGCGCCACTTTTCCTAACGCCTGAGCAAGACGCTCAACGTCACTTTTATCTTGCAGGCTGGTAATCGCGTAGCTATTAGGCCCCAATTCATGGGGAATACCGTCAGAATCAGCGACGGTAGTCGCAAATCCCTCCAGCATGAGTTGGTTGTTCAGCTTGGCGGTTTCCGCAAGATCGGCCTGCGGATAACTAAAGGTCACTACATAGCAAGCAATAGCCGATTGACTCATGGAGTACCTCGATTGGTGCATTTAACTGAATAATCATAGCCTATAAATAGACGAAAAATGTGTGTAAAAGGGTGAATTGAGCAACAAATCGTAAAAATCAACTAGCCAAAGACCTTTTTTTTCTGGCAACATCCACAACGGACCAACATACGCAGAGGATCTCGCAACGGTGAAGAAACGAATCAGTTGCATGTTGGCGGTATTGCTTTTGGCTGGGTGTGCGAAAGAGCAAACACCGCCTCAAACAGTGAAGTTAAACGTCAACAATAATGCTCGCGGTAGTTTTTTAGATGCACGAACGCCACCTGAAGGAGAGTTTGGAACTTACATCCGAACGGCCTCAAACAGTTATGGCATTGATGAAACCTTAATAAAGGCCATTATTAAGGTTGAGTCAGGAGGGAATCCTCACGCAGTCAGTACATCTAATGCCATCGGGCTGATGCAGTTAAAAGCTTCAACGGCAGGTAAGGATGCTTACCGCAAGAAGGGACGAGGCGGGCAACCAACGTCACGTGAGTTAAAAGATCCTGCGGTAAATATTGATTTAGGCACTGCCTATCTGAATATCTTGCAGAATCAGCAGTTAGCCGGAATATCAAACCCTAAGACCATGCGCTATGCGATGATCGTGTCGTACGCCAACGGAGCAGGGGCCATGTTGAGGACGTTCTCGCCAAATCGTAAAGTGGCGATCGACAAAATCAACAGCATGACACCGGAAGCGTTTTATCAGCATATCCAGAAACGACATCCGGCAGCGCAGGCTCCGCGTTATCTGTGGAAGGTGAACACCGCGTATCTCGCGATGGTGCAATAAAAGCGCGTTCAAGCAGTACATCAGGCCATGTCCTGACTGTGGTTAGCCCTTATAAGGCTGTAGGTTAACCACAGTCATCTCCCTCTTCCCCTCTGCGCCATTGAAACCACAGCTGTGTTGCCTGCATTCGCTCGCTCAACAAATCTGCCTGGAGCAGATTTGAACGCAGTTTACTGCGGCCCGAAGGGTGAAGCCCATGGATGGGCTGAATAATCACTGACTAATGTCAGCTCATTGGGACTCACTCATTTGCCGCCTTGCTGTGATTCCAATGGCTTTGAGGGCTTTCATACTGAATCCACAGTCGCGTTGGCTGTATTCACTCGCCCAAGTCACTGACTAATGTCAGCTCATTGGGACTCACTCATTTGCCGCCTTGCTGTGATTCCAATGGCTTTGAGGGCTTTCGTATTGAAACCACAGCAGCGTTGGCAGCATTCACTTGCCCAAGTCACTGACTAATGTCAGCTCATTGAGACTCACTCATTTGCTGCCTTGCTGTGATTCCAATGGCTTTGAGGGCTTTCATACTGAATCCACAGCTGTGTTGGCTGCATTCACTCGACTGAATAATCACTGACTCATAACGGTTAATCGTGATGCGAATAGCCACGATTTCTGCGGTTTTTTGTGCTGTAAAATTCAACTTTTGTGACTTTTTTATCAAAATTCTTTATCCTTCTCTCCGCACTTATTCCGCAATCGTTTTGCTTTTTTGATAACTCATTGTTTTTAAACGTTCTTAGAACTAATGGGTATCGCATGCGGAATTGAACTCTGTGCTTCCTGCGCGATATGGCCTTAGGCCAGCTCATAACAGCGATCTACAAAAGTGCAGGACACATTTGGGCAGAACAGGATGTCTGCGTTGGCCCACGTTTCACAAAGAAGGTAAGTGAATTAATGAGTATTATTTCCCCTGATGCTGGTCGGGTAGAGACAGATCGCCCGTCCAAGTGGAATAAAACAGACACAGTCTGGATGTTTGGGCTTTATGCCACGGCGGTTGGCGCGGGTACGCTATTTTTACCTATCAACGCCGGTTTGAACGGCCCGTTAGTCTTGATCTTGATGGCGATTTTGGCTTATCCGTTAACCTATTTGCCGCATCGCGCACTAAGCCGTTTTGTATTATCAGGCTCCAGCCGCGACGGTGATATTACCGATGTGGTTGAAGAGCATTTCGGCATTTTGGCGGGTAAAGCCATCATGGTGCTGTATTTGCTGGCCTTTTTCCCGATTGTTTTGGTGTACAGCATCTCCATTACCAATGCGCTGGAAAGCTTCTTGATAAACCAGTTCCACGTTACGCCGCCGCCCAGGATCTGGTTGAGCCTTGGTGTCGTCGCGGCGCTGAGTTTGATCCTGCGCACCGGTAAAGAGACGATTGTCGCGGCAATGGGAGTTTTGGTCTTCCCATTGATTGTGTTCCTGCTGGGTATTTCTCTCTATCTGATCCCATATTGGCATGTGTCCGCATTTTTCTCTGGCCTGCAGCAGACGTCGGTGAGCGATCCTCAGCTCTGGCGTTCATTATGGCTAGCGGTTCCGGTGATGGTGTTCTCATTTAGCCATGCGCCGATCATCTCCTCGTTCTCTTCCACACAAAAGGGATTGTACGGTGAGGGGGCCGAGCGTCGCTGTGCGCGCATCATGCGCTATAGCTACATGATGATTTGCGTCAGCATTTTATTCTTTGTCTTCAGCTGTGTGATGAGCCTGTCACATGCTGAAATGCTGGCGGCACGCGATGAAAATATTACCGTATTGTCGAGTTTGGCGAATAAATTCTCAAATCCATTGATCGCCTATTTAGGACCGGTGATGGCGATTTTGGCGATGTCGAAATCCTATTTGGGAACTTCGCTGGGTGTGACCGAAGGTGCTACCAGCTTGATTGACGGTGCATTCCGTACCGTGGGTAAGAAAGTGTCGTCCAGCGTGACTCACAAGATTTCCGCGGTGCTGTTGTTTGCGGTGACGTGGTTGGTGACGTTCTTGAACCCAAGCGCGCTGCATATCATTGAAACCATCAGTGGGCCACTGATTGCGGTTATCCTGTTCATTCTGCCAATTTATGCCATTCATAAAGTGCCAGCGATGAAAAAATACCGTTCAATCACCAATCCCTTTGTGTTGATTATGGGGCTGATCGCATTGTCGGCGCTGGTCTACAGCCTGATCTGATAATACGGAAAGGCTAAAACGAAAAGCCGTGCTGTGAAGCGCGGCTTTTTTGTTTTTATCGAGTCTATTCATACTTAGAAAAGCATTTCGTTTGTAATTGCGGGAAAGATTCTTTATTTTTACGTGCAAATAAAACTTATTATCATTACCAATTGGCCGTTTTGGTCACATAAGGAGAGCTTTATGGCACGTTCTTTCAATCGTTTAGCGCTGATATGCGCGCTGGCGGTATCAGCCCCCGTTATGGCAACGACTTATCCTCTGACCATTACCGATACATCCGGCCAGCGTATTACCTTACAGCATGAGCCGAAGCGTATTGTGGTACAGGACGGGCGTGACATCATGACGCTGGCGTTGCTCGATCGTGCCGATCCCTTTAGCCGCATTGTGGCGTGGAATAACTTGCTGAAAAAAAGCGATCCCGAAACCCTAGCGGTGCTGAACCAAAAGTGGCCGGGGGAGGCAGATAAAATTCCTGATATGGGCTTTAGCGATAAGGGCGAGGTGAATTTAGAAAGCGTGATTGCACGTAAACCTGACCTAATGATTGCTCAACTGCGTGCCAAGCCCGCGCTAGCCGATACCGGTGTGTTGAAACAGCTGGCGGCGCTGAACGTTCCGGTTGTTTTCGTAGATACTTTTTTGCAGCCTATCGCCAATACGCCTAAAAGCATTCAGTTGTTAGGTGAAGTGCTTAATCGCGAACAGGAAGCGAAAGAGTACACCGATTTTTATCAGCAGCATTTGCAGGCGATTACGTCGATAACCGCCAAAGTCACGCCAAAACCGCGCGTGTTTGTTGAGGCAAAAGCGGGCGTGGGCGGGGCGGAAGCGTGCTGCTTTACCCATGCGCACGTTGGTTTTGGCGGTATGGTTGAGGCGATTGGCGCGGAGAACCTCGGGTCTGGATTATTACCGGGCGCAACCGGTGAAATCTCCATGGAGAAGGTGATCAGCCTGAAGCCAGATGTTTACGTGGTTTCCGGCGCTCGCTGGAAAAATAAAGACAGCATTGCCATTCCATTCGGTTACGGTGTCACGCAGCAGCAGGTGGATGAACGTTTTGGCCAGTTGAAAGCGCGCAACGGTTTCAATCAAATAAAAGCGGTGCAGGAAAACCACCTGTATGGCTTGTACCACAACTTCTATAACCATCCTTACAACATCGTAGGATTGGATTATTTAGCCAAATTCATTTATCCGCAGCAGTTTACCGACCTTGAGCCTGCGCAAACCTACCGTACTATCATTGCGAAATTCACGCAGATCCCACAGGCCGACGCCGTTTTCGGTGCACAGGCTCCAGTGAATAAAAAATAAGTTGTAAGGTTCATGGTGTTGTTTACCGGAGTCTTATTTTAGGGAGAGCACACCGATGGGGTCGTAGCGGCGTAAGCCGCCTGAGCGCCCCGCGGTGTGCTAGGCCCGTGTATCTCGGTCGTATAAACAAACGATGTGGGTCGAGTTTTGGTGTTTTTATCCATCACCAATCACTACGCTATCACCTCGACGCGCGTACAAATCTGATCCAACAATGCCCGCTGATGGCTAAAAATAATCATGCTCAGCGGACGCTGCTGCGATTCAACTATCAGTTGTTGCCAAATATCCCGTTGGATATGGGGATCGAGCTGCGCGGTAACCTCATCGGCGATTAATACCCGCGTGCGGGGATCTAACGCTCTTAACAGCGCGATGCGCGCCAGTTCGCCGCCAGAAAGTTGGTCGGGCTTACGGGTTAACCATTCAGCTTTAACATGAAAACGCGAAAGCTGTTCTGCGTTTGGGTTCCAAGCATCGTGCAATGCCTGCCCCGTGGTGCGATAAGGGTTGAACGTCAGTTCAGGATGTTGAGGAACGAGCTGAACGGGGCAATATCCCCTGAGCGGTAACGCTGCATCGTCAAGCGTAATGCTCCCTTGCTGGTAAGGCTGCCAGCCAGCTAATACGCGCCCTAAGGTTGTTTTCCCATAGCCGCTGGGGGCTGAAATTCCCACCCGTTCACCGGTAGATACGTTAAGCGAAAAGTCATGCCATAGCTGGCGCTTATCTTGTTCTATGCAGAGTGCTGAAATACGAAACATCAAACGCGCCTCATTTTACCCGCGGTGAAGTCATCAGCGGTGGTGTGTGGGAATAACGGATGGTGTTCGGGCTGAGCAAACCAGTGTTTCTGTAGCGTCGGGCTGCCGAGCCCGTTTTTTAGATCGTCGGTCGTGATGTCATCGCTGACCCGTCCTTCGTTCAGGGCAACGATACGATCGGCGAAGCGAGCGGCTAATGACAAATCGTGAGTCACCCATAAAACACCGGCGCCTTGTGCACTCAGATCGCGTAGCTGTTGCAGAAGCTGGCAGGCCAGCGGTTCGTCGAGCCACGCGGTGATTTCATCGGCTAAAATATAGTGAGCGCCGCCCAAGGCGGCATTACAGGCAAGGACACGCTTGGCCATTCCGCCAGATAGTTGACGAGGATATTTCAGCAAAACGTCGGCTTGCAGCTGGTAATGCTTAATTTGCTGTTCGAGAGCAAGCGCACAGGTATGGCTGCCGCTCAGATACAAACTGCGAGAAAGTTGGCTGCCAACGTTAAGCAGTGGATTGAGGGAGCTCACGCCCTGTGGCACGTAACACAAGGTGTTACCGCGTAACTTTTGGCATTGCTGCGCATTCAATACGTCGCCGTTTAAGCGAATATCGCCGCGTTTGCGCAGGTTCTGCGGCAATAACGCCAAGGCACTTTGCAGCAGTAAACTTTTTCCTTCACCGCTGCTGCCGACCAGCGCGACCACTTCGCCACGGCGTAGCGTAAGATTAATATCGCTCAGAATAGGCGACCATTTTTTACGTCCAAGCCAGCTATAGCGAGCACTTTCGATAGTCACGTTGTCGAAATTCAGCATCATTGATTCCTTAGCCATAGCTGTTGAATCGCGCGGGCGCATTGATCAAACAACAACACGATCAGCAGCAGAATTAGCCCCGGAAACACCGCCAGCCACCAGCAACCGTTGCTGAGAAAACGCAGTGCGTCAGACAACAAAATACCTAACGAAGGCTCATGCGGCGCTAGGCCGAAGCCGAGAAAGCTCAGCGCCGCGCTGTGTAATACCGCATGCGGAAACATCAATAGCGTGCCGACAAACCATTGAGGCGCCAGAGCAGGCAAATAGTGCGCTCGCCAACAATACCAGCGGCTATTGCCCAAGCGCTGGGCGAGAGTCATATAGTCGCTGGTGCGGATTCGCTGTGCTTCGGCGCGTAGAATTAATGACAGTTTAGGCCAATGTGTTAATGCCACGGCCAAAATTACGCCGTGTTTGCCACCGCCAACGGTAAAGCAGATGAGTATTAATAACAGCAGATGCGGCAGCGACAGCAGGGTATCGACGATCAGCCGCAGCATGTGATCGAGCGCTGGATGGATCAGTGTCAGGCTGGCAACTAGCATGGCGATGATCCCGCTACACAGCGCAGCGCCGATGCCTATTTGTAGGCTAGTTAAAGCCCCCTGAAAACAGCGCAGCCACAGATCGCGCCCCAGATTATCAGTGCCAAACCAGTGTGCGGCGCTAGGTGCCTGATAGCGTGCCAGCAGATCCAACGGAATATCCGACGAGAGCAATGAAATCCCGTACACCGTGAGCGTCACCAGCACGAGGGCTGAAAGCACAAAGCGTAACAGTGACGGAGCGGGGTTATGCAGCATCATTGACGCTCCAAAATGCGGTTCATTCTTGCCAATAGCATTGCGGCTAACGTATTTCCGCCAAAGACCAACAGGGTGCTGAATAATACGATGCCCATCAACAAAGGAATATCTCCGCGCAGGCCTGCATCAATCGTGGCTTGCCCCAGTCCGGGGTAGGCAAAGATCTTTTCTGCCAGCAGAGAACCGCCGAGCAGTTCACCTACCGAGGCAAATTGGAGACACAGCGCGGGCGTCAGCGCATGACGAAATACCTGAATACGTAACAGCGACCAACCTGAATCACCTTGCGCCTGAGCGTAGCGCACGAAGTCGCTGTGCATCACTTCGGCGACTTTCTCGCGGGTATGCAATGCGATCTGTCCCAAGCCCATCAGACTGAGCGCGATCATAGGCAAAATTAGGTGGCGAATGCGTTCAACGATCGTTGCATCCTGTGCGCTGCTGCCCGGTTCCCAAGCGCAGCATACGGGAAACCACGGCCAGTGGACGGCGAAAACAACCAGCAGTAAAAGTCCAACCCAAAAGGTGGGTAGCGATGACAATAGATAGCTGATGCGGCAAATCAGGCGATCGGGCCAACGGTTGAGATAATGACCAGCGCTAAAGCCTAGCAGCATGCCTACAACACCGGATAACAGCCATGAACTTGCCAACAAAGCAAAAGAGGTGGCGAATCGTTCACCGATCACGTCGGCTACCGGCGCGTTATACAGCATCGAATAGCCAAGATCGCCGTGTAGCACCTGTGAGAACCAGTGCCAAAAACGCAGCCACAGTGGTTGGTCTAACCCCCAACGGGCGGCAATCAGCGGATATTGCTGAGGTGGAACATGCAACAAATCATTGCCGATATAGGCACGAATGGGATCGATGGGGGAAAAACTGAGCAGCGTGAACGTGCCTGCCGACACCAGCGTCAGCAGGCAAGCTAAACGAAATAGGGTATACGCAGCCTGACGCAAACCGCGTGAGCGAGAGAGTGTCAGGCTGAGATCGGCCAAGCGTCTTAGTGGCACGTCCACTTCCAATCTTGCAGGTTATTGAGAACAGACCAACTGCCGTGAATTTCCGGTGCCGCTTTACCTAAATCAACGCAAGGGTTTGCCAAGTAAGTATGCTGCACGTTCAGCAACCAAGCCCAAGCCGCATCGCCTTGTACGCCCGCGCCCGTTTTGCCATCCCATTCAACCTGTTGCCAGAACGGTACTGCTTTTTGCCACGTTGGCGCATCGAGCGCCTGCTGAAGGTGTTGATCGACGATCTTGTTATTGTAATAACCTGGATTGTAGTACTCCACGCCGGCCGCTTTGCTGCTGTAATGGTGATACAGCTCCATCGGATCTAGGCTTCCCCAGCCAAATAGCGTTGGGTTTGCATGCATATTGCGTTCGACGGTTTCCCAACTGCCAGATTGTAAATCCATTTTGATACCGAGCGGTTGAAGCATGGAACGGACGGCCTGCGCCAGATCGCGGCGGGTGCTGTCGCCGCTGGTGTACCACAGGGTTAATTCGGCTTTCTGACCATTTTTCACCCGCACGCCGTCACTGCCGACTTTCCAGCCGGCGTCGTCTAAAATTTGCTTGGCTTTGGCAATATCGCCGTCTTTAAACGCTGCGGCTTTGCTGTCCCACGGTAATCCTTGAACCGCACTGTATGCAGGGATCGCATGGCCTTCCATCAGTTGGTCAGCAAGCAGTTGGCGGTTAATGGCGTAGTTGATGGCACGGCGAATCGCAACATCAGCGGTAATGTTGTTGCCAATCGGGTAGCCATTGGCATCTTTTTTCCCAGCAGGCGTGGTAGGGAATACGATGCCACGGTTTTCTACACTTGGCCGAACCCACAGCTTCAGACCGTTTTGCCCGCTCACTGACATAGATGGCGCAATACGTACCAAGCCAAGCTGACCGCTTTGTGCTGCCGCATAGGCGCTGTCTTCATCTAAAAAGACAAAAACTAATTTATTGAAATCATTTTTGTGACCGGCGTAATACGGGTTCGCTTCAACTATGAGTTGTTGACCCGGTTCAAAGCTAACCAGTCGATAAGGCCCTGCACCGATAGGCTTTTGTGCGTAGGTTTTAGCATCATATTTTTCTGCAGAAACAATGCCCAGTGAACCTAATACGTTAACGAAAGTGCTTTGCGGTGCGGAGAGCGTAATTTCTATGCGACGTGAATCTAAGGCTTTTGCTGAAGCAAAGTTGCCCATGTCGATCTTGCCACCGCCGCGTGCGGCTTGGTTGTAGGTGAAGGCGACATCTTTGGCCGTGAGCGGTGAGCCGTCAGAGAATTTTAAGTCCGGCTTTAGCGTTAGCGTCCACGTTTTACCATCCTCGCTGTTAGTGACTTTTTCGGTCAGAAGGTTATCCCAGCTAAGATCGGCTTTTTGTTTCAGCAACGGGCTATGTAACAGCAAGTAGCTGCCGTGGCTCCAGCCAAGTAGCGGATCAAAACCTTCAGTAGGTTCTTCACCAATAGCCAGTTTAAGCGTGTGCTGCACGGCTGGCTGTGCGTCGGCGTGAGAGAGAAGTGGCAGTGCGCCAAAAATGAAGGCGAGAGCGTAGGGTAGCGCTTTGAGTTTTAGTGACATGTGGATTCCTGATCATCCCATTATTTTTTGTATGACATAAAACGCAGGGATTTATAGCAGACGCCTATCTGTGCAAACATGATTTGTGTCAACTCGATCCGGCAAAGTATGCACTTTTTACTTTTTTTGCATACTTTACGCATGGTCTGATTTTTTTTGCGCTCATTTAGCTTACATTTCTGGCTGAAATGTTTGTGACGAGACATAATTGATTGTTATCAATATACGGAATTATCACTTGATGGCATGACTACAATCAGGTGAGGTTTATGGCTCTGAATAAAAGGAAGAACGATGGATTGGTATCTTAAGGTTCTGAAGAACTATTTCAATTTTCGTGACCGCGCTAGACGTAGAGAATATTGGTGGTTCGTACTGATAAACGCCATCATTACTATTCTATTGGGGTTTGTACAGGACGCATTAGGCTGGAGCAATGAGAGTGGCGAAGGCGTGCTGACCGTGGTGTATGGCCTGCTGCTAATTATTCCGTCTATTGCGGTTATGGTTCGTCGTTTGCACGACACCGACCGTAGCGGCTGGTGGGTGTTGATCGGTCTTATCCCGATCGTTGGCTGGTTTGTGTTGTTTATCTTCGCCGTCTTTGATAGCCAGCCAGGTAGCAACCGTTTCGGTGCTAACCCAAAAGATGTTGCAGCGCCAACGTCGTCGATTATTAGTTAGTTGCTTCATCAACGGCCTCGTTCGCAGGCCGTTTTTTCCTTTACTGAGTTCAAATACTTCTGTCTTGTCACATCTCACGAATATATTCACATTCTGAAACAATGATGATGACTCATTAGCATCACCGTGGTTTCACTCGCTTCCGATTGCGTTTAGCCTTAGCGTCCCTTTAGTTATTGAGTGAATCCGACAGGTCGTTTTGCACCTGTATGCCCAGTCATGAGCCGTTTGCCAGAGCCATTTCGCGATCACAGTGCTGAAGAGACGCTGTTTATCCGCCGTTCAATTATTGCCGCGGTGATGGTTGTGCTGCTATTCGGCGTATTAGTGTTCAATCTGTATCATCTTCAGGTAGAAGAGCACGAACAGTACCAAACACGCTCGAACGCCAACGACATTAAAACCCTGCCCATTGCGCCGGTACGCGGGTTGATTTATGACCGCAACGGAACGCCTTTAGTAGAAAACCAAACGCTGTATCAAATTGAACTGATTCCGGGGAAAGTCGCTAACTTAGACCAAACGATCAAAGCGCTGACGCCGATAGTGGATTTAACGCCGGATGATATTAATAACTTCCATGAGGCGATGAAGTCCTCTCGACGTTTTGCTGAAGTCCCCCTTAAAGAAGCGCTGACCGATGTTGAAGTCGCGCGTTTTTCTGTCAATGAATTTGAATTTCCCGGCGTGTCGATTAGCAGCTACCAGCAGCGTTACTATCCTTACGGCGCTGAGCTAGCCCACGTTGTTGGCTATGTTTCAAAGATTAACGATCGTGATGCCAAACGCTTGAATGAGGCCGGTGAAGGTGAAAACTATGCGGCCGATCACGACATCGGTAAGCAGGGGATCGAACGTTATTACGAGACACAACTGCACGGCACCACGGGATCGCAGGAGGTTGAGGTTGATAGCCATGGCCGCGTGGTGCGCGAGCTCACCGAAACCCCGCCGCAGGCCGGAAAGAATATCTATCTGACGATAGATCTTCCTCTCCAGCAATATATTGAGAAGCTGCTGAAAGGGCAGCGCGCCGCCGTGGTGGTGATGGATCCGCGCGACGGCGGCATTTTGGCGATGGTTTCTAGCCCAAGCTATGACCCGAACCCTTTTGTGAACGGTATATCGTATAAGTCTTATCAGGCGTTGCTTGATAATCCTGATTTACCGCTGATTAACCGTGTCACTCAAGGGATTTATCCGCCTGCATCCACGGTGAAACCGTTCATGGCTACATCGGCACTCTTTGCCGGCGTTATCACGCCGCAGACCACGTTTTTTGGTCAACCTACGTGGGTGCTTCCCGGTACTAATCGGCATTATCGCGACTGGCTGAAAACCGGCCACGGCATGTTAAATGTGACCAAGGCGATTGAAGAATCAGCGGATACGTTTTTCTATCAGGTGGCCTATGAGATGGGGATCGATCGCATTCATGAATGGCTGAGCAAATTTGGTTACGGGCAATATTCCGGCATCGATTTAATGGAACAGGCAAAAGGCGTTTTGCCCGATAGAGCCTGGAAACAGAAAGTTCATAAAAAAATGTGGTACCAAGGCGATACGATTTCTGTGGGCATTGGACAAGGCTATTGGACTGCAACGCCGATTCAGATGGTTAAGGCGCTAAGCACGCTCATCAACGATGGTACAACGAAAACGCCGCATTTGATGTATTCGATGAAACAAGGAAACCACGTTGAGCGTTATCAGCAGGAGGAGCACACGCAGGTGGCCGATCCAAAATCGCCGATCTGGGGTATTGTGAAAAAAGGTATGTTTGGAATGGCAAACTATCCTAATGGCACTGGCTACAAGTATTTCCACACTGCGCCTTATGAAATTGCGGCGAAGTCAGGTACCTCTCAGGTATTTGGGCTGAAACAAGATCAGGTTTATAACGCCAAAATGATCCCCGTGAAGCTGCGCGATCATATCTTCTACACGGCGTTTGCGCCGTATTCAAATCCTAAGGTCGCGATTGCCGTTATTTTGGAAAATGGTGGGGGAAATGGTGTCTCCGCAGCGCCGACAACGCGCGCAATTCTGGATTATATCTTTGCTAAAACTAAACCCGTAGAGCCGCCGGTGTTGCCTACGCTTGATGCTTCTCAGCTACGTGATGCGCATTAACTTTTTAAGCATTAACTATTCAAAATGGACTGCATTTCCAATTTTTCGCGAGCTCGCTGATACACCTAGACGCTGATACACCTAGACAAGGTTATCAAACTTATCCTTGTCTAGGGCTTCCCCATTATGCAAAACGCATAACCCAAGCGTCGCTCTGGCGATCGTAATGGTTGCGGTAAAGCAGCGCGTTTTTGCCATCTAACAGTGCGGGAACGGTGGTTTGCTCATCCCAGCCGTCAAGCTGCATGCAAAGATCGGTGTTTGACTTGCAGGGAATGCTGAGTGTGTGGCTCTTCAATTGACTATCTGGCGTTTTTGACAGCTCTGCATCTTCCACTTCAAAAATCCCGATTCGAACGAATGATTTTCCCATAACTTCTCTCCTGATTGATTCATATGCGTGTGCGGGTACCAGATGGCCCGTTATTTAGCATAGAAGGGGATAAGTTTTTTTCCACATCGAAACGGAATTCATTTCCATTTTAATTTTTTACATCGCATTAACTCTCTATTTTTACTCGCTTTATACGTCACATAAAAAATACAAAATTTTTACCAAAACATAATAACCATAAATATTGAGTGGCTTATGCCGATAACGCTTTATGCCATACAGATCGGCTAAGTGTTATTGAATTGCCATGCCAGGTGGCTTGGTATATCCAAGATAAGGAGAGGGTTTAGGCAATGTATACGCAATTAAAGCGATGGTTTGGGTATAAACAGGAACGACTCTTAACGCAGAAACCAGCCGCGTTGGCTACAACGGAGAAATTTGTAGCAATAGATCCTCAGGAACCCGTGCAGAAGTCATATGGCGAATTGCTATGTCATAGTTTTCTTTCGGGTATTGGCGCAATAGAAATTATTCGAGATTCGTTGCTGCACTCCAGTCAAAGCTTAATGCAAGAATTAGTGACTGTTGATGAGCTTAACCATAAGAATGAGCAGGCACGCGAGGGAATGGGGCGGCTTTCTGAATTGGTGAATCTTATTGAACAGCATTCTGGTGAGAGTATCGGCTACATTGACGAACTGACTGCTGTGCTTAAAGGGATTAATAACAATATTGATGCCATTAATAAGCTCTCGAAACAGACCAATCTGCTGGCGATCAACTCCGCCATCGAGGCTGCCCATGTTGGCGGGCGAGGGGCTGGATTCTCTGTTATTGCAAAAGAAATCAAACAACTCTCTTCGGAAATTCAGCTTCAGGCGGGAAATATAACCGCTCTGACTCAGGATATTAATCAGCATGCGAAGAGCGTGAGTGCTAGCGTTGGGGAAAATAATCAGTCCACTCATGATATTCGCCACGCGACGGAACAGGCTTGCCAGATGTTGCAGCAGGTTATTGAGCTTTCAGCCCACATGCAGGAAATCATTCGCTTTATCGCGACCCAACAGTTTCTGAATACGGTTAAGCTCGATCACGTCATTTGGAAAGTCAAAGTGTATGAACTGATCTTGCATCGTGATGAGGTTGCAGAAGTTAACAGCCATACAGATTGCCGCTTAGGAAAATGGTTCTATGGAGATGCAGGGCGGGAGTTTTCTCACCTTAGCAGCTTTGCGCAGCTTGAAGCACCGCACGCTGAGGTGCATCGTTCAGGGCGAGAAGCATTAGTGGCATTTAGGGCGGGCGATGATGAACGTTTAAAAATGAGTTTAGCTACTATGGAACACGCCAGCACGTTAGTCATTAAGCGTATAGATGAACTTTTGCTGCAAATCGGCCCACATTAGAACAGGCGAGGGAAGTCAGCAGCGCGGGTTGCTGGCTGCCAAAAATCGTCCAGTACATTTTCAAGCGGGATACATCCGCCGCGTTGAATTCGCTGCACATTCATTTCGCGCACACATTGTTCTTCAGTATCAAAACCACCAAGGTACAAATTTTCACAGGGGCCGTTGAGATAGCAGACCATCATCACGAGTGCGTACATAACAAACCTTAATTCATTCCGTGGTATTCATTTAGGCATTTTTTAATTCTACCCAACGAGTTTTTTATTTTCTCGCCTGATGGCTAATCTGAGATAAATCTTATAAAAACTGAGGTGATTTTGCTCTGAAATGACTTATCTCGTCGCTGCAATAATAAATAGCAGCATTCCAAGCCTCATCATGCGTCACATAAACGCCCAAAACAGCAACACGATGGGAAAGCTCATGGGCCACGTTAGCCCAATCAGTATCGCGGTAAAGATCCTGATTTTAAGCGAGGGGTCAGCACAGGCCTTGAAAGTGAGTAATGCGGAAATGACTGAGCCGATCAAATACACCGTTTTTATAAAGGCCCATGCTGCTGGATACATCTAATTACCTTGGTTTGTGAAGTTGGCTATTGAACTCAAAAAAACAATGTGCTGCGAGTGAAGACAAACGCTTCAATCGAAACATAAAAAGGGAGTGCTGAGATATCGAAAACTAACGTGAGGTAGTGTAACAAATTATGACTAGAAAAACATCGAGTTCTAAACTGAGACATAAAATCGAAACTTAACAGTGCTGTTCATTTATTTATACATGTAATAAATAAAAATGATTTTATTATAATTGTCATGCAGTAAAAATGAATACCCATGCGTAATGCATCCTTAAACCTTTTAATACCTATGGGTTATTATATTGAGGTCATGCTCATATGCGCCGATACTGCTTATCTCTACAACGTTTGTTTCTATTTTTATATGGATGCTGGTTTTTCTTTAGCGATGTAGATTGTGTATTTTTAAATTTTACTTATCTCCGGTTTAAAATAAAAAAAGCCCAGCAGAACGCTGGGCTAAAGGCTGTTAATAACTAATATATTATTTTTTATTGATCATGATGCTGCGTTTAGAACTGGTAAACAATCCCCAATGCAACGGTATCATCCGTATCAATACCCGCTGAACGAGTAAAGTCGTTATCATCGATCATGTTAATTTTATAATCGACATAGGTAGACATGTTTTTATTAAAGAAGTAGGTTGCACCAATATCGATAAAGTTAACCAATTTCTGATCGCCATAATCGCGAGATGCGCCATTGCTGCCTAGGTCTTTACCTTCAACATAGTTCCAGCCGACGAAAGGTTGCAAGCCGAAATCAAAGGTATAACCGGTATACATTTCTACGCCTTGCGCTTTGTTTGCGTAGCCGTAGGCTTCGTTATGGTCGTTAGAATTACCGAAACGAATGGCGTTATAGGATTGCGTATAGTTTGCTGCTGCATAATAGCCGCTGTTTTCGTATTTCACGCCCACAGTATAAGCTTCGGCTTTATCGCCATTACCCATAATATCATTATAGCGACCACCTTTACCGCCGCTATTCTGATCGTTTGTGCGGTCAGATTGGAAGTAGGCGCCACCGAGGCTAAAGCCATAGCCGAGATCGTAAGAGAGTGATAAACCGTAACCATCACCATTTTGGCTTAATACATCACGGCCATCTTTGTTTTCAGTTGGGTCGTCATTTTTACCTTGATACTGAATACCGAAGTTCAAGCCATCGACCAAGCCGAAGAAATCGCGGTTATGGTAGGTTAACACGCCGCCAGCACGTTGAAACATGAAGTTGTCAGCGCCAACGGTGCTCCCGTCGAACTCAGGCTGCATATCGGTCCAAGCCATAATGTCGTAAATAATCCCCGAATTACGACCATAGTCTAAAGAGCCATAATCCCCGAATTTTAGGCCCGCGAAACCGAAACGGCTAAAGTTTCTATTATCTTCGCCTTCAGTGTGGTTTAGGTTCGCTTGATACTCCCACATGCCATAGCCGGTCAGCATATCCGTAATTTGTGTTTCACCGCTGAAGCCGCCACGCACATAGGAATGATCGCCATCGGCATTATCGTTATCTGAAATATAGTGAAGGCCATCGACCTTGAAATGTAAGTCGAGTTTATTGCCATCTTTATTATAAATTTCTGCGGCATGGGCGGTTCCTGCTAATGCCATTAATGTTGGTATTACCACTGCGAGAACTTTGCGTTTCATTTTATTTTCCTTAATCTTTTTTATTGCATTGATGCCAATTGCTTTTTTTTATACTCAACAATATTCGAACATTTTAATGAACTAAATAAGCCAAGTGCTGTCGATATTGTCGGCTTTACTGAAAGAGTAAAAGCGCAAAAAATGCGAAATTAGATAAAAGTTTAAATATGATAACTCTCACTTAATTGATTTACATACGTAAAGATCTAGCTTTTGAACTATATCGTTAATGACCGTTAATATTTTTATTGGCTTAGGCACATTTTGTTAATTTGATTCCTTGTTATAGGAATACTATTTTTAGGCCACTGCATGCCAATGCAGATTACGTAATATGTCTTAATATAGATATTCATTCTTTACATTGTTTTTATTGCCGGGGTGCCTCCCGGCGCTTTATTTTATATTCCAAGACTAATAAATACACAACTCCTCCAACCTTATCTAATCGTATATATTAATTACCCGTGCGTTATTTTTATTTGGCAGCATAAATATGCATCCAGATTGCTACTGGTGCATTAGTTTTCGGCCTATGTGCAACTGTGCAACTGTGTAACAGGCTTATCGGAATTTGATGGCGCTGTGCGTACGTAGTTGTACAGAGCGCTATCTATGTGAATTATCATGCGGTGTGATCTGTTTGAAAAATTTGGAAATGTCTTTTCTTTAACCGTCAGTTATTTGATCTAACGTAACATTTACCGAGGGGAGAGCAGGTAAGAATCGTTGGGTAGCCGTGTTTTTGTTTAACCCATTCTCTGTGGGTGTTAATATCGGCGGTAGTGGGTGTGAGTATTCAGGGGTGCATAGCGTTTTATGTATCACGCTGCGTACAGATCTTGCAAAGTACAGCAGGATGGCGCCCATAAAACGATGATTTTAAATACAAATTGTTTTCTATATGTGGCCTGTCGTGTGGGTCACCACTGTAGATAAGGAATATAAATGCCTGTTATTACACTTCCTGACGGTAGTCAGCGCCAGTTCGACAAACCTGTATCCGTAATGGATATTGCTATGGATATCGGACCTGGCTTGGCGAAAGCCTGCATTGCGGGTCGCGTTAACGGTGAGCTGGTTGATGCTTGCGATCCGATTACACAAGACGCCAGTGTTTCCATCATTACCGCAAAAGATCAGGAAGGCTTAGAAATTATTCGCCATTCCTGCGCGCATCTTTTGGGTCATGCGATCAAACAACTGTGGCCGAACACTAAAATGGCCATTGGCCCAGTGATCGACAACGGTTTCTACTACGATGTAGACCTTGACCATACCCTGACGCAGGAAGATCTTGAACTGCTCGACAAGCGTATGCATGAGCTGGCAGATAAAGATTACGACGTGATTAAGAAAAAAGTGAGCTGGCAAGAAGCCCGTGACGCTTTTGAAGCACGTCAGGAACCATATAAAGTGGCGATTCTGGATGAGAACATCAGTCGTGATGACCAACCAGGTTTGTATCACCACGAAGAATATATCGACATGTGCCGTGGTCCGCACGTGCCGAATATGCGTTTCTGCCATCATTTCAAACTGCAGAAGTCGTCTGGTGCCTATTGGCGCGGCGATAGCAATAATACCGTTTTACAGCGTATCTACGGCACCGCATGGGCAGATAAAAAGCAGTTAAATGCTTATCTGCAACGTTTGGAAGAAGCCGCAAAACGCGACCATCGTAAGATCGGCAAGCAGCTCGACCTGTACCATATGCAGGAAGAAGCGCCGGGTATGGTGTTCTGGCATAACGATGGCTGGACTATCTTCCGCGAGTTGGAAGCGTTCGTGCGCGTTAAACTGAAAGAATATGATTATCAGGAAGTAAAAGGTCCGTTCATGATGGACCGCGTACTGTGGGAAAAAACAGGACACTGGGAGAACTACAAAGATGCAATGTTCACCACGTCTTCTGAAAACCGCGAGTACTGCATCAAACCAATGAACTGCCCAGGTCACGTTCAGATCTTCAACCAAGGTCTGAAATCTTATCGTGATTTACCATTGCGTATGGGTGAGTTCGGTAGCTGTCATCGTAATGAGCCTTCGGGTTCACTGCATGGACTGATGCGCGTGCGTGGATTCACTCAGGATGATGCGCATATTTTTTGTACTGAAGAGCAGATCCGCGATGAAGTTAACAGCTGTATCAAGATGGTATACGACATGTATAGCATCTTCGGCTTTGAAAAAATCGTGGTGAAACTGTCTACTCGTCCAGAAAAACGTATTGGTAGTGATGAAGTTTGGGATCGTGCGGAAGAAGACTTGGCCGAAGCGCTGAAAGAAAACGGTATTCCGTTTGAATATCAGCCGGGTGAGGGCGCTTTCTACGGACCTAAGATTGAGTTTACTCTGCATGACTGTTTGGATCGTGCATGGCAATGTGGTACTGTGCAGCTCGACTTCTCGTTACCAGGCCGTTTAAACGCGTCTTATGTGGGTGAAAACAACGAACGTTTAGTTCCGGTGATGATTCACCGTGCTATTCTTGGTTCGATGGAACGCTTCATCGGTATCCTGACTGAAGAGTATGCTGGGTTCTACCCAACTTGGCTCGCACCAGTACAGGTTCAGGTGATGAATATCACCGACGCACAGGCTGATTATGTCGATGAATTAACCAAAAAGCTGCAAGCTGCTGGTATTCGTGCAAAATCAGACTTGAGAAACGAGAAGATAGGCTTTAAAATCCGCGAACACACTTTACGTCGTGTCCCATACATGTTGGTTTGTGGCGACAAAGAGGTCGAATCTGGCAAAGTAGCCGTTCGTACCCGCCGCGGCAAAGACCTGGGAACCATGGATGTAAATGAAGTGATCGAAAAGCTGCAAAAAGAGATTCGCAGCCGTAGTCTTCACCAATTAGAGGAATCGAGTTATTAAAGGCGGAAAAAGAGTTCAACCGGCGCGTCCTAATCGCATCAACAGAGAAATTCGCGCCCAAGAGGTTCGCTTAACAGGCGTTGATGGCGAGCAGATTGGTATTGTCAGTCTGAATGAAGCTTTGGAAAAGGCTGAGGAAGCGGGTGTTGATTTAGTAGAAATCAGCCCAAATGCCGAGCCGCCAGTTTGTCGAATCATGGATTACGGCAAATTCCTCTATGAGAAGAGTAAGGCCACCAAAGAACAGAAGAAGAAGCAAAAGATTGTTCAGGTTAAGGAAATCAAATTCCGACCTGGAACCGACGATGGCGACTACCAGGTAAAACTCCGCAGCCTGGTTCGCTTTCTGGAAGATGGCGATAAAGCCAAAATCACTCTGCGTTTCCGTGGACGTGAAATGGCGCACCAACAGATCGGTATGGAAGTGCTTAACCGCGTGAAAGAAGATCTGAGTGAACTGGCAGTAGTCGAATCCTTCCCTACGAAGATCGAAGGCCGCCAGATGATCATGGTGCTCGCACCTAAGAAGAAACAGTAAGGCTCTCAAGTAATACTGCCAGCGATGGATTTCGGTCTGTCGCTGGCGTTATTCGCCTCACTGATTCATGTAATTAACAATGCGAAGTGGAAATCGAAATGCCAAAGATTAAAACTGTGCGTGGCGCTGCCAAGCGCTTCAAAAAGACCGCCGGTGGTGGTTTTAAGCGTAAACATGCTAACCTGCGTCATATTCTGACCAAAAAATCTACTAAGCGTAAGCGTCATCTGCGTCCAAAAGGTCTGGTTTCCAAAGGGGATCTGGGCTTGGTCGTAGCGTGCTTGCCGTACGCATAAGTAAACATTTTTTGAATCAAGATTAAGACTTAAGGAGAGCATATGGCTCGCGTAAAACGTGGTGTAATTGCACGCGCACGTCACAAAAAAGTAATGAAGCAGGCGAAAGGCTACTACGGTGCCCGTTCGCGCGTCTATCGTGTTGCCTTCCAGGCAGTAATCAAAGCAGGCCAGTACGCTTACCGTGACCGTCGTCAACGTAAACGTCAGTTCCGTCAGCTGTGGATTGCACGTATTAACGCTGCTGCACGTCAGAACGGTATCTCTTACAGCCGTTTCATCAATGGTCTGAAAAAGGCTTCTGTTGAAATCGACCGTAAGATCCTGGCTGACATCGCTGTATTCGACAAAGTAGCGTTTGCTGCTCTGGTAGAAAAAGCGAAATCTGCTCTGGCGTAAGCCATCAGATGAAAGAGGGAGCTTGCTCCCTCTTTTGCTTTTTGTTGTTTGGCTTGTGTTTGGCTTGACATTCAGTCCGCTAAGTTTTTCAATAGAATCAGTTTTTTCACTCATTTAAGGTAATGCAAGCATGCACGCTGCTATTTTCCGTTTCTTTTTTTACTTTAGCGCCTGAATTCAGGAGGCTTTGCGCGTAAGAAAAGAAACGAAAAATAGCGCTGAAAGCCTCCCTCGCGGAGGCTTTTTTTTTGCTTTAACATGATTCTCCGATGCAGGTTTATTCATGAGCGCACTTAAGAAGATCGATACCCCCCAATGAGTGAAGTTGCGCCAGGGCAACGTCAAGCATGAAGGGTATATTCCCTGAGTATTTGAAGTGGCGGTTTCTATAGCAGCAACTTCAAGTGCGAAGGGGAGACTCTCACCATCGACAATCGGGCCTAACAGGCTGGAAGAAGAGGAAAGCAATGCCACATCTCGCAGAGTTGGTTGCCCAAGCAAAGGCAGCCGTAGAGAATGCTCAGGATATTGCCACGCTAGATAACGTGCGTGTTGAATATTTGGGTAAGAAAGGCCATTTGACGCTGCAGATGACGTCACTGCGCGAACTGCCAGCAGAAGAGCGTCCCGCAGCGGGTGCTGTGATTAACCAGGCTAAACAGGAAGTTCAGGAAGCTCTGAATGCCCGTAAATCAGATCTGGAATCAGCTGCGCTCAATGCCCGTCTGGCCGAAGAAACCATCGATGTATCTATGCCAGGACGTCGCATGGAAAACGGTGGTCTCCACCCAGTAACCCGTACTATTGAACGTATTGAAACGTTCTTTGGCGAATTGGGTTTTGCCGTTGAAACCGGCCCAGAAATCGAAGATGACTATCACAACTTCGACGCCTTAAATATTCCTGCCCATCATCCAGCGCGCGCAGACCACGATACTTTCTGGTTTGATGCAAAACGCCTGCTGCGTACCCAGACTTCGGGTGTGCAGATCCGCACGATGAAAGAGCAGCAGCCGCCAATCCGCATCATTGCGCCGGGCCGTGTATATCGTAACGACTACGATCAGACCCACACGCCAATGTTCCATCAAATGGAAGGCCTAATTGTTGATAAAGATATTAGCTTTACCAACTTGAAAGGCACTCTGCACGATTTCCTGAATAACTTCTTTGAAGAAGACTTACAGATTCGTTTCCGTCCTTCTTACTTCCCGTTCACTGAGCCTTCCGCCGAAGTTGACGTGATGGGCAAAAACGGTAAATGGCTGGAAGTTTTGGGCTGCGGTATGGTGCATCCAAACGTGCTGCGTAACGTAGGTATCGATCCAGAAGTTTACTCTGGCTTCGCATTCGGTATGGGCATGGAGCGTTTAACCATGCTGCGCTATGGCGTAACCGATCTGCGTGCATTCTTCGAAAACGATCTGCGTTTCCTCAAACAGTTTAAGTAAGGCGGGATTATCACATGAAATTCAGTGAACTCTGGTTGCGTGAGTGGGTAAATCCTGCCATTAGCAGCGAAGAATTATCAGAACAAATTACTATGGCCGGTCTGGAAGTTGACGGCGTAGAACCGGTTGCTGGCGAATTTAACGGCGTTTTCGTGGGTGAAGTGGTTGAGTGCGGCCAGCATCCAAACGCAGACAAGCTGCGTGTCACTAAAGTTAACGTGGGCGGCGAGCGTCTGTTAGACATCGTTTGCGGTGCTCCAAACTGTCGTAAAGGTCTAAAAGTCGCCGTGGCGACTATTGGCGCTGTATTGCCTGGCGATTTTAAAATCAAAGCGGCGAAACTGCGCGGTGAGCCTTCAGAAGGGATGCTGTGTTCGTTCTCTGAGCTGGGTATTTCCGAAGATCACGACGGCATCATTGAATTGCCAGCAGATGCGCCTATCGGCACCGATATCCGTGAATATCTGAAGCTGAATGATAACGCGATTGAAATTAGCGTAACGCCGAACCGTGCGGATTGCTTAGGGATTATTGGCGTTGCACGTGACGTTGCGGTGCTCAATAAGCTGACTCTGAACGTGCCTGCGATGGACGCGGTTCCTGCGGCAATTCATGACACTTTCCCAATTACGGTTGAAGCAACCGACGCTTGCCCACGCTATTTGGGCCGCGTGGTGAAAGGGATTAACGTTAAAGCCGCAACGCCATTGTGGATGCGTGAAAAACTGCGTCGCTGCGGTATTCGTTCTATCGATCCCGTGGTTGATGTGACCAACTATGTTCTGTTGGAACTGGGTCAGCCGATGCATGCGTTCGATCTTAACCGCCTAGAAGGTGGCATCGTTGTGCGTATGGCGAAAGAGGGCGAAAAGCTGACTCTGCTGGACGGCAATGAAGCTACGCTGTCGGCTGATACCTTAGTGATTGCCGATCAGCAAAAAGCGCTGGCGATGGGCGGTATCTTCGGTGGTGAACACTCTGGCGTGAACGAAGAAACACAAGACGTTCTGCTGGAATGTGCATATTTCAACCCGCTGTCTATCACCGGTCGTGCACGCCGTCAGGGTCTGCATACCGATGCTTCTCACCGCTACGAACGTGGCGTTGATCCGGCATTGCAAGCTGCGGCGATGGAACGTGCGACGCGTTTACTGCTTGATATCTGCGGTGGTCAAGCAGGTCCAGTCATTGATGTTACCAATGAAGCAACGCTGCCTAAGCGCGCTACGATCACGCTGCGCCGTGAGAAACTGGATCGCTTAATTGGCCATCACGTTGAAGACGCACAGGTTACCGATATCCTTGAGCGTTTAGGTTGCAAGGTCAGCTTTGCCAACGACACTTGGCAGGCCGTCGCACCAAGCTGGCGCTTCGATATGGAAATCGAAGAAGACTTAGTGGAAGAAGTGGCCCGTGTTTACGGCTACAACAATATTCCTAACGTGCCGGTGAAAGCTGACCTGATCATGACTTCACACCGCGAAGCGAATTTGCCGCTTAAGCGCGTGAAAACAATGCTGGTCGATCGTGGCTATCAAGAAGCGATCACCTACAGCTTTGTTGATCCTAAAGTTCAAGCATTGCTGCACCCAGCGGAAGAAGCGCTGATTTTGCCAAGCCCAATCTCGGTAGAAATGTCAGCGATGCGCCTGTCTCTGTGGAGCGGTTTGCTGTCTGCGGTGGTCTATAATCAGAACCGTCAGCAGTCACGTGTACGTTTGTTCGAAACGGGTCTACGCTTTGTTCCTGATACTGCTGCTAATCTGGGTATCCGTCAGGATGTCATGCTGGCCGGTGTGATCGCGGGTAACCGTTACGAAGAGCACTGGAATTTAGAACGTCAGGTTGTTGATTTCTACGATCTGAAAGGTGATTTAGAAGCTATTTTAGATTTGACCGGTAAATTGGATGACGTCCAATTTAAAGCAGAAACTAACCCTGCTTTACATCCGGGGCAGAGTGCGGCAATTTATTTAGCAGGCAAACGCGTTGGTTTCATTGGTGTTGTTCACCCTGATCTGGAACGTAAACTGGATCTGAACGGTCGCACCGTGGTATTCGAAATCGAGTGGGAAGCCCTTGCAGAGCGCCGTATTCCGCAGGCTCGCGAGGTTTCACGCTATCCTGCAAACCGCCGTGATATCGCCGTTGTAGTGGCTGAAAATGTCCCTGCAGAAGATATTTTGGCAGAGTGTAAGAAAGTTGGCGTAAATCAGGTAGTTGGCGTAAACTTGTTTGACGTGTACCGTGGTAAGGGTGTTGCCGAGGGTTATAAGAGCCTCGCTATCAGTCTGGTATTGCAAGATACCACCCGTACACTGGAAGAAGAGGAGATTGCCGCTACCGTCGCAAAATGTGTAGAGGCATTAAAACAGCGATTCCAAGCATCCTTGAGGGATTGAACTTATGGCGCTTACTAAAGCTGAAATGTCTGAACACCTGTTTGAGAAGCTTGGGCTTAGCAAACGGGATGCCAAAGACCTCGTAGAAATATTTTTCGAAGAGGTTCGCCGTGCTCTGGAAAATGGCGAGCAGGTTAAGTTATCCGGTTTCGGTAACTTCGATCTGCGCGACAAAAACCAGAGGCCGGGACGTAACCCGAAAACCGGGGAAGATATCCCGATTACGGCGCGCCGTGTTGTTACTTTCCGTCCGGGGCAGAAGCTCAAGAGCCGGGTCGAGAACGCGACACCGAAAGAGTAATACGCAAAACAAAAAGGCCGCCTGCGGGTGGCCTTTTTCTTATCTAACGTCCATCAACCCAAATATCGCGAGACAATCCATAGATGAAAGTGAATGACCTCGTTAGTGTTAAAACCGATGGTGGCCCGCGCCGAATTGGTAAAATTGTTGAAGTTGAAGAATTTAGTGAAGGCGTGATGTATTTAGTCACGCTGGATGATTATCCGAATGGTGTATGGTTTTTTAACGAAATAGATAGCCATGATGGTACATTTGTTGAGCCTTATCACGGTGATGAATAGCCAAGTTTAATTATTGTACCCATACCCAACCTCTGATTAGATCTCTTTAATGAGTACTATGCCAAACGCTGACACGCCAACACTTTCGCATTTTTCCCTTTTACAGCAGCGCCAGAAGCAACACGATCGCCGACGATTGTGGCTCCTGACGCTATTTTTACTGTTTGCGGTGATAGTCAGCCTGTGTGCGGGCGATCTCTGGATGTGGCCCACGCAATGGCTAAGTGAAAGTGCCCAGCTTTTTGTGTGGCAACTCCGTTTACCGCGGGTGCTAGCGGTGATGGCCGTCGGTGCTGCGCTGGCAATATCCGGTGCGGTGATGCAGGCGCTGTTTGATAATCAGCTGGCTGAACCGGGGCTTTTAGGGGTTTCTAACGGCGCGGGCGTGGCGTTAGTACTAGCGGTATTACTCGGCCAAAGTATGCTCCCCGTGTGGGTACTCAGCACCTGTGCGATTATTGGTGCGCTGGCGATTACCGCTTTGCTGATGATATTTGCACACCGTAAATCGCTGACAAATTCGCGGCTGTTGTTAATTGGCGTTGCTCTCGGCATTGCCTGTAGCGCAGTGATGACGTGGGCGGTCTATTTTAGCTCCAGTTTGGATTTGCGCCAGCTGATGTATTGGCTGATGGGCGGATTTAGCGGCGTGGATTGGCGTCAAAAATGGCTGGTGCTAGCGCTCATTCCAGTATTTGTTTGGCTGCTGTATCAAGGTAAAGTGCTTAACCTGATGTCTCTGGGCGATATTCAAGCGCGCCAGCTCGGACTTTCGCTGGTGGTGTGGCGTAATTTACTTGTGGTGGCGATTGGCTGGCTGGTGGGCGTTAGCGTTGCGCTGGCCGGTGTGATTGGTTTTGTCGGATTAGTTGTACCGCACATGCTGCGGCTGATGGGGATTACCGATCATCGTGCACTTTTGCCGGCCTGTGCGCTGGGCGGTGCCGGTGTGTTGTTGTTTGCCGATGTGGTGGCGCGCGTGGCACTTTTCTCCGCTGAATTGCCGATTGGTGTAGTGACATCTTCTCTCGGTGCGCCTGTTTTTATCTGGATGCTGTTACGACCACGGAGTGTCAAAGCCTAATGATGAATCAAAACAGAGATCTGCTGTCGCTGAACTGTCTTTCTCTACACAATGTTTCCGCAGGGACTCGTCTATTACCCTTTAGCGCACAGGTAAATCGTGGGGCGCTTATTCATATCATTGGGCCGAATGGCGCAGGTAAAAGCACGTTGCTATCGCGCATCGCCGGTATCTTACCAGGTGAAGGCACGATTATGCTTAATCAGCTCGACATTGAAAAACTCACCGCGACCGAACTGGCACGCTATCGCGCCTATTTGCATCAGCAACAACAGCCCAGCGCAGTAATGCCTGTTTTTCAGTTTCTTGCGTTACACCAACCTACAGGCTGTGATGGTGAGCTTGCTGATGGTGTGGTTGGCTATCTGGCAGAAACACTCAACTTAAGTGATAAGCTTGCGCGTCCATTGACTCATCTTTCTGGCGGCGAGTGGCAGCGGGTGCGAATTGCCGCCGTGTGTTTGCAGGTATGGCCAACGTTAAATCCCCAAGCATCGCTTTTATTGTTAGATGAACCGATGAACAGCCTAGACATCAGCCAGCAGGCGGCTGTAGATCAGTTGCTCGAGCAGCTTACCCAGCTTGGGATTAGTGTCATCGTCAGTGCACACGATTTGAATCATACACAGAGACACGCCCAGCAGGTTTGGATGCTCAAGGCTGGGGTGGTTTCACAGCAAGGGGCCGCAAGTGACGTAATGACGGTACAGAATCTTTCTGCGCTGTTTGAAATAGATTTTCGTGAATTAGAAAGCGAGGGGCAACGCTGGTTTGTTTATACCCTTCATACTTGAAGCTGCTTCGGTGTTCGCTACGCTCGCGCACCCGAATCCGAATCCCTTACTATAGTAAGCTCATCGGGATTTCCTCACTTGCCGCGTTACTCGGCGATGCCTCGCCCCGTTGGGGCCAGTGCAAGAGCTGTTCAAAAGTCTGAAGCCTTTTGTGAAGCAACTCCAATTATTTTGGGTATACCAGAGCCAATAATAAATATAGCCAAGAAAATTAATAGCAGAGTAAGTAAATATTTAATAAACCATTTCGTTAAATTTTCGATTTAATTCACTTAAATCAATATTCCTTCAACCAATCCCATACTTTTTCCCAATCATCCGCTATGTTTAGTCTGCGTTTATCTTAATGTTAATCTAAGCTTTTATACTTATTCTCAACATAGACAAGCGCAATGCACGCTTTGGTATTTGTAGTGACTTTGATTAAGTGCTTCAAATTGAATCCTCGGCATAGAATAAATATAAGGTAACGGATGAAAGAGTTTCTCCCATTTTCAGTCCCCTCAATGGGGGAGGATGAAATCGCTGCGGTTGCTGAGGTATTACGTTCGGGGTGGATCACCACAGGTCCTAAATGTCAGCAGCTTGAATCTGCCTTCAGCCAGTACGTTGGTGCGAAACACGCCATTGCCGTGAGCTCTGCCACCGGCGGGATGCACGTGACGTTAATGGCGCTGGGCATTGGCGCGGGTGATGAGGTTATTACGCCATCCCAAACGTGGGTGTCGACGATCAACATCATTACTCTGCTGGGTGCAGAGCCAGTAATGATTGACGTTGATCGGGATACCTTGATGGTTCAGCCTGCTCAGATTGAAGCGGCTATTACCGAAAAAACCAAGGCAATTATTCCGGTTCACTATGCGGGTGCTCCAGCAGATTTAACGGCGTTAAGAGAGATTGCAGCGCGACATAATATTCCACTGATTGAAGATGCTGCCCACGCGGTAGGCACACGTTTTGGTGATGAAATGATTGGCTCGCACGGAACCGCGATTTTCTCGTTCCACGCCATCAAAAATATGACCTGTGCCGAAGGTGGTATGGTGGTTACGGATGATGATGAGCTGGCGGATAAAGTTCGTTGTTTCAAGTTTCACGGGTTAGCGGTGGATGCATTCGATCGTCAGGCTCTGGGGCGTAAACCTCAGGCTGAAGTTGTCGCTCCGGGCTATAAATACAATTTAGCGGATATCAATGCGGCGATTGCGCTAGTTCAGCTGGAAAAACTTCCTGCTATGAATGCGCGTCGCCAAGAGCTGGTTGCTCGTTATCGCAAGGCGCTTCAAGGTTCACCTTTGTTGCCGCTCACCGTTCCGGAATACCCGCATCATCATGCATGGCACCTGTTTATGGTGCGTGTGGATAAAGAAATGTGCGGTATCGATCGCAATACCATGATGGAAAAGCTGAAAGAGCATGGCATCGGCACCGGCCTGCATTTCCGTGCTGCGCATACCCAAAAATATTATCGGGAAAAATACCCTGAGCTTAGTTTACCGAATACCGAATGGAACTCGGCGAGTTTGATGACCTTACCTTTGTTCCCTGATATGCAAGACAGCGATGTAGATCGCGTTGTAAAGGCAATATCTGACATTCTGGAGTCCTGTAGTGAGTAATAGTGAAGTTAATAAAAGTACGGATAACACAATAAAAAAAGTGTCCGTGGTTATTCCTGTGTATAACGAGCAGGAAAGTTTGCCCATTTTAATTAAGCGTACCCATGCGGCCTGCGAGCTGTTAAATAAGCTGTATGAAATTATTTTGATCGATGACGGTAGCCATGATGCATCTGCGGAAATATTAACCCAGGCGGCTGAGATCCCAGAAAACCATATTGTTGCTGTGCTTTTAAACCGTAACTATGGTCAACACTCGGCCATCATGGCGGGATTCAATCAGGTTTCTGGCGATTTAATTATTACCCTTGATGCGGATTTACAAAATCCACCGGAAGAGATCCCTCGCTTGGTTGAAACGGCAGAGCAGGGCTATGACGTGGTGGGCACCGTTCGTGCCAAACGTAAAGATACTTGGTTCCGTAAAACGGCCTCCAAGATGATCAATATGATGATCCAAAAAGCCACTGGTAAATCAATGGGAGACTATGGCTGTATGCTGCGAGCCTACCGCCGTCCCATCATTGAAGCCATGCTGCATTGCCATGAACGCAGCACCTTTATTCCTATTCTGGCGAATACCTTTGCTCGTCGAACCATTGAAATCGATGTTCGCCACGATGAGCGCGAGTTTGGGGAATCAAAGTACAGCTTCTTAAAACTCATCAATCTGATGTATGACCTCGTGACCTGTTTGACCACCACACCTTTGCGTCTTTTGAGTATTGTCGGCAGCGTGATTGCGCTTTCCGGTTTCACTCTGGCGGTCTTACTTATCGCGATGCGTTTGATTTTTGGTCCAACATGGGCCGCAGAAGGGGTATTCACGCTGTTTGCCGTGCTGTTTACCTTTATCGGCGCTCAGTTTGTTGGGCTGGGATTATTGGGCGAGTACATCGGGCGTATCTATAACGATGTGCGCGCACGCCCTCGCTATTTTGTGCAAAAAATTGTCTCCGCAGACGCGTTGAAGACCCATGAATCTGTTGAACAACAGGAAGAAGAGTAATGAAAGCCATTGTATTTGCTTACCATGATATCGGCTGTGCAGGACTGAAAGCGCTGAAAGATGCGGGTTATGAAATCTCTGCCGTATTTACCCACACCGATGAACCGGGTGAGAACCATTTCTATGGTTCAGTTGCGCGTGTTGCAGCCGAAATGGAGCTGCCTGTTTATGCACCAGATAATGTTAATCATCCACTGTGGATCGATCGCATTAAGGCGTTAAAACCAGACGTTATTTTCTCATTCTACTATCGCAATATGCTGTGCCAGGACATTCTGGATATTGCCCCTCGCGGTAGCTGGAATCTGCATGGTTCACTGTTGCCTAAATATCGTGGTCGCGCACCGGTTAACTGGGCGTTGGTACACGGTGAAGCACAAACTGGTGTCACGCTGCATCAAATGACGCGTAAAGCGGATGCCGGTGATATCGCAGGGCAATTGGCGGTGGATATTGCTGCCGACGATACGGCGCTGACGCTGCACAGCAAAATTCGTGATGCTGCGGTGGCTTTGTTAGGCCAGCAGTTACCGTTAATCAAAACTGGTAACGTGAAAACCACGGCACAAGACGAGTCTCAGGCGAGCTATTTTGGCCGTCGTACCGCGGCTGATGGCCTGATTGATTGGAACAAGCCTGCAACAGTGATTCACAATTTAGTGCGTGCGGTAACCGAACCTTACCCAGGTGCATTTAGCTACCTAGGTGATAGAAAAATTACCGTATGGCGTAGCCGTGTGGTTGAAGACAAATCAGGCAGCAAGCCGGGTACGGTACTGTCAGCCAAACCGCTGGTTATTGCCTGCGGTGAAAACGCGCTGGAAATCGTTACAGGGCAAAGCGATGCCGGTTTATATGCGCAGGGCTCTCAGCTGGCTAACGAGATGGGCATTGTGGCGAAAGTTCGCCTGTGGGATAAGCCGAACAGCCTGATCAAGCGCCGCACGCGTGTACTGATTCTGGGCGTAAACGGCTTTATCGGTAACCATCTGACAGAACGCCTGCTGCAAGATGATAATTTCGATATCTACGGTTTGGATATCGGCTCTGATGCCATTGAGCGCTTTATCGGCAACCCGCGTTTCCACTTCGTTGAAGGCGATATCAGCATCCACAATGAGTGGATCGAATATCACATCAAAAAATGTGACGTGATCCTGCCGCTGGTTGCGATTGCTACGCCGATTGAGTATACCCGCAATCCATTGAAAGTATTCGAATTAGACTTCGAACAAAACTTGAAGATTGTGCGTGACTGCGTGAAATATCAAAAACGTATCGTGTTCCCATCCACTTCAGAAGTGTATGGCATGTGTAACGATAAAGACTTTGATGAAGATACCTCTAACCTGATTGTTGGCCCGATCAACAAACAGCGCTGGATTTACTCGGTGTCTAAGCAGCTGTTAGACCGCGTTATTTGGGCTTACGGTGCCAAAAATGAGCTTAACTTTACGCTGTTCCGTCCGTTTAACTGGATGGGGCCACGTTTGGATAACCTGAATGCCGCGCGTATCGGTAGCTCCCGTGCGATCACCCAATTGATCCTGAATCTGGTTGAAGGTTCTCCGATTAAGCTGGTGGACGGCGGTGCGCAGAAGCGTTGCTTTACCGATATCAGCGACGGTATCGAAGCGCTGTTCCGAATTATTGAGAACAAAGACGACAACTGCAACGGGCAGATTATCAACATCGGTAATCCAGACAACGAAGCCAGTATTCGTGAGCTGGGTGAGATGCTGTTGGATTGTTTTGAACGTCATCCGCTGCGTTCTCACTTCCCACCGTTTGCCGGTTTCAAAGAAATTGAAAGCAGCAGCTATTATGGTAAAGGTTATCAGGACGTTGAGCATCGTAAACCAAGCATCACCAACGCTAAGCGTCTGTTGCATTGGGCTCCAACGGTTGAAATGAAACAGACCGTTGAAGAAACGCTGGATTACTTCCTGCGTACCGTTGATCTCAGCGGTGAGGCACAATGAAACGGGTTGGCCTGAGAATTGACGTTGATACGTTTCGCGGTACCCGTGATGGGGTGCCGCAGTTATTAACCATGCTACAAAAGCATGATGTCTTAGGGAGCTTTTTCTTTAGCGTGGGGCCGGACAACATGGGACGCCATTTATGGCGTCTGCTGAAGCCGCGCTTTTTGTGGAAGATGCTTCGTTCTCAGGCCGCTTCGCTGTATGGATGGGATATTTTACTGGCCGGCACCTGCTGGCCAGGCAAATTAATTGGTAAACCTCACGAGCTTATCATTCGTCATACCGCGACGTCGGGGCATGAAGTGGGGCTGCATTCATGGGATCATCACGGCTGGCAAAAGAACGTGGGTCACTGGTCTGATGCTCGGCTCAAGCGTGAGTTTGAACGCGGTTTAGCGGAAATGCAGCGCATTTTAGGCTATGCGGTGGATTGCTCTGCGGTGGCGGGTTGGCGTGCCGATCAGCGCGTTGTGGATATGAAGCAATCTTACGGCATGCGCTACAACAGCGATTGTCGAGGAACGCAGCCGTTTATTCCTCAAATGAGTAACGGCCAGCACGGCACGGTGCAAATCCCCGTTACGCTACCGACCTATGATGAAGCGGTAGGGACGTTAACTACCGACGCTCAGTTTAATGATTTCATCATTGATGCGATCAAAAACGACAAAGGTACTCCGGTCTATACCATTCATGCCGAAGTTGAAGGGATCGTAAAAGCCGAAATGTTTGAGCAATTATTGATCCGATTAAAAGCCGAAAACATCGAATTTTGCCCGTTGTCTGCGCTGTTGCCAAACGATAGGGCGCAGCTCCCAACGGGACGTATCGTTCGTTCATCATTTGAAGGGCGGGAGGGCTGGCTCGGTTGTCAGGCTCCTGCTGTAGAAAACCCAGCGGAGACGTCTTTGTGAGAGTGATTAAAACACTGTCCGGCTTATTGTTCGCCTTGCTGTACCTGTTACCTCTGAATTGGCGTCCACTTTGGCAGCCAGATGAAACCCGTTATGCCGAAATAAGCCGCGAGATGCTTGCTCGCGGTGATTGGACCGTGCCCCATTTACTGGGGCTTCGCTATTTTGAAAAGCCAGTCGCTGGGTATTGGATCAACAATATTAGCCAATGGTTATTTGGTGATAATAACTTCGCTGTGCGTTTCGGTTCAGTATTCTGTACCGCGTTAAGCACGCTGTTAGTCTATTGGCTGGCCATGCTGATTTGGAAAAACAGCCGCACGGCGATTTTGGCGGCGGTCATCTATTTCAGCATGTTCTTGGTATACGCGGTTGGCACCTATAGCGTGCTAGACCCGATGATCACGCTGTGGATGTCGGCGGCGATGGTGAGTTTCTATCTCACCTTGAAGGCAACTACGCCGAAAGCCAAAGTCGGTGCCTACGTGCTGCTCGGTATTGCGTGTGGCATGGGCTTTATGACCAAAGGGTTCTTAGCCTTAGCGTTACCGGTTATCAGCGTTCTGCCGATTGTTATCCAACAAAAACGGGTTAAAGAGCTGTTTTTGTTTGGGCCCATTGCGGTGGTGGTGGCTGCGATCCTGAGCGCTCCGTGGGCGTGGAGTATTTATCTGCGCGAGCCTGATTTCTGGAATTACTTCTTCTGGGTTGAGCATATCCAGCGTTTCGCCGAGTCGGATGCTCAGCACAAAGCGCCGTTCTGGTACTATTTACCGGTGCTAGTGGCCGGTGTTATGCCGTGGTTAGCGCTATTGCCGGGGGCTATTCGTCACGGCTGGCGTGGTTTCCATCCAGACAGATTTTTCCTGCTCAGTTGGTTGGTGATGCCATTCCTGTTCTTTAGCATCGCGAAAGGCAAACTGCCCACGTACATTTTGCCTTGCATGGCACCGCTGGCGTTGCTGATGGCGCATTATGCTTCCGAACTGGTGGCAAAAGGGCAATGGCGAACGTTTAAAGTCAACGCGGTGATTAACATCCTGTTTGGCGTGGTAGGCGCAATAGCCGTATCGGTGATGGCGCTAGGTCACTTTGAATCGCCACTGTATGGAACCGGTGAGCAGGGTGAGTTAAGCACTATCCTCATCGGCGTAGTGTGTTTTGCCGGCTGGTCACTCTTCGGCGTGATTGCGCTGGTTCGTGGTGGTAAAAACTGGCTATGGTCGGCGGTATGTCCGCTGGTGTTAGGATTGCTCATCGCGCAGGCTATTCCTCAGAAGATCGAGAACAGCAAAAACCCTCAGGCTTTTATTGAAGATGTAATGCCGCAGCTCGCCAACAGCCGCTATGTATTAAGCGATGAGGTGGGTATTGCTGCTGGGCTGGCATGGGAACTCAAACGCAGTGATATTCTGATGTTTGATTATTCGGGTGAGTTGAGATATGGGTTAGGCTATCCTGATGCTAAAGGCCATCGCATCAATAAAGATGAATTTGCTGGATGGTTAGCCAACGCACGCAAAGAGGGCAACGTGAGCTTGATGATCCATCTCTCCAGAGATGAAACTCTTGACCACGAAGGCTTACCTAAGGCTGATAGCGTTGAACAACGAGGCCGTTACGTCGTGCTGTTCTACAAGAAAAGCGAATAATGAGTTACTTGCTCCTTCTGCTCGCCAGCGTTTTTACCTGCGGCGGGCAACTTTGCCAAAAACAAGCGGTGGTGTGCTGGCAACAGCGCCCACCGTCTTCACGCTTAGCCACAACGTTACGCTGGTTACTCGCCGCCTGTTGCTCGCTCGGCATAGCAATGCTGCTCTGGCTGCTAGTTTTGCAGCGCCTGCCGCTGGGCATTGCCTATCCGATGCTGAGTATTAACTTTGTTCTGATCACGCTGTGCGCGCACTATTGGTTTGGTGAGAAAGCGGGTGTGCGGCATTGGTGCGGGGTGGCGTTAATTATGCTGGGTATTTATCTAATGAGTCGTGGACTGTGATGAAAAAAGGCTATGTTTGGGCCGCGTGCAGCATTGTTTTGGTGAGTGTGGCGCAGGTGCTGATGAAGTCTGGTATGGCGGATATTCCGATTATTTCGTCGCTAGAGATTGAACCGCTAACGTTGCTGATAGCCTATGCGGCACCGTTGCTGGTGGTTAGTCTCGGGATCTTGGGCTATGTGCTGTCGATGGTGTGCTGGTTTTGTGCTCTGCGCTATTTACCGCTCAGCCGAGCGTATCCGCTGTTGAGTTTAAGCTATGCATTGGTTTACGTCGCGGCCATTGCGTTACCGTGGCTGAATGAAACGGTGAGCTGGACTAAAACGGCTGGCGTGATCGCCATATTAGCGGGCGTTTGGTTAATTACGAGCGGCAAACAGGATACTCCCCACCCACAAGAGCAGGGAGTTGGGTCGAAAGGGGATTAGCGTAAACCACGCGAGTGATTGTTTTTAGACCAGCTAAAGGTTTCATCGCTAGGAACCACTTTTTGCTTTTTCTTCTCAGCGCGTACTTTCTTAGCTTCTTTATCCATCTCTAACGCAATTTCTTTCAGCATCTCATCTTTGATTTTGCCTTTTTCGGCATTGGTTAGCGGGCGATCTAAACTTTTTCTGGCCTGAGCCTGTCTTACTTGTACTCGCTGTAGCTGGCTTTCATTCAGGTCTTTTAAAGTCAGTTTTTTCATCGTGCGCACCTTGAGTCAGATTTCATTAGCGTCAGTATTACACAGACATGCTCATTTACAGTTAATAAATGCGGATATTCTAAAATTCCCGCTGACGTAGCAAAAAAATCACGCTAAATTTGCATAATTCTGACTTAGCACGTAAATATGTAGATAATTCGTACAATTTACCAATGAGAAAGAACCTAGGTTATGGCTAGGTAAATAAGATAAGCAAAAGGGAAATTATGCGTCTTGGTTTTTTAGTGGTAGTGGCAAGTTTGGTGTTGGCGGGCTGTAGCCATAATGCGCCGCCACCAAGCGGAAAATTATCTGATTCAATCGCCGTGGTGGCGCAGTTGAACGATCAGCTACGCCAATGGCACGGTGCGCCTTATCGTTACGGTGGCTTAGAGCGTAACGGCGTTGACTGCTCGGGCTTTGTCTATCGCACTTTCCGCGACCGTTTTGAAATGCAGCTGCCTCGTACCACCAAGCAGCAAACGTCGCTGGGTACGAAGGTCGACCGCGACGAACTGATGCCGGGCGATCTGGTCTTTTTCAAAACCGGCGGAGGTGAAAACGGTTTGCATGTGGGTATTTACGATACCGATGAAACCTTTATTCACGCCTCAACCAGTAAGGGCGTTACCCGTTCTTCATTAGATAATGTCTATTGGCGTAAAGTCTATTGGCAGGCACGACGCTTATAGTTTCTACGTTATATAATTTATTAGTTATAATCCTAATTATTCAAAGCGCCCTTAATATGGGCGTTTTTTATACCCGTCATACTTGAAGCTGCATCTGTGTTGGCTGCACTTGCTCACCCGAATTACTTACTAGAGTAAGCTCATCGGGACTCGCTCCCTTGCCGCCTTGATGCACTCCAATTATTTAGGGTATATACGCGCAAAATGCCGAAATAACCTATTTCAAAACTAATTGAAACTCCTCAAATACCACAGGTACTTTCCTGCCGCAGTCAGCGCAGCGAAATGTTATTATATTCTCTATGCAAAGAATAACCGGAATTGACGAATGACCACTTTACGCTTATTGATTTCAGACTCTTATGACCCTTGGTTTAATTTGGCGGTGGAGGAGTGCATATTTCGTCAAATGGCCCCCACGCAGCGGGTGTTATTTTTGTGGCGTAATAACGATACCGTGGTGATCGGGCGGGCGCAAAATCCGTGGAAAGAGTGTAATACTCGGCGCATGAGCGAGGATGGCGTGAAATTAGCCCGCCGAAGCAGCGGCGGCGGCGCGGTATTCCACGATTTAGGTAATACCTGCTTTACCTTTATGGCCGGTAAGCCTGAATACGATAAAACAATTTCAACCGGCATTATTCTTAATGCCTTACGCAGCCTAGGCCTTGCTGCCGATGCCTCGGGTCGCAATGACTTAGTGGTCACCACTGCGGATGGCGAGCGCAAAGTTTCCGGTTCAGCGTATCGTGAAACCATGGATCGCGGCTTTCATCATGGCACGCTGCTGCTGAATGCCGATCTGAGCCGGTTGGCTAATTACCTGAATCCCGATCCGAAGAAATTACAGGCGAAAGGGATTACGTCGGTGCGTTCCCGTGTAGCAAACCTAGTGGAATTGATGCCTGATATTACCCATGAGAAAATCTGTACGGCGATCACCGAGTCATTCTTCGACCACTATGGCGAGCGCGTTGAGGCTGAACATATTTCACCGCGCTATGAGCCTGACATGCCGAATTTCAGCGAGCAGTTCCTAAAGCAAAGCAGTTGGGCATGGAATTTTGGTCAAGCGCCATCGTTCACGCACCAGTTGGATGAACGCTTTGTGTGGGGCGGCGTTGAGCTGCACTTTGACATTGAACGTGGGCTTATTACGCGCGCACAGATGTTTACCGACAGCTTGAACCCCGCTCCGCTAGAAATGCTTGCCGAGCGTTTGCATCAGGTGGCTTATCGTAGCGATGAAATTGGTGCAGTTGTGGAACAGTTAGTGCAGGAATTCCCTGAACAGCAGGCGGAACTGCATGAACTGAAGCAGTGGCTATCGCAGCAAGTGAAATAAACCCGCCATACCCGCACAGAGTGCCGGTGTTTATATCGAGTCATGCCCTCTACACTGTAATCATATGCGGTGAAAACAAGAGGGCACATGACTCAATTTATTAATAGCTATCACGATGAGCTTGCGGGTTTTTATACCGAGCTAAAGCCAACGCCGCTTAAAGATGCGCGTTTACTGTATTACAGCCAGCCCTTAGCCGATGATTTAGGCCTGAGCCCTGATTTTTTTACCGGTGAATCCGCCGCCGTTTTGCGCGGTGAGGCGCTATTACCGGGAATGAATCCTATCGCTCAGGTTTACAGTGGGCACCAATTTGGGGTTTGGGCGGGGCAGTTGGGCGATGGTCGCGGTATTTTGCTCGGCGAACAACAGCTACCCGACGGGGGCAAATACGATTGGCATCTCAAAGGTGCGGGCCTAACGCCTTATTCAAGAATGGGTGATGGCCGCGCGGTATTGCGATCGGTGATCCGCGAATTCCTAGCCTCCGAAGCACTGCACCATCTCGGCATTCCCACAACCAGAGCACTGAGTATTGTCACCAGCCAGCAGCCTGTTTTCCGCGAGCAGCCTGAGCGCGGTGCCATGCTGATGCGTATCGCGGAAAGCCACCTGCGTTTTGGCCATTTCGAGCACTTCTATTATCGCGAACAGCCTGCTGAAGTACGAAAGCTGGCGGATTACGCGATTCGCCATCATTGGCCGCATCTGGTTGATGAAAAAGATCGCTATGCACTTTGGCTGCGTGATATCGCCGAGCGAACGGCGCGCCTGATCGCCCTGTGGCAAGCGCAAGGTTTTGCGCACGGGGTAATGAATACCGATAATATGTCGATTCTGGGGCTGACCATTGATTTTGGCCCTTATGCCTTCCTTGACGATTACCAACCCGGTTTTATTTGTAACCACTCTGACTATCAGGGGCGCTATGCGTTTGATAACCAGCCCGCGGTTGCGTATTGGAACCTGCATCGTCTGGGTCAGGCGCTTTCTGGCCTGATGACTGCCGATCAAATTCGTGGTGCGCTTGATGCCTATGAGCCCGCGCTGATGGTGGCTTTTGGCGAGCAAATGCGTAAGAAACTGGGTTTCTTTAGTCGAGACAATCAAGATAACGATCTGCTGACCGAACTTCTTAGCCTTATGGCCAAAGAAGGGCGGGATTATACGCGCACATTCCGCCAGCTAAGCCATGTAGAAGTGGCCGAAAACCAAATGGCCCTGCGCGATGATTTTCTCGATCGTGATGCCTTTGATGCATGGCACCGCAAGTGGCGCTTACGTTTGCAGCAGGACAGCGTAGACGACGCAACGCGTCAGACGCAGATGAAATCGGTGAACCCTAAACGGATCTTACGCAACTATTTGGCGCAAAACGCGATTGAAGCCGCGGAAAAAGATGATATCAGCGTGCTCACCCGAGTTCATCAGGGGCTATTAAATCCTTACGAAGACGATGCTGCTTTCGATGATTTAAGTGCGTTGCCGCCGGAATGGGGTAAGACGTTGGAGATATCGTGTTCGAGTTAGGGTGATAGGATTAAAATTTCGAGTACATAACGATATGATCATTTAGTGTAAGATTTCGTTCGCCCGCTAGCAGTTGTGTTTTTATGGTATCGCTGGGGGAGGCGACCCTCATCGGTCGCCTTCGATTTAGCTATATGTGATAGCTGTTATTCATAGGCGGACGAAACCTTTCACCTTTCTTCGACTATCAACTAAACACTACCCTAATTTCTTCTCCCGCAGAGCTTGTTTCTCTTCTTCAGAAATAAACGCCATCTCCAATCCATTAATCTGAGCGGTGCGGATTTCTTCCGGCGTTAACCCTGCGGCAGGTGCGGCGACGTTATACTCATGCGCTAGCTCAATGCCTTCTACTGCCGGATCGTCAGTGTTAATTGAAGCCAGAATGCCGTGACGTAGGAAGGTTTTCAGCGGGTGATTTTCCAGTGAAGCCACGGTGCTGGTTTGAATATTTGACGTCAGGCAGGATTCCATTCCAATACGATTTTCAGCTAAATAATCCAGCAGCTGGGTATCTTCAACCGCTTTAACACCGTGGCCGATACGTTCTGCACCTAATTCATGAATAGCTTGCCAGATGCTTTCAGGACCAGCTGCTTCGCCTGCGTGAACCGTAATACGTAAGCCCGCGTCGCGTGCGCGATTGAAATGATTGAGGAATAAAGAGCCAGGGAAGCCCAGTTCGTCACCGGCCAAATCTAATGCGGTAATGCCTTCACGGCAGGCCAGCAGGGCATCTAATTCTTTTAAGCATGCGCTTTCGCCAAAAGTGCGGCTCATGATGCCGATGAGGCGAGTCTCAACGCCAAAATCACGAACGCCTGCACGCACGCCGTCGATCACGGCTTCCACGACACCTTGGACAGGCAATTGGTGTTTCATCGCCATGTAATACGGCGAGAAACGCAGTTCGGCATAATCGATACCGGCACGTAATGCATCTTCCACGTTTTCGTAGGCTACGCGGCGGCAGGCGTCTAGAGAGCCTAAAACAGCAACGCCCCAATCCAGTTTCTCTAAAAAACTGACCAAATCTGGTGCGGTATCGGTTATTTGTACGTGAGGGCGTAGGGCTTCCAGTTCTTCAGCAGGCAGTGCCAAATTGAACTGACGACCCAGTTCCAGAATAGTTTGTGGACGAATGTTACCGTCAAGATGACGATGGATATCGGTCAGAGGAAGGCGGGTGTCAATCATGATATGCACTCTCAGTTATTCTGGATAAAGTGCGTAACAGTATAAAAACAATACACTGCAAATTACCAGTGAGTTGCATAAAAATGTGATCTTAATCACAAATAATGGGTGCTGGTCTCAATTTTACGGGTGACTGTATAAATACACAGTATCAATAAAATGGTAAAAAATATGTATGGTTATTATGAGATAAACGGTTAATCCTCGAACAGTTTTTCGATGGATTTGGTTGGGTAGAAAAGTGAGTTTGCGTTATTGCCCGTGAGAGCAATAAATCCAAGTTTCAGGTAGAACTGCTTTGCTTTCTCATTGAGTGCATCGACAAACATGCCGTGAACGCCCACGGCAAGCGATGCTCGATAGACCACTTGCATCGCGTGAGTCACCAGCACCGTGCCCCATTCTTGTCCATGGAGATCTTTTTGAATGGCGAGACGCCCTAAAGTGATACTGGGTACGTTGACATAAGGCACTTTTCGTTTCTGGGTATTTGACGGAAGTGTTTCCTTTTCGAAGCAGCTACCAGATAGCGTGTAATAACCAACGACTTTGGGTTTTGGCGTTTGGGTTATGAGTAAATAGCCACGTAAAATTCGCGCATTATGCTGGCGAGCCAAATGATCGGTAAGGAATACATTCAGAGATTCTTCGCCGCAGTCAAAGTCAGAGAAATCGTATTCGGCTTCACTCGAAAAAATTGCAATGGTTAAGTTAGGCATTGACTATTCCATACTCTGTAGACGTTTGGCTGCGCGTTTAAGTCTATCGTTCGGTGCCGGTGGGGTGCTGATGGCATCCATTACCAGATTCCATGACTCATCGCTAAGGATCAAGCGACGGTGTTGCTCGATAACTTCCGCTGCACGTTCAGAGGCGCTGGTAAGCATAAACTGCGTGATAGTTTGGTTGGACATCGCCGCAGCTTCTTCGATGGCGTTTTTGTCTTCGTCAGTTAATCGAAGATCGATACGCTGTTTTTTTAATGCAGACATACTGTATTCCTCGACGGCTCGCGCTTGCGGCAGTCATTTTTCACAAATAAGTTTTAAACGGTTCAAATAAATTCAATATTGGATGTGTACGGTATTTTTCCGTACGTTGACTATAGAAGCGTTCGAACAAACTTTCAACCAGTAAATGGGTCGCTGGAAGTGTGCCGCTTTTGAGAGCAAGATTTTTGCTGAGGCGTGAGAGGAGCGGGTTTTTCCCCGCCGCTGAGTTGCGACGGGGATGTTTAGACTGGCTATTTAACTAACTTATTTAAAGCAGAAATTAGTTTTTGCACGCCTAATTCAACCTTACTGCGTGGGCAGCCAACGTTAAGTCGAACGAAGCCACGGCCTTCTTCACCGTAGGTAAAGCCAGGCATAATCGCCACTTTTTCTTCGTCGATGAGTACGCGCTGTAGTTCTTGATCGTCCACGCCTAGAACGCGCAGATCTATCCATGCCAAATACGTTGCCTGTGGGATTTTCCATGCCAATTGTGGGAAGGCTTGGTTAAGCTCGGTGGCGACGTATTCCAGATTAGACTGAAGATACGCGCGCAGTTCGTCTAGCCACGGCTGACCTTCACGATAGGCGGCAATATGCGCCGCAACGGCAAGCACCGCCGGAGAGGAAAGACCATCTTTGCTTTTAAGCTGCAAGAAATAGGCGTCACGAGTGGCGGGATCGTTAATGAAGCCATAGGCACCGGTTAAAGCAGGGATATTGAAAGACTTGGAGGCGGAGGTGAGCAATGCCCACGGTGTTTTGCCCACTTCATTCCACGGAAGGTGTTGGCGATCGCCCCACGTCATATCCATGTGAATTTCATCACTGATGACCTTCACGTCATGCCGTTCACACAGCTCGGACATGGTTTCCAGTTCGGCACGGGTCCAGACTTTCCCCGTTGGGTTTTGTGGGCTGCATAGCAACAGTACTTTGGTTTGTGGGCGAGCCAGTAGCGCTTCTAAGTGGGCCATGTCGCAGAACCATTCACCCTCAGACTGTTTCATCGGGCAGGCCAGCAATTGGCGCTGATTACCAAGTACCACTTTATAGAAAGCATCGTAGGCGGGCGTATGGGTGACAACGCATTCACCGGGCTGAGTCCACAGGCGAATGAGCTGTGCCACCATATAGATCACGGAAGGACCATAAACGGCGGTGTCGGTATCGATAGCGCTGTTAAAACGCTTAGCGTACCAGTGACGCAGTGCGCCGAGAAAATCTTCGTGCTGCCAGCGACTGTAGCCGAGCACACCGTGCGCAATGCGTTTTTCCAGTGCCTGCGTGATGCAAGGAGCGGTCGCAAAATCCATGTCGGAAATGGTGAAAGGCAGCAGATCGTTAACACCAAAACGATCGCCAATATAATCCCACTGGGTACACCACGTGCCGTGACGGTCAACAGTCTTAGAAAAATCAAACATATTTCATTCGCCTTAATTTGATGTTTGCTCGAATGAGAAATAAAGCGGGGCGCTAAGCGCCCCAAATGTATGGTCAAACAAGGTTATACGCTTGGCTGAGCTATTAGGTAGTCTAATTCATCTTTGACCGACTGTACCTGTGGCCCAATAACAACCTGCAAATTATGCTCGTTAACATGCACCACACCAATGGCGCGCAGATTTTTCAACGTTGCATCGTCAACCAGCTTCATGTCTTTCACCGAGAGGCGCAGACGGGTAATACAGTTGTCGAGTGACACGATATTATCCGCGCCGCCGAGAGCAACCAAAATCCCCGGGGTGTCATAGCCTGATTTGCTTGAAGAGGCAGCCTTGGCCGATTTCTCGCTGGTGGTGCTGTTGTCAATATCGCGTCCCGGCGTTTTGATATTGAAGCGGGTGATAGCGAAACGGAAGATAGCGTAGTAGGCAACGAACCACACTGCTGCAACCACAGGAACCATATACCATTTGGTTTGTAGGCCGTGCAGAACACCAAACACCACGAAGTCGATGATGTTGCCGTCAGTGTTACCGATAGTCACGCCGAGCACGGACATGATGGTGAAGCCCAAACCTGTCAGGATAGCGTGGATCAGATACAAGAACGGCGCGACAAACAGGAACAGGAATTCAAGTGGTTCAGTGGTACCGCCAACAACACAGGCAACCACACCAGAAATCAGCAGACCTTTAATTTTATGACGGTTTTCAGGACGCGCACAGTGGTACATCGCTAACGCGGCACCCGGTAAACCACCTAAGAAGGCGGGCATTTTACCCTGAGACAGGAACTGCGTTGCGCTTTCTGAGAAGCCGTGGGTGGTCGGGCAAGAAAGTTGGGCTTGGAAGATGGTCAACGCGCCGCTTACGGAGTGGCCGCAAACGTCCATGGTGCCGCCCGCTTCGGTGAAGCGAATAATGGCAACCAGAATGTGCTGCAAACCAAACGGTAACAGCAGACGCTCACCTGTACCGAAGATCATCGGACCAAATGCACCAGCGCTATGGATCAGGCGACCAAGGCCATTAATACCCATGGCGAACCACGGCCAGATCAATGGAACCAGCAGACCAAGCAGGCCTAAAACCAGCAGGGTGATAATAGGGACAAAGCGGGTACCGCCAAAGAACGAAAGCGCATCCGGCAGGCGAATAGTGCTAAAGCGTTCGTGCAGTAAGAACACCACAATCCCGACGATAATCGCACCCAAAATACCGGTATCAATAGACTGAATACCCAGCACGGTTTGAATGTTATTGGCTTTCAGCACCAGAGGGTCAATGCTTGGCAAAATCCCTTTGGTCGTCAGATAGAAGTTGGTGGCCAGATTGAATACGGTAAAACCTACGAATCCGGCAAATGCAGCAACGCCTTTGTTATCGCGCGCCATACCCAGCGGGATAGCAACGGCGAACATCACTGGCAGGAAGCTAAAACCGAAGGAGCCAATTTTGCTCATCCAGGTAAACAGCAACTGAAGCGGGGTATTATCCAGCACCGGCAATAACGTTAAAACATCGCGGCTGCTCAGCGAGCTACCAATTCCCAGCATAATGCCGCAGAAAGAGAGCAGCGCCACGGGCAGCATAAAGGTCTTACCAAGGCTTTGGAAAAACTCCCATAGCGTAATTTTTTGTTTGGTCTGGGTGGGCATGGACACTCCTGATGGAAAGATCCGTGGATAGGATCGCTGTTTCTAATAAAAATTATCAACTAGTCTTAGTCTTTCTGGTAAAAGAAGATAAAACGTTTTACCAAACAAAACCATTTGCCGGATCACAGTTCTAAAAATCAGTGTTAATGTGAATTATGCGAGATTGGATTAAATGTTTTACTAAAAAATACGGTAAAATAACCTACGGAAATGAATACCCTATGCTATCGACAAGTGAATAATTAACGGCATGAACCCGAAAAAGATCACCATTACCGACGTTGCGCAGCATGCAGGCGTATCAGTCACTACTGTTTCTCTGGTCCTTAGCGGCAAGGGGCGTATTTCTGATAAAACCTGTCACCGTGTTAACTCGGCGATTGAAACTCTTGGTTATGTACGCAACCAACAGGCGGCGATGCTGCGCGGAAGCGTGTCTAACGTGATCGGGCTTATCGTTAGTGACATTAGTGAGCCTTTTTATGCCGAAGTGGCAGCCGGAATTAGTGAAATCTTAGAAGCGCAGGGCAAGGTATTATTTCTCACGCAGTGCGGCAAAAAAGGGCTGCATCTGGCTCGTTGCCTTGATAGCCTGAGTGGTTACGGTGTTGATGGCATTATTGTCGGCAGCGGGCGCTTTCTTAGTGATGAGATGAAACAAAAGGCGCGAGATATGCATTTACCGTTGGTGTGCGCCGCGCGAGCCAGCGAATTTGATGATATCGACGTTATTCGTCCTGATAACTCGCAGGCTGCAAAGATAGCGACGGAATATTTGATCAAACATGGTCATCGCCAGATTGCATATCTCGGTGGGGAAAGCAGTTCCCTTACGCGCGCCGAACGCTTAGGTGGTTTTTGTGGAACCTTGATCCAATATGGTCTGCCGTTCAAATCTGAGTGGGTCGTCGAGTGCGATTGCAAGCAACAGGACGCGGCCGAAGCCACTAAAAAGCTGTTGAATCATCACCCTAAAATTACCGCTATCTTGTGTCATAAGGCGTCTATTGCTATGGGGGCTTATTTTGGCGTAATCGGCATGGGCAATAGCGTGGGTAAAGACGAAAACGAAAGCTACTATTCGCGTCAGGTCGCATTAATAGGCTTTGGGGATGTGCCGGAAGCGGAACTGACCGATCCTCCGTTGACCTTCATCAGTAGCTCCGCGCGCGAAATTGGCTATAGCGCGGCGAACCGTATGCTACAGCGTATTGATGCGCCGGATGAGCAGGTCCAACATATTATTTTGCCGCCCAAGCTGATTGCTAGAGGCTCGGCGTAATCCTTTCTGAATTAGCTTAAAAAAACGGCCCCAAGAGAGGCCGCTTATCGTTAACATCGTGTCTGAATGCTGAATCAATTCCCCGCAGGGGCTTCGCTCTGATCCTGCATACCACCTAAAATCCCAAACAGGCCAACAAACTGAGCCAGCGGCATTTTGGTGCCATTCAAATCAACCTGACCATCGGCATAGCTGAAGTTGCTCGAAATCACGTTGTCTTTTTGCGTTGTCAGTTTAAACATCTGGCCCATGGCTGAAATGCCTTGAACCTGTTGTCCAGCTAAACGTTTCGCATCTTCGGCGTTATAACCTTCTAATTCAGCTGCCTGAGAAGTCAACTGGGTCGCCATCGGCATGGAGATAGCCAGTTTTGCGTCCAGCTTTTTGATTGATTGCAACATCAACGGCTCGCCGGTGGTTTCAGCCTGAGGCTGAGGATTCGCAAGATTGAGATCCAAGCTAAACTGGCTTTCACCCTGAGCGGTTTTCCAGCTCAGCGGTTGAATATTTAGCGTTGGGTTTCCGGCGAGCAGGGCAGGCATATTCTTTTCAACCAGCGCCGCTAATTCTTGCTGATAGACATCAGGATCGACGTCGTCTCCCTGCGCCAGTTGGCGATTGATGAAATCATTGTACTGGGAGGTAAACGCTTTCAATCCTTTCCCGTCTACGCCGTTGAATTTCAACGTTAAGGCACCTTGACCGAAATCTTTGCCGCTGATTTTCAGCGCATCAAGCGTGTAATTCAGCACGCCATTAAGATTCTTATCATCTTCGCCGACGTTCGCGTCTAGCTTGAAGCCATCAAGCACGGCAGATTCTTTGCCATCGACAGACACTGACAGATGCTTGGCGTTCATTTTCTGCGAGCCGATATTCAGGTCAAACTTACCGCGATGGCTATCGCTTTCCATCGTGAAGCCTTGCAGAGTGATTAGCTCTTGTTGGCCCATTTCATTTGGCGCAGAGATCGCCACGTTATCGCTGTTCATGTCGAGTTTCAGCGTGGAAAGATCTTTAGCGACGTCTGCGTTAATCACTGCGCCGTCAAATTTCACTGAAATCTTATCTTTCGCGTAATCGACAGGGATTAGCGTAATTTTCGACTGTGTATCACCGTTGTAGGCGATGCGTGTATCAGCATCAACCAGCGATTTGCCTTTAGTGGCATCAAACAGCGCTTTTACCGCTGGCGTGTTTTCTAATTCGGTATGTACGGATGCCATGCTCGGCACAAAGTTGAAGTTCTTGAGCTGAGCCAGCGGGAATGGTCCGTGAGTAATGGTTTCTTTCAGTACAATCTGTTCACCGGCTTTGAGGCTTGGCTCGCCTTTGAAAGTTGGATCGTTTTGCAGAATATAGCGAACGTCGGTCGAGAACAGATGACGGTTGTAGTCTTCGTAGCTGAGTTTTAACCCTGCTTTAGGGAAATAGTTGTTGATCTGGCTATTAACGTTCTCAACCTCAGTCGTCATTCGTTGCTCAATGAGCTTGCCGGTATACCAAGAGGCTCCGGTCCAGGCTGCGCCTAATACAACAATGACCGCAACCGCGACAGCTGATTTTTTCATATTGAGTTCTTCCTTAAGCCTTAAATGTGCTGCCGCGAGGGAAATGCCTCAAAAACGGCGTGTCGAACAAATGATGATAGACGTATAACAAAAAAACGCCCGCAGGCGCTTTTCATTGTGGATGTAAACCCATTCAATGTAAACCAAGCCCATTCGCAAATACTTATCTGAATTTGCTGGGGAAAGGGATACTTCTACCAAGGTTTACATTAGGTTTATTTTCATAGCATAAATCAGAGTTCGTTAAATACGCGGGCTAATTGGCCATGGCCTTGAACCTGCACTGGCGACTCACTGGCTGGCAGATAACAGGATTCTCCTGGAACCAGCACGATACGCTGTTCGCCTTTAATCAGCGTCGCTTCGCCGGTAACACAGAACAGAATCGCCGCGCTTTCTTGCGCTAACGACTGTGGCGCTTCAGCTAGGGTATGCACGGCAAAAGCAAAGTCTTCGACCGGAATAGGGAAGCGAGTTTCATGCCCGTTCACCACTGGGGCAGTCAGCAACGTGTTAGCGGGCTTAGCAATAAACTTCACATTGGCTAACAGTTCTGGCACATCGATGTATTTTGGCGTTAGGCCGGCACGCAGAACGTTGTCTGAGTTCGCCATGATTTCTAAGCCGACGCCATCCAAATATGCGTGCGGAGTTTCTGCATACAGGAACATACTTTGGCCAGGCTCAAGCTCAACGGTATTGAGTAACAACGGCGAGAAGAGGCCGCTATCGTCTGGATAAAAGCGCGCAATGCCGCGTATTGCATCCCATGCTGGCCCTTGCTGGTGGTTTAGCGCTTCGGCAAGCACACTTAAGGCATGCGATTTTTGTTCACCAGTCATGCTCAGCAAATTACCAAATAACACGGATAAATGCTGTGCGTCTGGCGATTGAATAAACTTCGCAATATCAGGATGCGCGCTGGCTACAGGCTGTAATAGCTGAGCAATCTCGGCAAATTCACGGAAGCCGTTCATCGCTTTGAAAGGCGTTAACGCATAAACCAGCTCGGGCTTGTGGTTAGGATCTTTGTAATTACGGTTTGCGGCATTGATCGCAATACCCGCGGATTCTTCACGCGCAAAACCTTCTTCTGCGGCATGTTTGCTTGGGTGTACTTGAATCGATAACGGCTGTGCGGCGCACAGAACTTTGAATAAGAATGGCAACTCGCCAAAACGTTTCGCGACGGCGCTGCCTAGATTCCCCGTGAGATCTTTGGCGATCTCATCACGTAATGACACCTTATTGCCGTTTTTATCCAAAACTTTAGAGCTGCTAAGCGGATGAGCCCCCATCCACAATTCAGCCATAGGTTTGTTATCTGGATTCGAGAAGCCATACAGCTTGCTCAGTGCATCGTGACTGCCCCAAGCATAGTTTTGTACGGCATTAATCATCTTTTGCATTGGTATCAACCTAAAGTGAAGTTAAAGCGAAACGTGAATATGAATAATAAAGCTATTGCGCTAAGTAAACAGGAGAGGGCCTATCCGATGCAAGGATATTGATGTAAGAAATTCGTTTAGCTCTCACATTCTAACTGGTTGATATCCCGCTATACTCATTGGATTAATGATTAACTCATCGGAATCATGCTTATATTCTCAAGGAGAAAATATGACAGCTATGCGTGTTGAAAGAGACTCTATGGGCGATATTGATGTACCTCAAGCGCGATTGTGGGGCGCGCAAACGCAACGTTCTTTGGAACATTTTCGTATTTCGGTGGAAAAAATGCCTCAGGCATTAATTGACGCTTTGGCATTGGTAAAAAAAGCCGCTGCGCAGGTTAATCTCGATCTCGGCTTGCTGAGCGAAGATAAAGCAGAGGCTATTATGCAGGCAGCTCAAGAGGTCATCGACGGCTTTCGCTATCAGGAGTTTCCGCTGGCTGTATGGCAAACGGGGTCGGGAACTCAAAGCAACATGAATATGAATGAGGTTTTGGCTAATCGCGCCAGTGAATTACTTGGCGGCGAACGCGGAAATGAACGTAAAGTTCATCCTAATGATGATGTGAATAAAAGCCAAAGCTCAAACGATGTTTTCCCTACAGCGATGCACGTTGCCGCCGTGCAAGCTATTCGCCTCCAGCTTCTGCCGCAAATAGACGTCCTGATACAAACTCTACAAGATAAATCAGAGCAATTTAACGACATAGTTAAAATTGGTCGCACACATTTACAGGATGCGACTCCGCTAACGTTGGGGCAGGAAATTTCTGGTTGGGTTGCTATGTTGATGCACAGTAAAAAGCATATTGAACATAGTTTGGCGCATCTTTATGAATTGGCGCTGGGTGGAACGGCGGTAGGAACGGGGCTGAATACGCATCCTGAATATGCGGTTCGCGTGGCCAAAACGATTGCGCAACTGAGCGGTAGCGATTTTATCTCGGCACCGAATAAGTTTGAAGCCTTAGCCAGCTGTGACGCTCTGGTTCAATCTCATGGTGCATTGAAAGGACTGGCCGCCTCAATGATGAAAATTGCTAACGATGTAAGATGGTTAGCATCCGGTCCGCGTTGTGGGATCGGAGAAATTTTAATTCCTGAAAATGAGCCAGGTAGCTCAATTATGCCGGGTAAAGTTAATCCGACTCAATGTGAAGCGGTAACCATGCTTTGTGCTCAGGTGATGGGCAACGATGTGGCGATTAATATTGGCGGCGCGTCAGGTAACTTTGAACTTAATGTTTTCCGCCCACTTGTTATCCATAACTATTTACAGTCAATACGTCTACTGGCCGATGGCATTGAGAGTTTTAATGAGCACTGTGCACGCGGCATTGAACCGAATCGCCCTAGAATCAATCAGCTATTAAATGAATCATTAATGTTAGTGACTGCGCTGAATACACATATTGGCTACGATAAAGCAGCCGAAATTGCCAAAAAAGCCCATCATGAAGGACTGACGTTAAAAGAGTCGGCGTTGCTATTAGGCTATGTCACCGAATCGCAGTTTGATGAATGGGTGAAGCCACAAGGCATGGTTGGGAGCAGAATTAATGCGTGACGTTGTCACGCTATTCAAGCTCACGGTATAAATGCAAACGAGGGATCAAGAGTTCCAGCTTTTTAGCTCGCGGACGATATTTCACATTAATATTGTCCGCATCGTAATCACTTAAATCGCCAAGAATAGGAATGGGCGTTTCGCTAAACTCATCCGTTAATGCGATAAGCGGCATGCTACACGGGTGTTGTACCTGTTTCTGCTCTTCTTGATACCACACTCGCGCAATCGGCTGGACTTTAACCGGCCGTTTTATTTTGAGCTTAACGTCTTCCGGCAAACGCATAATGTCATCAAGTTCTTTCCCCACCATCGCCGCCCGTTGCTCGCGCGAGTAGGGTGGAACAGAGCGATTAGCGGACAAACTTTTCTCGAGTCGATTAATTATCTCTTCGCGATTCATATTATTGATCACACTTTTATTCGCCCACCCGAAGCGGACGGTGGAAGGGTTGTGCAGTACGGTTAAGGCGCGATAGGCACTCAGCGTCAGCAAACCTTTGAGATGCGCATGCACAAATTCAAACCGTTGCTCAGGGGGAAGGCCAGATTCAACGGCGATAATCTTCTCTAGCTGTTTCTTGAGTTGGTTAACATCGGTAATCAGGGCGCTGGTGGATTTTACCTGCGAGTAACTGGCGGAAAAGCAGAGCACGCCGGGCATACGAACCGCGGCTTTGCTGCTGATATGCTGCGCATGGTGATGGATGAACAAGCGGCGAAAGTGCTGTAAACCGGCTTCAAATGCTGACTCGCCTGAGCAGGGGATGACGCTGATTTTTGTAATGTCATCATGCTCTTTACCTTTCTCAATATCAGGCAACCAAAACACGTTTGCCTGTAGCGGTACCAGAGATTTCAAAACCGCATCAATTTCCACTAAGCCCTGCTCAAGCTGGCGAAAACACGTGTTCATACGATCGATAACATGGTTAGCTGACATAGGTTCTCTTACTATGCTTATTTAGTTACAACATACATTGTAGTTCATTACCTAAGTGTTGTCTGTTACCACTGTGAAATTTCCAACAACAGTATTGCCTATTAGATCGAGAAAAAGCTTTGTAGTGAAAAGAAGGGCTGATGTCGTCAGTTAGAATCCCCGTATGGCGGGGATTCTACTCGAGGGTTAAATCCGTTTGGCTTCGGGCAATTTTTTCAATGCTCGGCTGATCCACAGCGCCAAAACTAGCATTACGCTAAGGAAAATTACGATGCCGTTCCATCCATAGTTGTTCCAGAATACGCCACCGAGTGTACCGGCCACGCTGGAGCCGACATAATAACAGAATAGATAGAGTGATGATGCTTGGCCTTTAGCGCGACGGGCACGGCGGCCAATCCAACTGCTTACCACTGAGTGCGCGGCAAAGAAGCCTGCGGTAAACAGCATCATGCCAATAAAAATGGTAGTGAGCGGGGCAAAAAGCGTAATCAACAGCCCAATCAGCATAATAAGAATCGAAACCGTCAGCACAGGCCCACGACCAAATTTACTGGTTAACGCACCGGCTTTAGGTGAACTGTATGACCCTGTCAGATAAACCACTGATAATAGACCGACCAAAGCCTGACTGAGAGAGTACGGAGTGCCAAGCAGACGATAGCCAATATAGTTAAATAACGTGACAAAACTCCCCATCAGCAGAAAGCCTTCGGCAAAAAGCAGCGGAAGCCCTTTGTCATGCCAGTGCAGCCGGAAGTTAATCAATAATGTTCGAGGGCGGAGAGGCGTGGCTCTAAAGTGTTTCGACGCGGGCAGAATTTTCCAGAACATAAACGCCGCGGCCAGAGCGAACAAACCAATAATGGCCACCGCAATGCGCCAAGAGAAGAAATCTGTCAGAACGCCGCTGACTAAACGCCCACTCATTCCTCCAATCGAATTACCGCTGATGTACAGCCCCATAGAAAACGCGACTACGGCAGGATCGATCTCCTCGCTAAGATAAGTCATGGCGACCGCGGCAACGCCGCTCAACGAAAGCCCAACCAGCGCGCGCATCACTAAAATACCGTGCCAGCTGGTCATCATTGAACAAATTAACGTGCAGATTGCCGCCATCAATAGTGCGGTAACCATCACCTGTTTACGCCCAATCGCATCTGATAACGGCCCGGTGAACATCAACCCGACGGCAAGCAACCCCGTAGAGACGGAGAGTGACAGGCTACTACTGGCCGGCGAAATCCCAAAATCATGCGACAGCACGGGCAAAATAGGCTGAACGCAATAGAGCAGGGCAAAAGTTGCCAGACCCGCAGAGAACAGCGCCAGGGTTACGCGGATAAACTGTGGTTGGCCACGTTCAATGTACGGAAGTTTGTTTAACGCGCGGCGCGTTGGCGCTACAGGCGACACAACAGACGAGTTTGAGGTTGTATCAATGCGAGACGGCATTGTTTCTGCCGGAGGGGTTTCCAATCTGTATCCTTACCGAAAATATCGGGTAAAACGGTTCATCAGCTCTGCTTGCCCATATTATGTGCGGCAGGTCACAACGGCTGATATAAATTCAGCATAGGTATCCGCGATTTTATTGTCTAATATATTAATAAATGAAAATAAGACGTTTAAGATATCAATCAGCCTATGCGTATAGAAATTAGACATCTCAAGTACTTTATTGCCGTTGCTGAAGAGTGTCATTTTGGGCGTGCAGCGGAGCGTTTGAATATCTCTCAGCCGCCATTGAGCCAACAAATTCAGGCGCTTGAAATGGAGGTGGGCGCTCGGCTTTTGGAGCGAAACAACCGAAATGTGAGCCTCACGCAAGCGGGGGAACTCTTTTTGAAAGAGTGCTACGAAATTGTGGACCATCTTTCACATGCGGCAGAAAACGCCGCGCGAGCACACCGTGGTGAATTGGGTAATCTGAAGATTGGCTTTACCTCGTCCGCGCCGTTTATCAGTTTAGTTGCCAGCAGCCTGTTTATTTTCCGGCAGCGCTATCCCTTAGTTCACATGCAAATGCGCGAGGTGAACACTAAGCAACAGATTGAACCGCTGTTAGAAGGCAAACTCGATATTGGCGTGATGCGTAACACACGATTACCCGACACGCTGACGCATCAACTCTTGCTGCGCGAGCCGTTAGTTGCAGTGCTACACCAGAATCATCCCTTAGCGGCTTCTGGCCGAGAAAAACTGAAGTTTAGCGATTTGGCCAATCAGCCCTTTGTCTTTTTTTCCCGAGAAGTGGGCACGGCGCTGCACGATGAAATATTAACGCTGCTGAAAAATGCGGGGATCACACCCTATATCACTCAAGAAGTGGGTGAGGCGATGACGATTGTCGGGCTAGTTTCCGCAGGTCTCGGCGTGTCTATTTTACCTACGTCGTTTACCCGAATTAAGGTGGATGGCGTTTGCTATAGATACTTAGATGAGGAAATGGCGTTCACGGAAGTTTGGTTAGCTTACAGTAAAACTAGACCATTGAGCGCACAGGCAACAGCATTGATAAATTTAATGATAGCTCAACCATAGATAAATAATCGCTGCTAAAACCGACCATTGCGGGGCTTATTTGTGCACTAAATCACATAACGAATCAAATAGTTGACGGGTTTACTCAAAACCGACACCATAGCGTTAATATTTATTTAGAAGCGCGAAAAATAAGCGGGAGTAGGTGGGTGATAGCTGAAAGCCAACCGGGACATATTGATCAAATCAAGCAGATAAATGCTGGGGCGGTATACCGTCTTATTGATCAGCATGGCCAAATTTCCCGCATCGAACTCTCTAAACGCGCACAGCTTGCGCCCGCAAGTATCACCAAAATTGTGCGTGAACTGCTAGAAGCTCATCTGGTACAAGAAACCGAATTCCAAGACGTGGGTAGCCGAGGGCGTCCTGCCGTTGGTCTCATTTTAGATACTGTGGCTTGGCATTATCTCTGCGTTCGTGTGGGTCATGGTGTTATGACGCTGGCGCTACGCGATCTCAGCAGTAAATTGGTTGCTGAAGACGACGTCGAATTGCCTGCACAGGCCGACCAGCCGTTACTCGAACGCATCATCAATGAAATTGACCAGTTCTTTATCCGTCATCAGCATCAGCTTGAACGACTAACGGCCATTGCCATTACGCTTCCTGGATTGATTAATTCGGCGAAGGGTATGGTTCATCGCATGCCATTCTATGCCGATGTGTGTGATATGCCGTTGGGCACCGAATTGGAGCAACATACCGGCCTACCGGTGTTTCTTCAGCATGATATCTGCGCCTGGACGATGGCTGAGTCGCTGTTCGGTGCCGGTGAAAACTGTAGAAATATGCTTCAGGTGGTTATCGATCACGATGTGGGCGCGGGTGTCATTACCGATGGTCGCTTGCTCAACGGTGGCCGTCATAGCGTGGTGGAAATTGGTCATACGCAGGTCGATCCTTATGGCAAGCAGTGCTATTGCGGTAATCATGGCTGTTTGGAGACCGTGGCAGGGCTTGGGCATATTCTTGAATTAGCCGAGCAGCGGTTACCACTTTCACCATCGTCTTTGCTGCATAACGGGCCCATCACGATTGATGCTATCTGTCAGGCCGCCATGCAGGGCGATCAGTTGTCGAAGGATATTATCAGTAGCGTGGGTAACAACGTGGGACGTATTCTCGCCATTATGGTGAACTTGTTTAATCCCGAAAAAATCCTGATTGGCTCACCGCTCAATCAAGCCAGCGCGGTGCTCTTTCCCTCGATCAATGCGGCAATTCAGCAACAGTCCTTACCCTACTATGCACAGGGGCTGAGCGTTGAGGCTACGCGTTTCCGTAATAATGGAACCATGCCTGCGGCCGCGTTAGTCAAAGAAGCGCTTTACAATGGTTCATTGTTAGTTCAGCTGCTGCAGGGCTAGCAAAAACTGAGAGTATTTGGCTAAATTCCTTTCTAATTCATACCTCTATTTTGGTACAAATAGAGGTTTTTCATGAAATTGTCACCTCGTTAAACAAAATATTGAGCTAACGCAAGCTGCTGCTTTACCGCTTCGCCTAGACTTTTCATCATTCTTGATGGCGGAAGGAAATTGTCGTTCCGCCAATTTTTTGGTGTTTTTTATCGGAGATTCTCCGGAGTATTATTCATGTTAAAGCGTGTTTTTGTCACAGGAACAGACACTGAAGTCGGTAAAACCGTCGTTTCTCGTGCGTTACTGCAATCCATCCATGCTTCTGGTGCTACTGCTGTAGGCTACAAGCCTATCGCCGTCGGTAGTGAAGAAACCCCGCAAGGACTGCGTAATAAAGATGCGTTAACATTGCAGGCGTCTTCTTCTATCCCATTGAATTATGACGAAGTAAACCCTATAACGTTGCAGGAAGAAATTGCGAACGCTTATACCGGTGAGCCTTTGGATTACAGCCTGATGAGCCGTGGGCTTCAAAACCTGAGCGGTAAATCTGAACATTTAGTAGTTGAGGGAACCGGAGGCTGGCGTGTCTTAATGCACGATTTGCGCCCGTTATCTGAATGGGTGGTGCAAGAGCAACTGCCGGTGATTCTGGTCGTCGGTATTAAGCTGGGCTGCATCAGCCACGCTATTTTGACGGCACAGGCGATCATTAATGACGGTTTGCCATTTGCCGGTTGGATTGCAAACCGCATCAATCCGGGACTTTCGCATTATGCCGAAACGTTAGAAGCGTTACGCCAAAAGTTGCCGGGGCCACAGTTAGGCGAAATTCCATACCTGTTCCGCCCTGAGGAAAAAGATCTGTCTAAATATATTGATCTTTCTCCTCTCAAATAGCGCCGTCTATTTACCGTAAACTGACCCTGTCCGCAGCCAGCGAGACAGGGTTGTTGCCATCACGCAGGCCAGCAACAATCCCGGCAGCAGCGTATATTCTCCTGTCATTTCAAACACCATCAGCGCTGACATCACCGGTGCATGCGTGGTTGCTGCTAGCAATGTTGCCATACCGGTGAGCGCCATCAATAACGCGATGTGTTCTCCCATTCCTGGCCAGAGCGCAAATAGTTGCCCAACAAATGCGCCCAGCGCGGCACCAATAAACAGCGTTGGTGTAAATACACCACCGGGGGCACCTGAACCACTGCTGGCCAGTATCGCAACCAGTTTACACAGCAAAATAGCCCCAATGAGTAAAGCACCCGGTGGGGCAGACAATAACGATTGAACCACGCTGTAGCCGTTTCCCCAGACTTCGGGAAAAATGATTGATAATCCACCGACGATAAGCCCACCAAGCGCAAGCTGCAGCGGTGGGGGAAGGCGTAGCTGTTGGAAGAAGTGGCTACTGTACTGCATCAAGGAGAGAAATAGCGGCCCGGCAAATCCTGCGATGACACCCAGTAGCGCCATCAATAAATACTGCACTGGCCACGGTGCGACTAGAATTTGCACCTGATATAGCGTTTCTTGCCCACCGTTGAGTAAGTTACTCATCAGCAGAGCACTAACCGCGGCGATCACCACCGGGCCAAGAGAGGCGAGGATTAGCGATCCAAAAAGGATCTCCGCAATAAACAAGCTTCCGGCTAAGGGCGCGTGATAGGCGCTAGCCATCCCCGCAGCAGCACCACAGGCCACCCACAGTTTCCACTCCTTTGGCGGTGTAAACAATCGAGCAAAAACCGATGCAAACAGAGCTGACAGTAGAATCATAGCGCCTTCGCGCCCGATTGCACTTCCGCTTGATACGACTATCAGAGATGCCAAGCTTTTGACAAGGCTGGCGGAAATATCTAAACGGCCATCGCCAGCGTCAAAGGCTTCCATATAATCAGTCGGAGCCGATGGGCGTTGGTGCTGATATTTCTGAAACAGCCACAATATGGATCCTGCCACCAACCCGCCTAACGCAGGCGTGAGCAAACGCCGCCATAATGGTAGTTCGGCCGCAGCGGCCACCAGACTTCCGCCTCGACTGCCTAAGAATAGCCATTCCAGCTTCAACATTGATTGATGAAATAGCCAAACAGCGGTGGCAGCGGCGATCCCCAAAATCATCGCAATGGCCAAGCGGCGCAGCATCAGTTGATAATGTTGCATATGAATCAGACGTTTCATGCGTGGTGAAGTCATGTTTAGCCGCGGGTTACCAAAAAAGAAGCACATACTGCGTTGTGCGAAGGCATAAAAGTGGGAGCAGTTTAAGGGTTTTAACCACAGGAAGAAACTGCGCCGCAAAAATGCGGCGCTTAGAGAGGGTTAATGAATTGGATAAGGCGTATAAACGCCGTTGAGCGACTCGAGGAATGCCACAATGTCGTCTACATCTTTCTGTGGTAACGAGGTGCCGACCTGATATTTCAACATCAGCTTCACCGCTTCATCCAGCGTTGGTACGTCACCACGATGGAAATAAGGTGCCGTTAGTGCAACGTTACGCAGCGTTGGTACTTTCTGACGGAAGCGGTCACGCTCCCCTTGAGTTACATTGAGTCGGCCAATATCCGCGCTGGTCACCTTACCGAAGGCAAAGTCCTGCTTCAGTCCCAGAGGTTCGAAAGCCTGACCGCCGAGTATTTTCCCTGTGTGGCATGTGGCACATTTATTATCTTTAAACAGCTGGTATCCATGCATTTGCTGGGCGCTTAGCGCTTTATCGTCGCCGCGAAGATATCGGTCAAACGGGCTGTCCGGCGTGATAAGGGTTTTCTCGAATTCAGCAATCGCATCGGTGATGGTATCGCCTGTAAAGCCTTCGGGATAAACGGCCGTAAACTGTTGTTTGAGAAGGGCGTCTTGGTTAAGTTTTCCTGTGATTTCATCCCATGACTTGGACGCCATTTCGATTGGATTAAGCGGTGGGCCACCAGCCTGTTTTTGCAGGTCTGGCGCTCTACCATCCCAGAATTGCTCAACGTTAAACACCGCGTTAAATACCGTTGGCGCGTTGATTGGGCCAATTTCACCGCCTACGCCAATAGAGGTTTGTCGACCATCAACGCCGCCAGCCCCTAACTGATGGCAATGAACGCAAGCAATGGAGTTATCGCCAGATAAACGCGGGTCGTGGTACAAGCGGAAACCCAATGCCACTTTATCAGCCTGAACGGGAAGGGTACGCGGCAATGGCTGAACGGGCTCATTCATTAATGCCGGCGCCATGTCTTTTGCAGCGTAGTATTTTATGCGCTGATCTTTCACCCAGTTTAAAATACCAGCCCGTTCTTCATTATTCAGCGATCCAGCCCAGTGCACCGCCGTGTAACGGGTCGGCGGCATGGTGTCGTGCTGCATGACCCATTCCACTTTAGTCATGTCTCCCTGCGGAGGGCGACTATTATTAATGAGGCTGTTGCGAATAGGGGTGAGATCAAATGATTTGTAGCCAAGATTGATGTCATATTCCATCAGTTGCTTGGCGATGGGAAGTTGCGAATAAAACGGGAGCTGAGCTGACGGGGTGTGACAGTAGTCACAGCCTTTTTCACTCAGGGTTTTCAGAACGGCCGCATTTTGTGGCGAAAGTGATGCCTGATCGGGCATCGTGATTCTCTGCTTATCATGGTAGTAGACATATCCCGCTAGACCTAGATAACCAACAACACCGACAGTTGCTGCAATTCCCAAAAGCTTTGTTATTTTTATCATGTTAAAACTCCATTTCAGAGCATGAAATCGGGCCGCGCCAGCGCTGGGTGCACAACCCTCAGAGGGCCAAAATTTAGCCTTCCCATAGTGCGTGTTGTATTTCATTACTTTGTTGATAATCATCAATGATAACGGCCAGCCTTACCTATCATTGAGATAGGAAACAGCAATCAATCAAGCTTGTATGTGACGCTGTCACTTTTGTGTTTATGTCAGTCTTATTCTCTCTTCGAGAGTTCACACTATTAGCCTAGAAATTCATGGTAAGGTGTTGAGCTAAATCTCTATTCGCATCTTTCCGCGAGGCAGCATGGTTGAACAGGTAGAGCAGCAATATTTACATCGAGGCATTGTGCTAACTGCTTGTATGTTAGCGACATTTATGGCGGCTATTGAGGTTACGATAGTCTCAACGGCGATGCCCACGATTATTGGCGATTTAGGCGGTTTCTCACTGCTGGGCTGGGTATTTGCTGCGTATCTTTTAACACAGGCTATTTCAATTCCTATCTATGGTCGACTCGCCGATCTCTACGGGCGTAAGCGGATGTTCTACATAGGTGCATCGCTTTTCTTGCTAGGTTCCGTGCTATGCGGCTTTTCCCATAACATGCTGTGGATGATCGTTTTTCGTGCGGTTCAAGGGATCGGCGCAGGGGCTATCACGCCGATTGCATTCACCATTGTTGCTGATATCTATTCACCCGCGGAGCGTCCAAAAATCCAGGGTTATCTCTCTAGCGTTTGGGGGGTATCGGCCATCGTAGGCCCGCTGATGGGGGCATTTATTGTTCAGCATTTCAATTGGGCATTGGTTTTCTGGGTTAACGTGCCTATTGGCATTACGGCGATGTATCTTCTGTGGCGTTATTTTCCCGAAACGGTACATCCTCGGCAGCATCCTATCGATTTTGCTGGTACCTGTTGGCTAACTATCGCCGTGGCTTCGTTGTTAGTTGCGCTCTTACAGGCCGATATTCTCAAGTTCTGGGTATTCCCGTTATTATTGATATTCGTCGTTGCGTCAGTTTTTTTGCTGCGACAAGAGAAAAAAGCCCCAGAACCGTTATTTCCGTTAGCCCTCTGGCGAAATAACGTGATTGTCGCGGGTAATATTGGTGGGCTGATTGTCGGCGCATCCATGATGGGCGTTGCCGCATTCTTGCCTACGTTTGTGCAGGGAGTCATGGGCGGAACGCCGTTGGAGGCGGGCACCACGTTAGCAATGATGTCAATCGGCTGGCCATTGGCTAGCACCCTTAGCGGGCGAATGATGTCGCTGACGTCCTACCGCACTACGGCGTTTTTCGGCAGTTTTTTGCTTATCGCCGGAAGCTTGATTTTGCTCATGCAGCAGCCGGATAGTGGTTTGCTATGGGGAAGAGTCGCCGCCTTTGTGATTGGCTGCGGAATGGGGATGACCAATACCACATTTCTGGTTTCGGTACAGAATGTTGCGCCTTCCAACATGCGAGGAATTGCCACCGCTTCAACGGTGTTTACCCGTATGTTAGGCTCAGCGCTAGGTACAGCCATTTTAGGCGCCACGCTGAATCTCAATCTTGATTGGCGCTTGCCGGATATTCATGATCCGGTTCAAAAGCTCATGAGTATGCATCAAAGTGGCACGCCGCTAGACGATAACATGATTAATTTAACGACTCAGGTGGCGGCATCCATTCATTGGGTGTTTATCGTGGCGGCAATATTGTCGTTGTTTGCTCTAATCACCGCGTGGCTCATTCCGGCAAAATTAAAGCCAGACAGTGTGACCTGTACTGAATTTGACGGTGAATGCTAGAAACAAAAAAGGCTGCCATAAGGCAGCCGTTTCGACATAACGCTGATAATTAGTGTGCAGCCGGTGCTGGCGTACTGTCGTCTTCAGCGCCGTTCGTGCGCTGATAGATGATCTTCTGTGTGTCGTTTTCGCAATGACCCACAACCTGACCACCACTTGCGTCAGCCTGATCGTTCGGTACGACATCAAGCGTAAAGCCAGACTCTGGCACGCCATTTTTGATGATTTTTTGGCTAATATCTGCTTTGACCGTTTCACATGAAGCCTGAGCGGCCAGTGGAATAGCACTTAATAGCATGATGCTAAGCAATAATTTCTTCATGAAATATCCTCCAAGGATCCTTGCAAAAGCGTTTAAGCTTAATGCTTATGGATTAAGCGGGCGTCCAGTATTTCTATCTAAACAACGTTGGGTATTCGGTTCCCAGTACGCATTAACGTTTAGGCTTTTTTCACATGAGTCTTGCAGATCGACGGCTTTATCGAACTTGTCGAACTGTTTCTCAACGCGGGTGTTAACTTTGTTACGCAGAGAACGCGTGTCATCCCATTGTTCTTTCTGCTGGCGAGCATCTTCTTTGGTCAGCGAGTTATCCTGACCACCGCTTGAGCCAAAGACGCAGGTACTGCCAGATGCGCAAGAGTTTGCAAGGGCAGAAGCCTGCCAACCACCCAAGATGAGCGCTGCGGCTAAAGGCATCCAACGAGCGGCCATGTGCAATTTATTCAGTTTCAAATTAGCTATCCTCTTTTCACAACGACCGTCTTTAAGGTCATCATTCTCGATATGAAGACACTATAGCACTCTGTCAGTTCCGCTGATAGTTTGCGCAAACGTTGGTTTCGATACGGTTTAGTGCAAAAAACAGAAATTTACAATGAAGTTAAATTTAGCCGCGATAGACCGACAGCGGGGCAAAGGACTGGCTAACCGGCATCATTTCAATGGTATTAATGTTGACGTGCGCAGGTAAGGTAGCGACCCAATACACAGCTTCAGCAATATCATCTGCGCTTAAAGCGTTAGCATTCTCATAGGTTTTCTCTACGCGACCTTCATCGCCTTTAAAGCGAACATTAGAGAATTCCGTGCCGCCAACCAATCCAGGTTCGATATCGCTAACCCGTACTTTGGTGCCATGCAGGTCTGCGCGTAAACCTAGGCTAAATTGTTTAACAAACGCTTTTGTCGCGCCGTACACATTACCACCGGCATACGGCCAGTTAGCTGCGGTTGAGCCAATATTAATGATATGACCTACATTACGTTCAACCATATTAGGCAAAATTGCTCTGGTCATGTTCACCAAGCCTTTGGCATTGGTATCGATCATCGTGTCCCAATCATCAACATTTGCTTTATGCGCAGGCTCTAAGCCTAATGCTAATCCAGCATTGTTCACTAAAACATCAATGTGACGTTTTTCAGCGGGAAGGCTTTCTAAAGCTAACTGTATTGCCGCTCGATTACGCACATCGAGTTGCACGATAGTTAAAGCATCACCTAACTCATCGTTTAACGCTTCGAGACGACTTAAACGGCGACCGGCAGCAATCACCGTATGTCCGTTCTTGATAAATTTGCGCGTGATAGCCTCACCGAACCCTGCGGTTGCTCCGGTTACAAATATATTCATTCTCAATTGCCTCGTTAATTTAGCGAAAGTGCAGGCCTCTCAATCTACCAGAAGCAGACCAAATTGCCATGACGCGGGCAGAATAATGGCGTGCATCTATACTTAAAAATACGGAACTTTCCTAGCCAAAATATAGGCATAACAGAGAGTTGTTCCATTGAGAACCGGTTACAGATTTAGTACTATCGCTATTCATATACGTACACGATATAACAATCGCTTTAAATCAAAATGGCGATATATTATTTGTTTGAGAGCAATGTCAGCTAATGTAATTATGAGTTTGTATGGGAAATCCTATGAGTCTTGAGCAAAAAAACAGTACTGATGAGATTGATCTGCTTGACCTGTTGTTGCAGTTATGGAATGGAAAGAAAACAATCATTACCACTGTTTGCATTGCGATTGTTTTGGCTATTGGCTATCTTGCCGTTGCAAAAGAGAAATGGACATCGACCGCGATTATTACACCACCACAGCTAGGGCAGTTAGCCGATTATCCTACTGCTGTGGCTGTTATTGACCCTGGTAATAGCAAGGATATTAGCAATGATGTTTTTGCTAACTTTGTGTCACGTGTTTCTGCTGAAACCTTGACGTTCTTACCTGAAAAACCCTTAGATATTAAGCCGACAAACTCAGGGAGTAGCGATTCATATACCGTGAGTTTTAGCGCTGAAACGGCGAAGGATGCGCAAAAGTCCTTAGTTGCTGTTTTAAACAAAGTGAATAAACAAACCTCAAGTAGTTTTTACTCAAACGCAGCGAAAGCATTAGAAGTGAGAATGCAGGCAATCAATACTGCATTAGATGCTCAGATCAAAACTGCTCAGGAGAAAAAAGCGCGCCGTTTAAATGCTTTATCAGAAGCATTAAAAGTGGCTGAAGCCACCAACACCAAGAACGTTACGGTTAAAGAGGTCACGGCTCTCTCTGATGAAATGCTATTTATGCTCGGGGAGCCTGCGTTAAAAACAATTATTGCCAATGAAACTTCTTGGCCGTTGTATTTAAGCGATGGCTATTACTCCAACCGTGAGACATTACAGGCGCTGCGCGAGATTAAACTCAGCGATAGTGGCAATGACAAATTCGAAGCATTTTCATTCTCACAACAGCCATCATTACCTGTCATTAAAGATGCACCGAAAAAATCGCTAATATTAATCCTATCCGTATTGCTGGGTGGATTGATCGGCGCGGGCATTGTATTGTGTAAGGGGCTTATTCGTAATATAAGAGAGAAGCCCCCAGTGGTATGATGATTTGATTGGAATTACCCTGCGAGGGCGGTATATTAAGAAGCTTTAATGTATCGCCCTCGATTGTTTCAGAAGAAGGATATTAATGTTTAGCCTTAAACGCATAGAAAAAAAAGATAACCCACTTTATAAAAGTGTGGATGAGCTCTATGAAAGTGCTTTTCCTTATCATGAAAAGCGAGACGAAAGGGCGAAACAAGCAGCACTTGATAATGATAGTTATTATTTAACTGCCTGGCATCACAATAATATATTCGTTGGTTTTATTGGATATTGGCAATTTAAAGACTATGTCTATATCGAACATTTGGCGATAGACCCAAATTTGCGTTCTCAGGGATATGGTAAAAAGGTTCTGGAATGTTTTTTGGCTCAAAACCCACTGACAATCTTAGAAATAGATCCATTGACAACCGAAATTGCTAACAGGCGTTTACGCTTCTACCAAGGTCTTGGTTTTGTAGAAAATAGTTATTCTCATGCACATCCAAGCTACCATTCAGAGATTAGCGATCATAAATTAGTGGTTCTGAGCAGCAAAAAAGTCATCTCTAATGATCAATATATGACTTTCCTCAATGACTTAAAAAACGTAGTCATGATCTTAAATTAATCTTTTTCTGTTTGTTTCTACGCTAAAACCAACTTATCTAAAAATGTGTGCATAATCCTAAGGCTGCTCAATCGCCTTGGGAGCATTGTCACGGTAATCACATCTCACTCATTGCTACCCTTATTTCATTGCAGGAACTTTCCAGCGCTTCAGTTTGACTGATAGCAAAGGATAATTAATTAAATCAGGAAAATAAGGAACAGGAATGTATTCTTTTAAAAAGTGCGTGATTGCTTTATCCATTAATATGGCATTAGTCTCCTCAGGTTTTACCTGCACCACATTTTTAGCAGGTAATGAGGCTACAGCAGATGGTTCAATTATTGTTGCACGCAGCGCGGATAGTGATGCTTTAAAGGCGCAGCACTTTGTTATTCATCCGGCAAAACAGAACCAAACAGGAATATATAGTACGAAAGCGCATAACGGCGCAAATGATTTTACTTATCCTTTACCGAAAGATTCACTACGGTATACCACGGTGCCAAACTGGAAAACACAGTTACATGGTGCGACTGGATTTAATGAAGCCGGCGTTGGCGTGAGTGGGACTGAATCTATTTTTGCCTCACCTAAAGCACTTGCATTCGAACCCTATGTTGAAGAAACGGGAATTACCGAAGACGATATTCCTGATATTTTGCTGTCGCAAACCAAAACTGCGCGCGAGGCCGTGGCTTTACTTGGACATATCATCGAAACCAAAGGGGCAGGCGAGGGATTTGGCGTTGCCGTGGTCGATGAGAAAGAATTGTGGTACTTAGAAACCGGCACTGGCCATCAATGGATGGCACAGCGAGTGCCGAATAATCAATACTTTGCTACCGCTAATCAGGGACGTTTACAAAACTATGACCCTAAAGATCCTAACGTTATGGGATCAAAGAATCTGGTTGAGTTTGCGGTAGAAAAGGGGCTTTATCAGCCTAAAACAGACGGTAAATTTAATTTTTCTAAAGCCTATACCCGAGACGATGAACGCGATCGCACCTATAACGATCCGCGCGTCTGGACAATACAGAAACAATTAAACCCTTCGGTTAAGCAAGTTATGGCTGAAGGGCGACAGTCTCCTGTTTTCCTCACGCCAGAAAAGAAAGTCACGCTTGATGAAGTTAAGTCCATTTTGCGTAATCATTACCAAGGCACGAAACATGATCCATACTCGAACGGGCTGAATGGTAAAGAAGAGTGGCGCCCAATCAGCGTGTTCAGAACCTATGAAGCACATGTCATGCAGGTTCGTCCTGAGTTACCGAAAGAAATCGGTGAAGTGACCTATGTGGGATTAGGAATGGCTGACTTAACTGCGTTTGTTCCTTACTACAGTGGATTGACGTCTTTCCCAGCCAATTACGCCACCGGTTCAGATCACGCTGACAGCCAGTCAATTTACTGGAAGTATCGCAAACTACAAACGCTGGTCATGACGGATTATCCAAAACTTGCGCCGGTCGTCCAGCGAGCCTATCTAGACTGGGAAGCAAAAGTTGCGAATCAACAAAAAGAAACGGAAGCGCAATATCTAAAATTGGCAAAAACCGACAAAGCCGCCGCAGATAAAATGCTGAATGATTTCAATCTCCGTGTCATGGCCGATGCAGAGAAGCTCACCGAAGATCTGACCAACGAAGTATTCACCATCCGCACTAAAGATATTCAGTCTGACATTTTCTTTGCTAACAAAGCGAAGAAGGATTGATGATACACGGATAGAGCGATCTTGAATGAAGAGACCCAATCATCGGATTGGGTTTCTTGTGACCATTTTCGATAATATTGCTTAACTTTCAGCATCGAGATGAAACTGATGCAGTATCCGATGAGCAATAGGTGCCAGCACTAATCCCAAGGTCGTCATAAACACTAGGCTGGTAAACATACCATAGAAAGCAAAGAAAACCTTTCCCGCTAAACTTTGAGGAATAATATATGGACCAATGCCATTCGCTATAAACGCACTGTTTAATGTCGCATCATGCCAATTGATATTGGTGTCAAAAATCATGTGTCCTGCGACGCCAATAAGCAAAGTAGTAATTATTAGAAGAAGAGCACCACCAAAATGTAGTGATAGACGTTTTAAAAACGCACCAATCGAAATCACGGGCATATTTTTTGATTCATACATATTGATAAGCTCTTGTTAGTGATGGTGTCGCTATTGTAACGATTTTGAACAGCCTTGCTCTGAACATCAGCTCAACAGCTTAACGCACACATATTGCTTGGTTCGTATAATGTATATTATGTTAAATTGAATGTAGCAGATGCCAATTACTTCATGCACCCATCCTATAGCTACAGCTCACTGAGTTTTTTCTATCAGTTTCTATACCCAGGCTTCACTAAATGCTTTCCCCTACTCTTAGGAGCTAAAACCAACTGGTTGCGCTACGTGAAATCTGAGCGTTTAGCAGTAGGATTACCGGCCAGATTTCGTCAGTTGAAACCTATATAAAGCAGACAAAAAAGCCCAGCGTCACTTGCTAGGCTTTTCATTTCGCGTTTTACGGCTTATCTCGTTTCAACGAAACCGTTACGACATGTCAGATAGCTAAGCCAATACGCGTTCCAATGCGTCGAGATCGTTTGAACTGAGCAATAGCTTAATCTTCTCAATCTCTGCTTCAGGTCTGCTATAAATATTCAACGCTAAAATCCGAACAATATCTGCGTCAGAGAACCGGTACCTAATCAGCTTTGCCGGATTGCCACCAACAATGGCATACGGTGGAACATCTTTGGTTACGACGCTTCCCGCAGCAATAATGGCACCCTCACCCACGGTAATTCCAGGCATCAACATACTGCGCATTCCTAACCAACATGCATCACCAAGAACGGTGTCACCTTTATGTTGATAGGTGTCGTATATCGTTTCCATGAAGGGATAGAGATTTATAAAATCAGTCCGGTGATTGTGATTTCCACCCATTAAAATCACGCACTCTGCAGCGATGCAGACATAATCGCCAATGAACAATTTATCGATATAGCCTAAAGGCTCCCAATTTTGGCTAACAGCGTCACCGTGCAGATAACGAACAACCGAGCGTTCAAATCCGTCGTCCCAGTAATCGCTGTAATAACTGTGTGTGCCTTTAACGATGATATTAGGGTTAGTTACCGAGAGGTGCAATAGCTCGGTCTTTGACCAATGTTTTTCTTTCATGACTCATCCTTTTCTTTATAAGAGCCACGGAACGATTTGATTTCGTGGCAGTAATTACTCGTTCAGATAATTACTGTCATTAGAGATTCGAGGGTGTTTGAGCAGAGGCAAATGTGGAAGGTTCATACCTATTTTCCTTACGGCAAATTCGGTTAAATGGTATCGAACATGCTGTATTGTGTAAATGTTGAATCTAAACACAGGCTCACAAGGAGATGAACTTTTCGTCAATGGGCCACGGATGAATATGAAAAAACCCACAGATGTGGGTTTTCAGCATATTAAAAATCTTAACGGAACGGCGGCTCGTTAAAGGTGCGCAGTTTACGTGAATGAAGTTTATCGCCTTCGGCTCTCAGCAAATCAATCGCGCGTATACCAATTTGTAAATGCTCGGATATTGCGCCCTCATAGAAATGGTTGGCTTGGCCTGGTAGCTTAATTTCGCCATGCAGCGGTTTATCCGATACGCACAATAGCGTGCCATATGGAACGCGGAAACGATAGCCTTGCGCGGCAATTGTTGCGCTCTCCATATCCACAGCCACTGCGCGGCTTAAACTAAAGCGCAGCGCCGACGCGGAGAAACGTAGCTCCCAGTTGCGATCGTCAGACGTCACTACAGTACCGGTACGAAGTCGTTGTTTCACCTCTTCTCCCGGCATTCCACTGACTGCCTTGGTCGCATCATATAATGCACGCTGCACTTCAGCTATGCTTGGGATCGGAATATCAGGCGGTAAAACGGCGTCTAATACGTGGTCGTCACGCAGATAAGCGTGAGCCAAAACATAATCGCCTATCGCTTGGCTTTCACGCAGCCCACCGCAGTGCCCAATCATTAGCCAGACGTGTGGGCGGAGAACTGCCAGATGATCGCAGATTGTTTTCGCATTGGAAGGACCCACCCCGATATTAACCAGCGTGATCCCCTGACCTGTCGATGAAATCAGATGATAGGCAGGCATCTGGTGTTTCTTCCACGCTAAATCTGAGGTGGTTTTCTCTGGGTCTGCTGTTTCAGCGGTGATATAGCTCCCACCGGCGCAGGACAACGCTTCGTAAGGACTATTCGGATCAAGAATTTGCTCGCAAGCCCAACTGACAAACTCATCAACATAGCGGCTGTAGTTAGTAAATAGAATATAAGGCTGAATATGTTCGGCAGGCGTACCGGTATAGTGTTTGAGGCGTGCCAAAGAGAAATCAGTACGCAGCGCGTCAAAGTGCGACAGCGGGAAGAAATCCGTCCCCGTTTCTAAACCATCGGTGATCCCATCGCCAATTTTGGCCAGATCGGTGGTTGGAAAATGCTGTGCTAACCCTGCCGTCATGGTTCTATCCAGAACAAGGTCTGAACCATCAATAACAAACGGATACGGCATTTCTTGTTGTGACGGTGTCACTTCAAAGCTAGCACCATATTCGGTTTCTAATAAGGCTAACTGTTCCGCTAAATATTCACGAAATAGCGCTGGGCGTGCGATAGTTGTGCTGTATTGACCGGTTCGAGAAAAACGCCCATAGGCGCGCGTTCTGAGATGATCGCGAAATTTCCCATCCCAACTAACGCTCAGCTGTGGGTAGGAAAATAGTCCTTTTGCCCTTTCTCCTACGTCTGGCAGTTTTCCCTCATTGATATAATCGCTGATGGCAGTACGCAGCGCGGACAGTGCTGACTCATACAGTAATTCAAGTCGATCAAGTGCTTCGGACGCCGTGAGATGCATAGTCTCTTGTGATTTATTCAAAATATCCCCTTAATGACTCGAAAAGCGCAGGTTTAACAGTATGGTCTACTCGTAAAATTTTGCTTATCGCTGGTATTACTCAGCGGGTTCATTATGCAGCAACCAGCGGCGCATAAGATCGGCTAATTGCTGTCTTTCGGTGGCTGTAAGCGGTTCAAGGATCTCTTTTTCATTCTGAACATGATGTTCCAGCGCCCTATCTATGACATTCAGCCCCTCTTCTGTCAGCCCTATTTTGCAGCTGCGTTTATCATGCGCATTGGGCTGCTTGAACACCAATCCCCGCGATTCCAGCCGTTCAAGGCGTACCGACATCGCGCCGGAAGACAGCATGACCGTTTGATAGAGATCCGTCGGGGTTATCAACTCCCCGCTTCTGCGTAGCGTAGCCAAAATATCAAATTCGATGGTATCTAAGCCGTGTTGCTCATAAACGCAGGTAACTTTGCCTGAGAGTAGCTGCCCCATACGCGCCATTCGTCCAATAATACCCATCGGAGAACAGTCGAGATCAGGCCGTTCGCGTTGCCATTGCTCGATAATTTTATCTACGTGATCCTGTGTCATCGCCCCTCCAAGATATCTTTTTAAAAAGATACTTGTTTTATTTCTATTTCGCCACTAACTTATCTTTCACGAAAGTAACTTTTTAAAAAGATAAATATGAACATACTCATCGCTTTTATGGTTCCGCTACTTTGGGGAAGTACCTACGCCGTTGTTGGCTATTTCCTGCAAGACATCTCGCCGGTCTGGATTGCGGTTTTCCGTGCCCTGCCTGCCGGTATTTTACTGTTGCTGATTCATCCAGCAAAGTCACCGTTAAAATGGAGCCGAATGTTTGCAATAAGCATTTGTAACATATCTCTTTTCTTTGTGCTTTTGTTTATTGCCGCGCATCGCTTACCTGGCTCTGTAGCGGGCACATTGGGAGCAACGCTGCCGCTGATGGTGCTGTTATTACAATGGATTCAGGAAGGAAAAAAACCGGCATTATCCAAGCTTGGACTGGCGGTATTAGGGCTAGTTGGCGTAATGCTGCTGCTGAATCCTTCGGCTAATTTAGACATTATTGGCGTGGCTGCTGCGTTGTTAGGCACGTTATTGATGGCGCAAACGTCTCTGTGGATATCACGTTGGCCCACTAACGATCAGCTTGGTCTTGCGGCTTGGCAGCTATTCCTTGGGGGGATTATTTTGCTGCCCTTTGCATTCATGCTTGCGGGAATGCCCGCACTACCTACCCCAAAAACCTGGGTTGGCCTAACGTGGTTGGTGGTGTGTAACACCGCGTTTGCCTACTGGTGCTGGACACGTTCGGTAACGCTCCTTGGCCCACATACCATGTCGATGATATCGCTATTTAATCCTGTTACCGCAGTTTTACTCGGTTTCGTCTTCCTAAGTGAACGCCTTTCTATCGTTCAATGGAGCGGTATTATCTTGATCTTCTTATCGATATTGCTGATGAAAACGATAAAGGCTAAACCCGCGATGGCCTAACGTTCGGCGCACCGTAGAGCCATTGATACTCTTTTCATAATCATCATGGCTCTATATTTATTGCCTGTAACACAAATGCCATATGAAAATGCTATACCTAAAGAGTAGTCATTTATTCCTCTCTGAGGTGTCTTATGAATACTTTCGGCTTAACGCGTACGTTTGCAGGAATTTTGATTGTCGACTGCTGCCACTGTGCGCAATACGATCATATTGAAGAGAGCTTCCAGCTTGCGGTGCAGAAATACAGCTTTCTGGTGCGGCCGGGAGAACATATTGATGGCAAAGAATGGGTGCGCAGAATTGAGCAGAGAAACCCACCGCAAAATGTTGATCACATGCTGAATGCGATTCTGGCCGTCATGCACTCCAGCCCAGAGGTTAAACACGAGTGCGTTTACTACTAGCTAACCCAACCTGTCTAGGAGCTTTATCACTAAAGCTCCTTTTGCTTATTTAGCTTAGCTGGCTGCCTTAGCTGATTTTTTTCGCTAGCATCGTTGCGAAACGCATTTTAATGCGGTTGCCGTTTTCATCGACGCGATGCAGTTCCCCTACGTCTTCGTTGTATTTCGCAAACTCCCAACCGCTGTAATAGTTGCGCAGCTCATCGGGTTTAAAGGTGAATGAAAACGGGACGTTACAAGGATAATCAGGGCTATCCACCGCGGCCACAATCAGGTTGTAACCACCGATGCGCGTGCTGTCTTGCATGTTACGAATAATGGCCGGAATTTCTGGTCGCCCAAGGAACATAAACACCACCGTTGAAAGAATGAAATCATACTCTCCACTGAAGCGATGGGTATTGAGGTCAACCTGCGTTGCCGTAATATTTTTTAGACCTTCAGCTTGAATAATGTCATTCAGGCTGTTGATGCTCATGGCATTTTTGTCCCACGCGGTAACGTTAAACCCTTTCAAGTTCAGATACAGCGAGTTACGGCCACGGCCGCAGCCCAGATCTAGTGCGTCGCCAACGGGGACGATCTTAGCCGCATTCAGCACTTCAGAGTGTGTAGACGTTAATTCATATTTCTTCGTGAAGTAATCGCCGTCGCGTGTCATGTGAGTTGTTTCAGAATTCATTAGCGTGTCCATATCAATTACCAGAATTAATCAGCTAATTATCCCTTATTCCACCCACAAATGCTTCCCTGCACGTGGTGGATTTTACTGCTTGCGGTAATCAGAGCTTTACAGCGTCCGGCTTTTTAGCCGTTGGACGTTGAGCTCCCCCAATTGTTTCACCAAAAGGACCGGTATTAATACTCTGAGCACGCTGCGCTGGCGTATGATTTAAGGTCAACAGCGGCATCACCAGCTCGGCAAAACGATGGGCTTCTTCTAGGTGCGGATACCCAGACAAAATAAAATTATCGATGCCTAACGCTTGGTATTCAGCAATACGGTCGGCAACCTGCTGCGGGTTTCCAACCAGTGCGGTGCCTGCGCCGCCGCGTACCAATCCCACGCCCGCCCACAGATTGGGGCCAATTTTCAAACTATCCCGAGATCCGTTATGGAGCTCACTCATACGTTTTTGACCCGATGAGTCCATGCGAGCAAAAATTTTCTGTGCGGCGGCAATGGTGTCATCGTCCACGTGGCTAATCAGTTTTTCTGCGGCAGCCCATGCTTCCTCTTCGGTTTCGCGCACAATAACGTGTAGACGGATGCCATATTTCAACGTTCGTCCTTCTTGTTCAGCGCGCTGACGTACGGTAGCCAGTTTTTCAGCAACTAAGTCTAGCGGCTCCCCCCACGTAAGATAGGTATCAATTTGACTGGCCGCAACGTCGATAGCTTCGGGCGATGAACCGCCAAAATACAGCGGAGGACCATCCTGCTGAGCAGGTGGAAACAACAATTCTGCGCCCTCAACCTGAATATGCTTTCCGGCATAGTCGACTTTCTCGCCTTGGAGCAGTTTTTTGTAGACGTGTAGGAATTCATTCGTGACGTTGTAACGCTCGGAGTGATTAAGGAATATACCATCACCTTTGTTTTCAACAGGATCTCCGCCGGTGACAACATTAATCAGCAACCGCCCTTCAGAAAGCCGGTCAAGCGTTGAAGCCATGCGCGCAGCCAAGCTGGGTGGTTGCAATCCAGGACGAACAGCGACTAAAAATCGTAGGCGTTTCGTCATGGGGGCTAGTGCCGCCGCGACAAGCCATGAATCTTCACAGCTTTTCCCCGTTGGAATCAATACGCCGTAGTAGCCAAGATAATCTGCCGCTACCGCAATTTGTTGTAAATATTGAAGATCAACGGAACGCCCTCCTTCTGCGGTCCCAAGATAACGTCCATCACCATGGGTTGGAAGGAACCAAAAAACGTTAATGCCAGATTGATGTTGTTCACTCATTATGCTTTTCCTTTATAACTATATTTAAAGAATATCTATTGAAATAATCTCTTTGGTTATAAAACAAATTGCACGATACATGCCAACTCGATAGGTTTTTATTTTTGATAAAAATCAATTAATTAAAATTATTTTGCTTTCTGCAGCATGCTGCAAATGCAACAACAGCGGCGTCTATTTGCTGCAAATGCAGCAAATAGAGATTTGCGGCATCTCGCCGCAAGAGCATTGATGAGATATGTTCAATCACATTACGCATTCATTTTGGAAATGAGTTATGCCGCTGCCGTTACCCTCATCACAGCCGGTGTTGGTCGATCCCGCTTCTATCGCGTTTAAAAACGTGCTGGATAAACTTGCTCCCACCGATGCTACCGTACTGATCGTTGGGGAAACAGGAACCGGCAAAGAAGTGGTGGCGCGCTATCTTCACCACCATAGCCTACGCAACGAACAGCCTTTTTTGGCGGTGAACTGCGGTGCCTTGAGTGAAAGTCTGGCGGAAGCAGAGTTATTTGGGCATGAGAAAGGCGCGTTTACCGGTGCGCTAAATCGTCATCAGGGCTGGTTTGAAGCCGCTGAAGGCGGGACTTTATTGCTGGATGAAATTGGCGAACTTAGCCTGTCGCTACAGGTCAAGCTGTTACGCGTACTGCAAGAGCGAGAAATTACCCGTGTGGGTTCACGAACGCCGATCTCCATTAATGTGCGGGTTATTGCAGCCACGCACGTTGATTTAGCCGATGCGATTAAAGAGCGCCGCTTTCGTGAAGATCTCTATTATCGCCTCAATGTCGCCGCAGTTACGTTGCCACCTTTACGCCAGCGCCCACAGGATATTCCTGCGCTCGCACAGCATTTTCTGGCTTTATATGCCTATCGCCTAGGGCGCCCGCATCTTACCTTAGCGGAGGATACGCTTGAGGCATTAGCCGTTTACCACTGGCCCGGCAATGTGAGAGAGCTCGAAAATACGTTGCACAACGCAGTGCTGCTCACTCAAGAATTGCAGATACAGCCCCATATATTAAAACTCAACGCCCCGAAAAGTGACAGCGTCACTAATGATAAAGCCGTTGATGACGATGAACTTGCCCTTTTTATTCGCTCGCAGCTAGAAAAAGAGACGCCAAGGCTGTTTCAGAAAATCACTGATATGCTGATACAGCATGCCTTCAGTATGAACAATAACAATCAGCAGCAAACCGCCGCTATGTTGGGTATCAGCCGGAATACGTTACGCACTCATCTTGCGAATCTGGGGCTTATCAAATCACGCAAAAAAGAGCGCCTATCGCCCCGCGGCTATACATTATCTGAGGGCCTGATAACTGAACGTGAATTGCGCATTGGCTATCAAAAGTTTGGGAATTTAGGCATGCTTAAAGCTCGACAAAGCCTAGAGAAAAGGTTTTCACAACAAGGCGTTATGGTTCTGTGGAGTGAGTTTCCGGCAGGCCCGCAGTTGTTGCACGCGCTGCAAAATAATGAGATCGATTTTGGGGCGACGGGTGAAGTTCCGCCTATACTGGCTCAGGCACAAAACAGTTCGCTCATCTATGTCGCCTACGAACCACCTTCTCCCCACAGCGTGGCTATGGTCGTTGCTCAAGACAGTCCGATTTACCACTGTTCAGATCTACGCGGCAAGCGTATTGCGGTGAATCGCGGCTCTAACGTGCATTATCTGTTGCTGCAAATGTTGGATGAGCATGGCCTCACGCTCGACGATGTTCGAGTGAACTATACGCCGCTACGATATCCACTGACTCCGTCAGACTTTCATTCTGTTGATGCGTGGATGATGTGGGATCCGTTGCTGAGCGATGCGCAACTTTCTGGCGACATGCGCATTATTGAAGATGGTCACGGAAAGGTACTCAATCAGCAGTTTTATCTCTCGCGCCGCGATTTTGCCCAACGTTCAGCAGACCTGCTCAAGATTGTTTTAGATGAGCTCAAACAGACCGGGATATTTATCGCCACGTATCCAGAAAATGCGGCGCAATTATTGTCGCAAGAATTAGGCCTGCCACAGGCTTCGCTGGCGCTGGCATTATCTCGCCGTCAACATGAGCCGCGTGCCATAAATACAACCGTGATGCGCGATCAGCAAACCATCGCCGACAGGTTCTATGCGTTGGGGCTGTTATCCAAAGCGATTAAGATACGCGAGGCCGTTTGGGATGAGGGATTAGCTTAACATCTCCGCCAAATCGGGGGATGTTAAGCTGAATTAATCGCGAATCAATAACCAAGTTATACGTTGAACTGCCCCACGGCGCCGACCAAATCATTGGCCTGCGACAACAGCGCACCGGAGGCCGCCGTCGATTCTTCTACTAACGCGGCGTTCTGCTGCACCATGGTATCCAGATGGGTAACGGCTTTATTGATTTCATTGATACCGCGCATTTGCTCATCGGCGGCGTTGGTGATCTCCGACATTATCGTTGTGACGGCGGAAACGCTGGTCACGATATCCGTCATGGTTTCACTGGTTTGACGCACCTGCGTTGAGCCGGATGCGACGCTGCGTACCGTCGATTCAATCAGAGATTTAATCTCTTTAGCCGCTTGCGCACTTCGCTGCGCCAGAGTGCGCACTTCACCGGCGACCACCGCAAAACCGCGCCCTTGCTCACCCGCTCGAGCCGCTTCCACGGCGGCGTTCAGCGCCAGAATATTGGTTTGGAAAGCAATGCCGTCAATGACGCCGGTAATGTCACCAATTTTGCCGGAGGCGGTTTCAATCGATTGCATCGTGCTGATGACTTTGGCAATCGCTTCACCACCGCGAGAGGCATCCGCAGAGGCTGAATGTACCGCGTTGTTTGCCTGTTTCGCCGCGCCTGCCGACTGCGCCACCGTGGAAGAGATTTGCTCCAACGCTGCGGACGTTTGCTGAAGGTTAGCCGCCGCAGATTCGGTTCTACTGGAGAGATCTTGGTTTCCTGAAGCAATTTCATTGGCCGCAACGCGCACGGACTCACTGCTGCTACGGATAGACTTCATCACGTCGCTAAGCTTATCAATAAAGCGGTTAAACGAACCGGCAATTTGTGAAACCTCGTCTTTGCCGTTGGTTGGCAAGCGCTGGGTTAAATCCGCAGTGCCAGAGCTAATGGCATCCATTGCATCACGGATCTTAATCAGCGGTGTTAGCGCACGCTGGGCAATCACGCCGATAATCACAGCGGCAGCAACGATCAATACCAGCAGTGTCACTAATGACGTGGTCAGCAATGAGCGCATTCCGGCCGTGGCCTCGGTTTTATCCATTGCCACTACGGTAAACCACGGCGTTCCTGCTACAGGCTGTGCCAGTAAAAGTTTGGCGCTGCCGTTAATGTCATATTCAATCGGTGAACGTGCATTCAGCAAACGTGACAACTCTAAGCTAGGCGCAATGTCGGATAACGGCTTGAGGGTCAGCGATTCATCGGGATGCGCCATAATGTTGCCAGCCGCATCGATGAGCATGCCAAAGCTGTTTTCCGTTGGATGTATGGAACGCACGTTTTCAATCACGCTGTCCATGGTGACATCCCCTTCCACCACGCCTTTCAGAATGCCATTTTCGATATGCGGTGCGGCGAACGTGACCACCATTTTCTTGGTGTTAGCGTCAACATAAGGCTCAGTGACAATGGGTTTACCCGCTTTTACGGCTTGGATATACCAAGGTCGCGTGGTGGGATCATAACCTTCAGGAACGCTGTTAGGCACCGATGAAATATCGATCTTATTAGGATAGCCAATATCAATTCCCATAAAGTTACCTCCGTTGGCGGTTTGCACCATCAATGGCATAGGATCAGGAGAGGTAACATGTGGCGTAAGCGCTGAGACCAACCGGCTTTTGCTTGCCACCCAGTCGGAAATGGCACGGTTATGGCTAGAGGAGACAGCCTCAAGCGTGCTATCAATTGCGCTATTGTTGTATTTATTCGCAATCGAGTAGTTAAGATATGTGTTGATACAAAGAGAGCAAATAACGATGGCGGTAGAAGCAGCCAGAATACGTGAACGGATAGAGTCGAACATGATAGCTTGCCCTGATTAGAAGAGAGATATGCCAGACTTATGTTTTTTATTGAAACAGCACACTAAATAACGGCCTGAATAAATAAAACTTGAGTTATTTACACTATAAATAAATTAAGTCCTATTTATCAGAGAGCTAAGCGCTTGGCGGCTTCTTCTCGATGTCATTGTCCTAGGCGCTATAAATTGTGACCGATTCGCAGTATGCTAGTTACCGAAAAGTTTCCTCCTGTTTTCCTAACCTTAGTAAGTGCCATGAACCCAACTCCAGTCTCCCGCAAAACCGCATGGTTAAGAGTGGTTACGCTTGCCGTTGCCGCCTTTATTTTTAACACCACTGAATTTGTTCCCGTTGGCTTGCTCTCAGACATCGCAGCCAGTTTCTCGATGAGCACCGCGCAGGTCGGCCTAATGCTGACTATTTATGCTTGGGTTGTGGGACTGATGTCATTGCCGTTCATGCTGATGACCAGCCAAATGGAGCGACGCGGGCTGCTGGTGAAGATCTTCATCCTGTTTATCGCAAGCCATGCGCTTTCGGTAGTAGCGTGGAATTTCTGGATCCTCGTTCTTTCGCGTATCGGCATTGCCCTGGCTCACGCGGTGTTTTGGTCAATTACCGCTTCGCTGGCTATTCGTTTAGCTCCGGCAGGCAAGAAAGCGCAAGCGTTGAGCTTATTAGCTACGGGCACCGCCTTGGCGATGGTGCTTGGGCTGCCGCTTGGCCGCGTTATCGGGCAGTATTTAGGCTGGCGAACCACGTTCATGGTTATTGGCATTGTGGCTACCATGACGTTGATTTGTGTCATTAAGCTGTTGCCTAAACTCCCCAGCGAGCATTCAGGTTCGCTCAAAAGCATTCCAATCTTAATGAAGCGCCCTGCGTTGCTGTGTTTATACGCGCTCACCGTCGTGGTAGTTACCGCGCACTACACGGCATACAGCTATATTGAACCGTTTATTCAAAGTGTTGCGCTGATGAGCCAAGGCTTCGCCACCATGCTGTTGCTGGTTCTCGGCGCTGCGGGGATCATAGGCAGCGTGCTGTTCAGTATGTTAGGAAATAAGCACCCTGCTACCTTAATCATTGGTGCCATTGTGCTGCTGACGCTGAGCTTAGTCTTACTGCTTCCTGCCGCATCCAGCCCAATGTGGATTGCTTTGCTGTGTGTCGTTTGGGGTATCGCCATCATGACGATTGGCCTGGGCATGCAGGTGAAAGTCTTGGCGATGGCGCCCGATGCAACCGACGTAGCCATGTCGCTATATTCTGGTATTTTTAATATCGGCATTGGCGCGGGCGCGCTGCTAGGTAATCAGGTCAGTATTCATTTAAGCATGGCCAATATCGGCTATATCGGCGCTGTTCTGGCGCTGGCTTCTCTGATGTGGTGCATATTTATATTCCGCCGCTATGCAGAAGTCTTAGCGAAAGGTTATTAACCTGCGAGGAAATATGATTTTATCTGCCTTGAAAACCCAAAACTATGCGTCTGCATTAGATGCCGCTATCGCACAATTAGCCATCGAGCCTGATTCAGCGCTATTGCATTACTATGCGGCATGGGCCTGTGATGGCTTAGGGCAGGAAAATCGTGCGATCCCTTATTATGAAAAAGCGATCGCCTTGGGATTACCTAAAGCTGATTTAAAGGAAGCCTATCTAGGGCTCGGTAGCACCTATCGAGTAACCGGACATTATCAGCAATCGTTTGATTTGCTTACGCGCGCAACCGCTGAATTTCCTGATGACAAAGCATTACAGGTATTTTACGCCTTAGCCAAATACAGTATGGGCGATGCTAAAACCGCCCTGCGTGATACTTTATTATTGCTCACCAGCACCACACAGGATGATTCCATTTCAGCCTTTCGCAAAGCCATTGATTTTTACGCGCAAGACTTAGATTTCATTAGCGATTAGCAGGAGCTTGGCGGTTTTCCTCAGCTACTTGCAGCTGGCACTCCAACATGGCGCATTCAACCGCCTTGGCCAGTTTTCGTAACGCTTGGTCAACTTTGTCGCTATAAGGCAGTCCGTAATTTAATCGCAAACAATTTCGATATTTCCCCGATGCAGAGAACAGCGAGCCAATGACAAATTGCACTTTGGCTTCGCTGAGTTCGAGACTTAAACGCACGGAGTCAAAATGCTCGGGGAGCTCAATCCACATCATGAATCCACCCTGCGGACGACTAACGCAGATACCACAGGGAAAGTACTCTCTCACTCGACAGGTAAATTTCTCGAGATTCTGCTGATAGTATTTACGCATACGTCGCAGATGAGTTTGATACCCTCCTGACTTGATGAACTCCGCAATAGCTAACTGTGGATGCGAAGCCGATGCGCCGGTTCCGGTGTATTTCATATAGACCACGCGATCAAAATAGCGCCCTGGCGCAATCCAACCAACGCGAAGCCCCGGTGCAACCGTCTTCGAGAAAGAACTGCACAGCAATACGCGTCCATCGGTATCCAGCGATTTTATCGTGATAGGACGAGGATATTCAAAGGCTAAATCGCCATACACATCGTCTTCAATAATGGCGATATCGTAGCATTGCGCCAGCGATAATAATTCCCGCTTGCGTTGCTCTGGCATGATGAAACCCAGTGGGTTATTACAGTTAGGCACCAACATCACAGCTTTAATCGGCCACTGCTCAAGCGCTAACTTCAAGGCTTCGACGCTGATACCGGTGCTAGAGTCAGTGGGAATTTCAATGACTTTTATTTTAGAGCCGCGCAGCTTTTGCATGATCCCATGAAAGGCCGGCGATTCCACCGCAACGATATCGCCTTCCTGACACGCCGCGCGAATTGCCACAATCAGCGCCTCATGGCAACCATGAGTGATGATGACATCAGCAGGATTTAAATGGCATCCCGAATCAATGGCCAAACGTGCCACCTGCTCGCGCAGGGCAAGAGAACCGTACACAGGATCGTAGTTTAATACTCGGCTGTCTTGCGCCTGCATAAGCCGAGTCATCGCTTTCCATAACGGCGCCATTGTGGACTGGCACATATCCGGTGAGCCGCTGCCGAAAGGAGTGGCATCGTTATCAGGTTCTTCATTAAGGCGATCGAGAACACATCCCCACTGCGTTATTTCTACCGGACGTTGAGCTGGACGGCTGATCGCCGGTGCGGGCGGCGTATGTTTGCGGGGCGTAACATAATATCCCGACCGTGGCTGTGGCGTGATGAGCTGCCTATCCTCAAGCAGGTGATAGGCCTGTTGCACGGTGCTGATGCTCACTGAATGTTCATCACTCAGCGTTCGAACCGAGGGCAAGCGCTCGCCGCTTTGATATAGCCCAGCTTCAATTCGTTGTGCTAATAAATCTGCGAGATGTTGATAGCGCGTCATCGTTGCCCTTTCCAATCGTTGCTTAAGATCGTTATTCGCTAAAATGTCAGGCGAAAACCAGTACAGTTGGCCGCGATTTTGACCATTCAGATCGCATAATGCGCAATCTGTATGTTAAATAATGGTTATTTTTGTATCTGTGATGTGTGTTCACTTCGCGCAATGATATTTGCATCGAAACCGCGAGGAGTTGCATGATGGGATATGATGAAAACCAAGCCAAGAAACCATTTTTACAGTCGCCGTTTTATCTGTTTTTCATGGGGCTGTACCAGCATTGGCAAACGTGGCATATGCGAAGAAAAGCGCATAACGATTTACAACGGATGAGTGCGCAGCAGCTGAAAGATATTGGTCTATCCTGCGCGGATATTGACAATATAACCCGTCAGAGAAGGTAGGTTTGGAGATCAATAGAGCCTCTCCGGTTGGTGGATAGGCTCTATTATTAACGTGCTATTTACCGCATTTACAGAAAACTGTTAGCGGCGAGTTTTCGTTTTCGCCACAGTCGCTGACTTACGCGGCAACGTTTTCAATAATTCGTCAGGCGTTACCGATGCCACTACGCTGCCAGCCAGCGGCATTTTTAAAATGTGATTTTTGATTTTCCCTATCACGTGCATTTCACACGGTTTGCAATCGAACTTCAGCGTCAGTACTTCATCCTGATGAACCAGCTGCATCGGCGACGCTCGCCCCTTCACACCCTGCACGCCTTTGGCCTGTTTAGGACACAGGTTAAAGGCAAAGCGCAGACAGTGCTTGGTGATCATCACCGGAACATCGCCTTTTTCTTCGTGCGCCTCGTAGGCGGCATCAATCAACTGCACGCCATAGCGCTGATAAAACTCGCGCGCTTTATGGTTATACACGTTAGCTAAAAATGTCAGGTGAGTTTCAGGGTAAACCGGCGCTGGCTCAGCTACGGCTTTACGGCTGCCACGCTGATAGGCATGTAAACGCGCTTCCGTCAGCATGTCTATGGTTTCGCGACGTAGCTGATTGAGCAAACCATTAGGCACGAAATACGCTGCTGGCAGGTTAATCTCGATGCCCTCTGAGAAATAGATACTCTGGCCTAGCTTAGCGAGGCCATCGTGCAAACTATTGAAGGCTTTCTCAGGCTGTTTGGCAATTTCGAAGAAGCCTTCCAGCGTTTGGCTAACGCTAACGCCGTCCATCGTACTGGCTGTTAGCATCAGCTTATTTTCATTTCCGCTCAGGCGTAGTTTGACGCCAATACGTCGCTCGCTTGACGTTTTCAGCAACGCCTGTTGCCAGTTATGATCCAGATTGCGGTTTAGCGGATGATGCGGACGCAGATTTTTCAGCGCGTCCAACATGTCGTTTGGCCAAACGCGGAAACTATTAGCGGCAATCTTTTCCACTTTACTGGCGCGGAAGCCGACAATGTCACGCTTAATCAATACGTTCAGTCCATCGCCATTGGTCAACGGCTCTGTCACGCTCACATCAACGTGATCTTTCCCGACCTTCAGCACTTCACCAATAGGCAAACCAACGAATTTAGGGGAATCGAATGCGCCGATGTCCATTTGGCGCTGGTTAACAAAATAATCGGTGCTGCCACGGTGGAAGGTTTTATCCGGAGACGGGACAAAAAAGTGCTCAGTGCGCCCCATCGACGCCGGAGCCAACTCTGGCCTTGCCGTCATAATCGCATCAAGGTGCTGGCGATAATAAGCCGTGATGTTTTTCACATAGCTCATATCTTTATAACGCCCTTCAATTTTGAACGAGCGCACGCCTGCATCAATTAATGCGATTAGGTTTTGGCTTTGATCGTTGTCTTTCATCGACAGAAGATGCTTTTCGTAAGCGACCACGCGCCCCTGATCGTCTTTAAGCGTATAAGGCAAACGGCATGCCTGCGAGCAATCACCACGGTTCGCACTGCGGCCGGTCTGAGCATGCGAGATATAGCACTGGCCGGAATAAGCCACGCATAGCGCGCCGTGAATAAAGAATTCAACGGTAGCGTCGATATTATCGCTGATGGCTTTTATTTGATTCAGGTTGAGTTCACGGGCTAAAACGATTTGCGAAAAACCGACGTCCGATAAAAACTTTGCTTTTTCAACGCTACGAATATCGGTTTGGGTGCTGGCGTGCAGCTCAATCGGTGGGATATCCAATTCGAGAATACCCAAATCCTGAACGATAAGGGCATCCACTCCCGCTTCATAAAGCTGATGGATCAAACGTTCCGCCGGTTTCAGTTCATCGTCATGCAAAATGGTATTCAGCGTGACAAAAATCTTCGCCGCATATCGATGCGCAAATCCCACCAATTCAGCGATGTCGCTGAGCGAATTGCCTGCATTGTGACGCGCACCAAAATCTGGGCCACCGATATAAACGGCATCAGCGCCGTGTAGAATCGCCTCGCGAGCAATAGCAACATCGCGTGCGGGGCTTAATAATTCAATCTTGTTTTTATGAGTAATTTTAGGCAAAACATCGCTTCGTTGCATGGATAAACCGTCTTAGTGAAAAGGCGAAAACGTGGCTATTGTAGTCGGGAATTTACACTTCACAAGAAATCCCCGCTCACAATGTGTGATTTATTCAGCTTAAGCGCCACGAATCGCCAACCAAACGGTATGAAAACCACATTCTGGATCTTCAATGCGATGCTCTACCACGCTGAAATCGTGCTGATGAAGCAGGCTTATATACTCTGTTGGACTGAGGCTGGCATGAAAAAGCGGTTTTCCACAAAATTCCCCTATCGCTTCTCCCTGTTCTGGCCCGCTGGTGAACATCAGCGCGGCTTTATCGGCGGCATGTGCGAGAAATATAGCAAACATCTTTCGCTGATCGGCCTGACACAAATGGAAAAAGCTATCCCATGCAATGATCCCGTCAAAGCGCGTACCTAAATCTAATTCGCGCATGTCGTTGACCAACCAGCGCTGCTGTGGAAAACGTTCTCGGCAACGCGCTATTTGCGTCGAAGCGCCATCGATGCTGGTGACGGTGAATCCCTGCCGGATAAAGTGCCCCGCGATGGGCTCTCCGCTGCCACAGCCAATATCCAGAATATGGCCATGGGCCGGAAGCTGTGCGAGAAACCGTTCTAGCCAAGGAACCTCGCAGCGCGGCGAATCTCCCCGAACACCATTGCGTTGGGAATCCCAGAAGGCGGAGTTTTGCTGGTATAACTGGATAATATTGTCTGCCGGAGACGTCATAACGGCCCTTATCGATGATTTATACCCATTGCGAAGTCATTTGGTTTGAACAAAATCTTAAGCGAACACGCAATCTAAAATCAAAAATTAACTAAGCATTGCTGAAATAAGGCTAAGCAACTGCTTTACATAAAGCGTTAATACTTATTACTATCCGATTACATTATTGCGTTAATTATATCTTTATCGAATTAAGCGCTCTTGGCACGGCATAAGCTCAAGGCAAGAGAAATAACCAAACGTAATAAGTCATAACCCAATATCTAGCGTTATTTAAATTTTCATATATTCAATATGCGGGTTGCTATTGCCTAAATTTTGGATAAGAACCATAAGGAATAATATATGCCCGTATTAACGCCTGATGAAAATAAATACCAAACTAATTCGGCGGTATCTCCAGCCAAAATAATCACCACCGAACGTGAGGCGATAGAAGCCGCCAAGCAGGTGGCAAAATTTGCCGCTGAAGAGGCTCAGCACCGTGACCGGCAGCGAGTATTACCGCACGCAGCGCTCGATTTATTCACGCATAGCGGTCTTGGCAGTATCACTATTCCGAAGGAATTTGGTGGGCCGCAGCTCTCTTTCGCCACCGTTGCTGAAGTCTTTCGAATTATTTCCGCCGTTGATCCGGCGCTGGGGCAAATACCGCAAAATCACTTTGGCATTCTGCAACTATTAAGTATTACGGCATCAGAAGAACAATTAAAACGATTATACGGTTCTGTACTCGCAGGGTGGCGAATTGGCAATGGCGGCCCAGAGCGCGGAACGAAAGATACTTTAGACATGCGCACGCGGCTAACCAAAACCGCAGCGGGCTTAGTATTAAACGGTGAGAAATTTTATTCTACCGGTGCATTGTTTGCTCATTGGGTGGCGATTAAAGCTATCGATGATAATCAACAACCGGTGATCACTTTTATTCCTAAACACACGGAAGGTCTGCACATCGTCGACGATTGGTCAGGTATGGGACAGCGCACTACCGCCAGCGGAACAATTAAGCTGCACAACGCGTTAGTTGCTCCAGAGAATGTCATTGCCCTCGCCCCTATTTCACAGCAGCCGAATATTCAGGGCGCAGTTTCTCAGCTTATTCAGGCCGCTATCGATGCGGGTATCGCCCACGGAGCCTTAGAAGAAGCAAAATCATTTATACGCGAACGTTCACGCCCTTGGATTGATGCCAACGTTGAACGTAACAGCGACGACCTTTACATCATTGCCGACGTTGGTCGTTTAACTATCGAACTGAATGCTGCGAATGCCCTGTTGAAACGAGCCGCGAGTATCTTGGATCAAACGCAATCTGCGCCAATAACGGCAGAAAGTGCCGCTTATGCCTCCATTGCCGTGGCAGAAGCCAAAGTCTTAACCACGGATATCGCCCTCGCGGCCAGTGAAAAACTGTTTGAGTGGGCAGGTAGTCGCTCGACATTGGCCGAATTTGGCTTAGATCGCCACTGGCGCAACGCCCGCACCCACACGCTGCACGATCCGGTGCGCTGGAAATTTCACGCCATCGGCCAGTATCGCCTTAATGGCATATTCCCTGCCCGCCACTCTTGGATTTAATTCAACGACAGGATGATTTTGCTATGACAACACAAGTTACCCCGCAAACGCCTGCGGCCAGATTAGAAACTACAGACCAAATATTGGCGCTCACACAACGTTTAGCCGAGGCTTTTTCCGTCGAATCAGCGCTGCGTGATCGGGAACGACGCCTGCCTGACAGTGAACTGCATACGCTGTTCAGCAGTGGTTTAGGGGGTATTACAGTTCCGGCTCAATTCGGCGGTGCTGATGTGTCATGTGCCACTTTGGCACAGGTGGTAAGCCGTTTGGCTCAGGCTGACGGTTCTATTGGACAGGTGCCGCAAAATCATTTTTATGCCTTGGAAGTCTTGCGTATCAATGGCACTCAGGCGCAACAGCAACGGCTATATCAGGAGGTCTTAGACGGTGTGCATCTGGGTAATGCATTGGCTGAATTTGGCACACCGAATGCCCATACGCGTCGGACTCATCTGCATCGCAGCGGCGATAAACTGCTGCTTTCCGGCCGTAAGTTTTATGCCACCGGCGCAATTTATGCCCAGCGCATTCCGGTTCTGGCACTGGGAGAAGACGGCAACGAAGTATTGATTTTCTTACCTAGAGAGACTGAAGGGCTGACCATTATTGATGACTGGTCAGGTTTTGGTCAGCGCACTACCGGCAGCGGTACGGTGTTACTCAATAATTGTGAAGTTGATATTGACGACGTCGTGCCTTTCCACACCGCATTTGAGCGTCCAACCACCGTTGGCCCATTTGCACAGCTGCTGCATGCCGCCATCGATCAAGGCATCGCCCGCGCGGCATACGAAGATATGCTGGCGTTTGTGCGTGAGCATGGACGCCCGTGGATAGACTCAGGCGTGGGTGCCGCCACTGAAGACCCTTTGACGCTGGAACGAATCGGGCGTATTTCCGCACGCCTGAGCGCGGGTGATGCGCTGCTGGAAATAGCCGGTTTATCGGTTGATACCGCCCAACATAACTCAACGGCGGATAGCGTGGCTCAGGCCTCTATTGATGTTGCACAGGCGCGCGCATATACCACCGAGGTGGCGCTAGCGGCCGGTAATCTTCTTTTTGAACTAGGCGGAAGCCGTTCCACGCTGCGCGAATATAACCTCGATCGCCATTGGCGCAATGCGCGTACCCATACCCTGCACGATCCGGTGCGCTGGAAATACCATGCGGTTGGGAATTTTTATCTCAATGGGCAACGTCCGCCGCGCCGAGGGACAATCTGATGAGCCAGCCTAAAAAACAGATCTTGATGAATGCCTTCAACATGAATTGCGTTGGGCATATTCATCACGGTATGTGGACGCATCCCGAGGATCGCTCGACGGATTTCAATAGCCTGAACTATTGGCTCGACTTGGCGAAGCTACTCGAGCGCGGTTTGTTTGATGGCCTGTTTATTGCCGATATCGTGGGGGTTTACGACGTATACCAGCAAGGCATTGGTCTAACGGCGCGGGAGTCGATTCAACTTCCCGTGAATGATCCGATGCTGCTGGTGCCGGCTATGGCGAGCGTTACACAACATTTAGGGTTTGGTGTTACCGCCAATCTCAGCTACGAGCAGCCCTATTTGTTTGCACGCAGGATGTCCACGCTGGATCACCTGACCCAAGGGCGCGCCGGATGGAATATTGTGACCGGTTATCTCGACAGCGCTGCGCGAGCGATGGGACAAACTCAGCAGATCCCGCATGACCGTCGCTACGATATGGCTGATGAATACCTTGATGTGCTTTACCAGCTTTGGGAAGGCAGTTGGCAAGAAGATGCGCTGCTGGCCGATCGTCAAAACCGAATCTATGCAGACAGCACTAAAATTCACTCTATTCAACATCATGGTGAATTTTTTGACGTTGAAGGCTATCACCTCACCTCGCCATCACCGCAGCGCACTCCGCTGCTTTATCAGGCGGGAAGTTCCAAACGAGGCATTCAATTCGCGGCTCGCCATGCGGAATGCACCTTTGTGAATGGCGCTACGCCTCAGGCCATGAAAGCTCAGGTCAATACACTGCGCCAGGCTGCCGTCGCGGCGGGTCGTCGTGCAGACTCACTCAAAGTGTTCATGGGTGTGGGCGTTATTGTGGCTAAAACCGAAGCTGAGGCGAAAGAAAAGCATCAGGAGTATCTGCGCTATGCCAGCCCTGAAGCCGGATTGGCACATTTTTCCAGCTCAACGGGTATTGATTTGGCTTCGTTTGATTTGGATGAGCCTATCGTGGCGGGAAAAGTTGAGGCTATCGAATCCGTAACCAAGGCTTTCAGCGGCTGGACTAAACGTCGCCTGCTTGAACAGCACTCACTGGGCGCACGTTATCCCGTCATTGTCGGGTCACCGTCGCAGGTCGCGGATGCGCTACAAGTGTGGATTGATGAAGCCGACGTGGATGGTTTCAACCTAACGCGCATCGTTAATCCCGGCAGCTACCGCGACTTCATCGATTTAGTGGTGCCTGAACTGCAATCACGCGGCGTTTACAAAACCGAGTACGCCGAAGGCGCGCTGCGGCACAAACTTTTTGGCCAAGGTGCGCAGCTTACTGCGTTGCACCCAGCCGCTAAACGACGTTATCAACCGCAGCCTTTGCAAGCTTTTGCCGGTTAAAACAAGCATCTTAATTTTGGTATTTACAGGGGTGGAACCATGAAGTTAGCGCACGTAAAACTCGGAACTTTGGCCGTTACGCTGTTGTTGAGTGTTCAGAGCGTATTCGCCGCCGCTCAGTTCGAAGGGCCGTTAAAACTAGGCACCACGGCAGCATTCGCACCGCCGCTTGAGGTGGCCGTTGCCGAAGCGAAAAAACAAGGTTTGAACGTTGAGCTGATCGAGTTCAGTGATTGGATCGCGCCCAACGTAAGTCTGGAAAATGGTGATATTGACGTTAATCTTTTCCAGCACAAGCCCTTCTTGGAAAATGCCAATCAGCAAGGTGGTTTGCATCTCGTTCCATACGCGCCCGCCATCATTAATAACGTGGGTTTGTATTCAAAAAAATACAGCAAGATTTCCGATCTCCCAGTCGGTGCGAAAGTCGCTATCGCTAACGATCCGATAAACGCCGGACGCGGGTTATTGCTGTTACAGAAAGCCGGATTAATTACTCTGAAACCCGGCGTGGATTACAAAGCGACTCAAGATGACATCATAAGCAATCCCAAGAAAATTCAGATTATAGAAATTGAAGCAGTGCAACTGTCTCGTTCCTTCGACGACGTGGACTTAGCTCAGGGCTATCCAAGCTATCTGCGTCAGGCCAATACCGTGGCACCGGAAAGCGCTTTGCTGTTTGACGGCATTGACCATCCACAGTACATCATTCAATTCGTGATCCGCGATGGACATCAAGCCGACCCGAGACTGCGTAAATTCGTTGATATCTATCAGCATTCTCCGGTTGTTCGCGCCAAACTGGACGCATTTTACGGCAAACTGTATCAGCCTGGCTGGAGCGCATAACCATGATGAATCTCTCTATGCTTCGCCTGTCGGCGCTTCAACTCTCGATGTTCAACACCGCTATGCTGGCAGAAAGCCTGCGGGAGCCAGCGGTGCTAGAACAGCAAGAGATTCAAGAAACCGAAAATGTGCCTGAGGTTCCCTACAATCATATTGTGTTAGCGGATCTGAATAAAACCTACGCCAACGGCGTGAAGGCGCTCAAAGACATTAATCTGACTATCCAGCGCGGTGAAATATTTGGCATTATCGGCCGCAGCGGCGCAGGAAAATCATCTCTGATTCGCACGCTGAATCGCTTAGAAAATCCGTCATCGGGAACGGTGGCTGTGAACGGTGTCAATATTGGCGCATTGAATGAAAATGAGCTGGTTGCCTTTCGACGCCGTACCGGCATGATTTTCCAGCACTTCAATTTACTTTCGGCCAAAACCGTACGTGAAAATATCGAGCTGCCGCTCAAAGTAGCGGGCGTGAGCGCAGCGGCAAGAAAATTAAAGGTCGATAGCCTGCTGAAGTTGGTGGGTTTAGAGGCGCGGCATAATGCTTATCCCGCGCAGCTTTCAGGAGGACAAAAACAGCGTGTAGGTATTGCCCGAGCCTTGGTGCATGACCCCGAGATTTTGCTGTGTGATGAAGCCACTTCGGCGCTCGATCCTGAAACTACGCATTCTATTCTGGCATTGCTTAAAAGCATCAACCAAACGTTAAAGCTCACGATTGTATTGATTACCCACGAGATGGAAGTGATCCGTGAAATCTGCGACCGCGTAGTCGTCCTCGAACATGGCGAAATGATTGAGTCTGGCGATGTCTGGCAGGTTTTTGGTGAGCCTCAGCATGAGGTCACACAAACCTTGCTCACGCCGACGAGACAGAGTCTGCCGGAGAATATCCAAGCTCAATTACATCCGCACCCAAAATCTGCGCGTGTCGCGCTGTTATTACGGCTTAGCTACAGCGGATTTGAAGCGAGTCGTCCAAACCTAAGCGCGTTGGTAAAGGCCTTAGGCCATGACGTGCAGATTATCAGCAGCTCTCTGGATGTTATCCAACAGCGTACCGTCGGCAGCGTTTTACTGACCGCAATTCCCCAATTTGGTGCTACGGCGTTGATTAACAAAGCGCAAAAAGTCGCTACCCGCGTGGAGGCATTGGGCTATGTCTATTCAGCTTGATCGTTTGTGGCAAGGATTTATTGATACTCTATTGATGGTGGGAGTTTCATCACTGCTGGCGCTGCTGATTGGCCTCCCACTGGCTGTGATTTTGGTGGTATGCAGCCGTAACGGACTCTATGAAGCGCCACGTATACAACAGGTATTGGGCTGGTTTGTGAATCTATTTCGCTCCGTGCCTTTCTTAATTCTGATGGTCGCACTGATCCCTTTCACGCGGTTAATTGTGGGAACGACCTACGGCGTATGGGCCGCCGTGGTGCCGTTGACCGTGGCCGCAACACCCTTCTTTGCGCGTATCGCAGAAGTAAGCCTGCGGGAAGTTGATCATGGTCTGGTAGAAGCTGCGCAGGCGATGGGATGCAAACGACTGCACATCATTTGGCACGTTTTGCTACCCGAGGCATTACCGGGCATTGTCAGTGGTTTCACCATCACCTTGGTGACCATGATCAACGCCTCCGCCATGGCCGGTGCCATCGGTGCCGGTGGGCTAGGTGATTTAGCCTATCGCTACGGTTATCAGCGCTTTGATACGCAGGTTATGTTTACGGTGATTGTGGCGCTGGTTGCATTGGTCACCGTGTTGCAGTTTAGCGGAGACAAGCTGTCGAAGCGGTTAAATCATCGCTAGAGGTTTTAAAATTCGGGAAGTGCGGTGATAGCTCACGCTTTATACAGAGCTATCACCGTAATGCTCAATGGCTGAAATCAAATTTGATAATCAATAACCGATGGGTCTTCGAACTGCATCACCTGCGTTTTTATTTGCGCTGGGGTTAATGCTGGATTACATAATTCAATTAGCTGCCAGACATAATCACGCTGTATCTGCCCTTTCCTCACCCCAATCCACGCCGTATTTGGCGCAAAAAGAGCGCTTGCATCAAGCGTTACCAATTGATGAGTCTCCAGTCTCTGACATGCCTGTTCAGCAAGTATCCCAACGCCAAAACCCAGTTCAACGTAAGTCTTGACCACGTCCGAATCCTGGGCGCTAAGTACGATATCGGGTGCTAGCCCCGCCGCACTGAACGCCTGATCGATACGTGAGCGCCCAGTGATGCCTTGCCGATAGGTAATTAAAGGAAATTGGCTAACGTTCTCCAGCGTAATCGGCAGTTCAACCAACGGATGCGTTCGTGGAACTAAAAGCGCATGTTGCCAGTTAAACCACGGAAAAGCGGCAATGGCAGGCGACTCCGTTAAACACTCGCTGGCGATACCAATATCCGCATCGCCGTTATGCAGCATGGTGCGAATTTCCTGCGGCGAGCCTTGATTGAGCACTAAGCGCACCTGTGGAAATCGCTGACGAAAGTTTTTCAATACCAGAGGCAGGCTGTAACGCGCTTGGGTGTGCGTGGTGGCGATGACTAAAATACCTGACGATTGCTGGGTGAAATCCTCTGCAATGCGCCGAATATTGCTGGCTTCGTCCAAGGTTCTTTCTACCACAGTGAGTAGCGCCTTACCCGGTTCAGTGAGCCCCAGAATACGCTTGCCGTGGCGCACAAAAATTTCCAGCCCCAGCTCATCCTCTAGCTCACGGATATGGCGGCTTACTCCCGACTGGGAGGTATAGAGCATGCTAGCGACTTCGGTGAGATTGAAGTTGCAACGCGCAGACTCGCGGATGATCTTCAGTTGTTGGAAGTTCATGACCTATCTTTAAACAAGAAAACATCCGCCATTTTTAAAGCGTTTTGCTGAACGGGCCAAATAATCAAAAATGGTCTGATATAGCTTATTGAACTAAGTAAGCCAAACGTGAGCCGGACAGTGATTTTTTCCGTTTCTCTTTTGCTCATTTATGTTGTGAGTTCGCAAAAAAGGAAAAAAATATTCATTATGAGAAATTATTTAAATTTCATTTAGGCTGCGCTACCGTTATTTCACGAATAGAGACAAATTATTAACCTTCAAGGTTTACATGCTGCGCTCAAAACCGCACCGCCATTGACTTTTATCGATGAAACTTCGACTTCATGCAGAAAACTAAATGGTTATTTTCTTTGCTAAAATTTAACACTGAAAATAATTCACTCACAACATAACAACAAATTCATTCTTATTGAGTGACGTTGTCACATAAAAAGAACTTAATTTCGGTCACATTTCTTAAATTTAGGCCGACTTAATCGTGGAATTATCGTTTGGATCAACAACAGGGTTTATTCTCTACCCTAAAAGATGTTAAAATTGACCAATATCAATATTGCTTGGGCATTACCTATGATTCCGGAAAAGCGCGTCATTCGTCGTATCCAGTCTGGCGGTTGTGCGATCCATTGTCAGGATTGCAGCATTAGCCAGCTGTGCATTCCTTTTACTCTTAATGAGCACGAGCTGGATCAGCTTGACAATATCATTGAGCGTAAAAAGCCGATTCAGAAAGGTCAGGCGTTGTTTAAAGCCGGTGACGAGCTGAAATCGCTGTATGCCATTCGCTCCGGAACCATCAAGAGCTACACCATTACCGAACAAGGTGATGAACAGATTACCGCATTCCATCTTGCGGGCGATCTGGTTGGTTTTGATGCTATCGGTACCCAGCAACATCCAAGTTTTGCTCAGGCACTCGAAACCTCAATGGTTTGTGAGATCCCATTCGAAACACTGGACGATCTCTCCGGTAAAATGCCGAGCCTGCGTCAGCAGATGATGCGTTTGATGAGCGGTGAAATCAAAGGCGATCAGGACATGATCCTGTTGCTGTCGAAGAAAAATGCCGAAGAACGTTTGGCAGCCTTCATCTATAACCTCTCTCGCCGTTTTGCCCAACGTGGCTTCTCGCCGCGTGAGTTCCGTTTGACCATGACGCGTGGCGACATTGGTAACTATCTGGGTCTGACCGTTGAAACCATCAGCCGTCTGCTGGGTCGTTTCCAGAAAAGTGAAATTTTAAGCGTTAAAGGCAAATACATCACCATTCAAGACGTAGACGCCCTTTCGTTGCTGGCAGGTAATCCTCGCTCAACCACCGAGTAATCGAACGTGTAGTTGCTCAGTGCGTTATCTAACCGAATTTAAAAAGCCCACATCTTAAGATGTGGGCTTTTTGTTTATATGTGCCCATAGCGCCCATCGTTCAACTCAACTAAAACATACGCGCCACTACCCCACCATTTACGTTGGTCTGAATTTGGTCTATATTTAGATCTCAATAAAAAGGAGCCATTATGAGAATCGAAACTATCAGCTATTTAAAGAAAAATGCTGCAGCGCTAGATCTATCGGAACCATTGGTGGTTACCCAGAATGGTATACCGGCTTATGTTGTTGAATCTTATGATGATCGTCAGCAACGAGATAATGCTATCGCGCTCCTTAAGCTTTTGACGATTTCTGAGAAAGATAAGGCTGAAGGCCGTGTTTATTCTCGTGACCAATTAATGGCAGATCTTGATCGGTGAATCTGCAAGTGATTGGAGAGTTTTATGTCAAAACAGCCTTTAAGCATTGAATATACTCAAACGGCGAAAAGTACACTGAATGATATTGTTTATTATCTTCAGTATAATCAGATCGACCCTCGCCCTATCGTTGGTGAAATGCTCGATGATTTTGAAAACAAAGTGGGCATATTTCCGCAAGGCTGCCCAATCGCACCTGAACTCGTGAAAATCGGCTGTGATAAGTATCGTGAATGCAATACTGCGAATGGTTACCGAATTCTTTATTCAGCTACTGAAGAAAGAATTACCGTCCACGTAATTCTTTCGCAGCGCCAAGATATTCAGCAACTGCTGTTCAAGCGGCTGATCGAGGCATAAACATAAGGCCTGTATTTACAGGCTAGGTACCCAACAGCATCTCTCAGCTAAGCTTAACTCCCCAGCGCTTATACCCTCTTACGTTGTATTCGATAACTTTTTCAGTGAATCCCCATAAGTTTTCTTCAAAAGTGAGACACTTATCATCACATCCTGTTGTTGTACTGCTACAGTTGATTCGCTATCTAAATCATTTACAAAAGCATAGATTGTATATGGATTTTAAGTTTTTGATTTTTAATGGCGTAAAAGTAAACCATCGCTGTTTTTTCATCATGGTTTACTCTTAACGAGTAAGGCCTATTGTATGGTTTTGTCCTTTGGACGATAAAACAGTGCCATGCGCACATTTTTTGGGTTAGCGAGGAGGCGGTATGGCGAAGTATCAGAATCTTCTGGTGGCTATTGACCCCAATCAGGATGATCAACCGGCGTTACGTCGTGCTGTTTATCTGGTCCAACGAAACGGTGGACGCATTACCGCGTTCCTGTCTATCTATGATTTCTCCTATGAAATGACAACGCTGTTATCGCCAAATGAGCGCACCTCCATGCGTCAGGGCGTTATCAGCCAGCGTTCAGCGTGGATCAAAGAGCAGTGCCGCTATTATTTGGAAGCTGGCGTGCCGATTGATATCAAAGTGGTTTGGCATAACCGTCCTTTTGAAGCGATTATTCAGGAAGTCATCAGCGGTAAATACGATTTGCTGCTCAAGATGGCGCATCAGCACGATCGCTTAGAATCCGTTATTTTCACCCCTACCGATTGGCATTTATTACGTAAATGTCCTTGCCCTGTGTGGATGGTCAAAGACCAGCCATGGCCACAGCACGGTACAGCGCTGGTGGCGGTGAATCTATCGAGCGAAGAGCCCTACCATGACCCGCTTAACATTAAATTAGTGAAAGAGTCGCTCGAACTGGCGGAGCACGTGGACCATACCTCTCTGCACTTGGTCGGCGCCTATCCGGTTACGCCAATTAATATCGCCATCGAACTGCCGGACTTTGATCCGAGTATTTATAACGATGCGATTCGCGGACAGCATCTGCTGGCGATGAAAGCGTTGCGGCAGAAATTTGGCATGAAAGAAGAATGTACGCATGTCGAAAAAGGCCTGCCTGAAGAAGTGATTCCTGACGTTGCCGAACATTTGAACGCGGGCGTTGTGGTGCTTGGTACGCTAGGGCGAACCGGTATCTCCGCGGCATTTATTGGCAATACCGCAGAACATGTGATCGACCATCTGAAGTGTGACCTGCTGGCCATTAAGCCTGATGGCTTCCAGTCTCCGGTGGAATTAGATGACGACGATGAACATGATGATGAGTAGCTAATAATAGATGTAAAAAGGGCCGCAATTGCGGCCCTTGTGTTTTATACCTGAGGGTGATTACAGCGCGCGCAGAATAGCTTCCACGCTGGCTTTCGCATCACCAAATAGCATTTGGGTATTGTCTTTGAAGAACAATGGGTTCTGAACGCCAGCATAGCCGGTGTTCATTGAGCGTTTGAACACGATAACATTCTGCGCTTTCCACACTTCCAACACCGGCATACCGGCGATTGGGCTACGTGGATCTTCCATTGCCGCTGGGTTTACCGTGTCATTCGCGCCAATAACCAGAACGGTATCGGTATCAGCAAAGTCGTCGTTTATCTCGTCCATTTCTAGCACGATGTCATACGGGACTTTTGCTTCTGCCAGCAATACGTTCATGTGTCCTGGCAAACGACCGGCAACCGGATGAATACCAAAGCGAACTTTTACGCCCATCGCACGCAGCTTCGCGGTGATTTCTGCCACCGGATACTGCGCCTGAGCCACGGCCATGCCGTAGCCTGGGGTGATAATCACAGATGAAGAGCCTTTCAACTGTTCAGCCACTTCTTCAGCCGTAGTTTCGCGGTACTCACCCATTTCCTGATCTTCACCCGTTGAAGAGCCATCGGTACCAAAACCACCGGCTATAACGCTGAAGAACGAGCGGTTCATCGCCTTACACATAATGTAAGACAGGATGGCACCGGAAGAACCCACCAACGCACCAGTCACGATCAGCAAATCGTTGCTGAGCATGAAGCCCGCAGCCGCTGCGGCCCAACCGGAATAGGAGTTCAGCATAGAAACCACAACCGGCATGTCTGCACCGCCAATTGAGGCCACCAAATGCCAACCAAACGCCAGAGCAATGATTGTCATCAGCAGTACGCACATGACCTGAACGCTGGTGCTACCGGTATTAACGAACCATACCATCAGAAGGAAAGAGACAACCAGCGCAGCCAGGTTCAGCTTATGACGGCTTGGCAACATTAGTGGCTTAGATGAAATCGTGCCACGTAGTTTACCAAATGCGACGATAGAACCGGTGAAGGTGACCGCACCAATGAAGATACCGAGGAACACTTCGGTCAGATGGATGTTTTCCATCACATGTTCCATCGAACCCGGCTGGTGTTCAATAAAGCTGTTAAAGCCGACCAGTACGGCTGCCAAACCCACGAAGCTGTGCAATACGGCAACCAGCTCTGGCATTTCGGTCATTTCGACTTTCTTCGCCAGATAGATACCAATGGCACCACCGATCACCATGGCAACGATGATCCAGCCAACGTTGCTGGAATCTGGGCCAAAGATGGTTGCGATCAACGCAATGGCCATCCCGACAACGCCAAAAATGTTACCCTGCTTGGACGTTTCGTGTTTAGACAGACCCGCCAGACTAAAAATAAACAGGATCGCGGCAACAATGTATGCTGCAGTAACTAATCCTCCAGACATGTGTTACCCCTTAGTTCTTGCGGAACATTTTCAGCATGCGCTGAGTCACGGTGAATCCACCAAAAATGTTAATGCTGGCAATCAGCACGGCGATAAAAGCAAAGAACGTGATCCAGCCGCCGTGGCCAATTTGCAGCACCGCCCCCACCACGATAATCCCTGAAATCGCGTTGGTTACCGACATCAATGGCGTATGCAGTGCGTGACTGACATTCCACACAACGTAATAACCGACCACGCACGAAAGTGCGAAAACGGTAAAGTGCGAAAGAAACTCTTTTGGTGCGACATTCGCCAGCCAACCAAACAGGATAATGGCGACGGCAAGAATGATATATTTTTTGAATGGAGAAGCCGGTTTCTCTGGCTCTTTTGCCGCAACAGGTTCAGCCGCTTTCGCTTTTGGCTGAGCAGAAACCTGAATTGGCGGTGCTGGCCACGTCACTTCACCGGTTTTAACGACGGTAACACCGCGAATAACGGTATCGTCGAAATCAACGTTAAGCGTGCCGTCTTTCTCTTTGCACAACAGTTTCAGCAGGTTTACCAAGTTGGTGGCATACAGCTGAGATGACTGGGTTGGCAACCGGCTTGGCAGATCGGTATAGCCTATGATTTTCACGCCGTTTGGCGTTTCGGTTACCGTGTCCGCGACTGTCAGTTCGCAGTTACCGCCGGTTTGCGCCGCCAAATCGACAATCACGCTGCCCGGCTTCATGGACTCAACCATTTCTTTGGTAATCAAGCGTGGGGCAGGTTTACCCGGAATCAGCGCCGTGGTGACGATAATATCCACGTCTTTCGCCTGAGCGGCGAACAGTTCCATCTCAGCTTTAATGAACGCCGGAGACATCACCTTAGCGTAGCCATCGCCGCTGCCGGCTTCTTCCTCGAAGTCTAGCTCAAGGAACTCGGCGCCCATGCTTTGTACTTGCTCTTTCACTTCGGGGCGCGTATCGAAGGCGCGCACTATGGCACCTAAGCTTCCCGCTGCGCCGATCGCAGCTAAACCAGCCACGCCAGCACCAATGACCATCACTTTGGCAGGAGGAACTTTACCTGCTGCGGTGATCTGTCCGGTAAAGAAGCGCCCGAATTCGTGTGCGGCTTCAACAATGGCACGGTAACCCGCGATGTTTGCCATGGAGCTCAGGGCGTCGAGGGATTGGGCGCGAGAAATACGCGGCACGGAATCCATCGCCATAACGGTGACCTGACGCTCTGCCAGTTTTTGTAGCAGATCTTGGTTTTGTGCAGGCCAAATGAAGCTGATTAAAGTACTGCCCGGATTCATCAGGGCAATTTCTTCATCTTCTGGCGCATTCACTTTTAAAATGACGTCAGATTGCCAAATATCTTCATAACCAACAATTTCGGCTCCAGCCTGCTGGAATGCCGCATCATCGAAGCTCGCTAATTTGCCAGCACCGTTTTCGATCGCCACGGTAAAACCCAATTTCAGTAGCTGCTCTACCGTTTTCGGCGTGGCTGCTACACGGGCTTCATTGGCCAACCGCTCTCTGGGTATACCAATACGCATAATCTTCCCTTTTCACCTGTCAATAAGATGAGCGTCATCCTGAGATAGCGATGACCGTCAGAGCCTTGCAGCTCAGTGTTTGCTATACCTTTTTTACACAGAGTAGAAACTCTTGCTACTTTAGGTATACATAGCTACCTATAACCTACTGAAAATATAACCGATGATCCACTATTCCCATACGTTTGCAGGCTATATTTAATAAAATTTATCGCTTTATGTTCAGGATTAGTAGAAAGATTGTGAAAACGGGTCTTAATATCTTGATTTCACGGTCAAAAGAGTGGGTAGATATTAGCCAGACGATTGCCATGAAGCCTTTTAATCATGAACTTGAATGATGCGTTAACACAAACTTAACACTTGAGTGCTATTCTGGCTGCTACGCGAATTTCTTTAGCGTAATCTAGAATGAAGCAAAAATGCGATTTGGTAACCATATCACTGAGTACGCATAAATTACTGAGGCATGACAACTTATTACATGTAATAATCTGCCCCATTATTTTTTACATACATTGTCACTACGATAAGTTGAGCATCAGCAGAAACAACTGTTAAAAGACGAAACGGTTCTGCCTGCAATACTCGTCAATGCAAAAAGGCGTAAAGGATTTTTTATGAAGCTGAAAACCACCATTATTGCATCAGCGTTATTGTCTCTTACTGCGCTGTCTGTTCAGGCTGCACAGGAACTCACACCAGAGAAAGCCTCCGAACTAAAACCATTTGAACGAGTAACGATCAGCGGACGCTTTAACGCGATCAACGATGCAGCAAGCGCGGTTTCTCGTCGTGCCGATAGCATGGGCGCTGACTATTTCTATATTCAGGACATTAATAACAGCAATAACGGCGGCAACTGGCGTGTCACGGCGGACGTGTATAAGAAAGATGCCGAGACCGTGAAAGAAACGACAAACTACCGCGAATTCAACGGCGTGAAAGAACTGCCTAAGACAGAAGCTTATCTGCTCCAGCCTTACGACACCGTTACCGTAAGCGGCTTCTTCCGCAGCCAGCCTGATGTGACCGATGCCATCAGCCGTGCAGCAGCCAAGAAAGGTGCAGCCTCCTACTTTATCGTTCGCCAGATTGACGCCAATAGCGGCGGCAACCAATACATTACGGCTTACATTTATAAAGCTGACGCCCCGAAACGTCAGGTTCAGAGCCCAGATGCGATCCCTGCCGATTCTGACGCGGGTAAAGCCGCACTGGCTGCCGGTGGCGCAGCGGCTGCCAACGTTGAGATCCCAGGCGTGGCTTCATCAGGCACACCAAGCACTGGTGTAGGTCGCTTCTTCGAAACTCAGTCGTCTACCGGTAAGCGCTATACCGTTACGCTGCCAGACGGTACGCAGATTCAGGAAGTGAATAACACTACCGCTGCTCAAATGGTTCCATTTGACTCAGTGACCTTTACAGGTCACTTCAACAGCATGACCGATGTGTCTTCTGAAGTGGCTAAGCGCGCAGCGAAGAAAGGTGCGAAGTACTACCACATTACGCGTCAGTGGCAGAACAAAAGCGGTGGTAACCTCACCATTAGTGCCGATCTGTTCAAATAATAAATCTTTCATATGTCGTGCAAAGGGCAGCCATTGGCTGCCCTTTCTTATTGGCGTAATTATTCACGCGATCGCAACGAAACGTATCTGCGAAAAACATCAGCTAACAATTGCATACTTTTTTGCATAAAACGCATATTCATCCATTGCACCCCCACCCCTCAACTCGTACAATCTGCGCCACTTTTACGGTTTAATGTTTTGCATATTTGAACGCATAACCGTATTTAAACTCATCATATGTTATCAAACAGTTAATTACACTGGTTTCAGGACTTCGCATTGGATAAAAAACTCGGACTCACCGCCCTAACGGCTTTAGTACTCAGCTCTATGCTAGGGGCTGGCGTTTTTAGTCTGCCACAAAATATGGCTGCTGTAGCGAGTCCCGCTGCATTGCTGATCGGTTGGACGATTACCGGCGTTGGCATTTTGTTCCTCGCCTTCGCCATGCTGCTACTGACCAGACTTCGACCTGACTTAGACGGCGGTATTTTTACCTACGCCAAAGAAGGGTTCGGTGAACTCATCGGTTTTTGCTCAGCTTGGGGATATTGGCTATGCGCGGTTATTGCGAACGTGTCGTATCTGGTGATTGTATTTGCTGCCCTGAGTTTCTTTACTGATTCGGCGGGTCATACCGTCTTTGGCGACGGTAATACATGGCAGGCTATCGTCGGCGAGTCTATTTTGCTTTGGGTGGTTCACTTCCTGATCCTGCGCGGGGTGAAAACGGCGGCGGGTATTAATCTTGCCGCAACACTGGCTAAGCTATTGCCTCTGGGCCTGTTTGTGGTTCTCGCCGCGATGGCGTTCAAGCTTGATACCTTTAAGATTGATTTTACCGGCATCAAGCTGGGCGTTCCTGTTTGGGAACAGGTAAAAGACACGATGCTCTACACGCTATGGGTATTCATCGGGGTTGAAGGCGCAGTCGTCGTGTCTGCACGCGCTAAGCATAAGAAAGATGTTGGCTTAGCCACCATGCTGGCCGTGATTTCGGCGTTAGTGGTTTACCTGCTCATCACTCTACTTTCACTCGGTGTGATGCCTCGCGCTGAACTGGCTGAAATCCGTAATCCATCAATGGCAGGTTTGATGGTGAATATGATGGGGCCAATCGGCGAGATTATTATTGCCGCAGGGCTGATTGTATCGGTGTGCGGTGCCTACTTGAGCTGGACTATTATGGCTGCGGAAGTGCCCTTCCTTGCTTCCCAGCAAGGGGCGTTCCCTAAGATTTTCGGTAAACAAAATAGCAAAGAAGCCCCCGCTTCATCGCTTTGGCTGACCAACGGTGCCGTTCAAGTTACCCTGATTATCATCTGGCTGACGGGAGCAAACTACAATAACTTGCTCACTATCGCTTCAGAGATGATTTTGGTGCCTTATTTCTTAGTCGGCGCGTTCCTGTTAAAAGTGGGTCGTCAGAAGCAAGACAAACGAATTATGTTTGCCGCCTACGGCGCCTGTGCTTATGGTCTATGGCTGATTTATGCTTCCGGCATCACACATCTGCTGATGTCTGTCATGCTGTATGCGCCCGGTCTGTTGGTCTTTATGTTTGCTCGTCGTGGTTTAGAGAGCAAAAAAGATCTGTGTGGAATGGAGCGCATGGGCATCTTCCTGCTGCTGCTTGCAACCTTCCCAGCTGCATGGTTTATGTTTGGTTAATATGCTTGGCTAATTAGCCAGTAGAAACGCAAAAAGGTGGCTTAGGCCACCTTTCAATTTTAGGAACGTTATTTTGTTAGATTATTTGGCGGCAATAACAACGTGTAAACGCTCGTCATCTTGAGTCATGCTAACCGCATTACGACACTCGGCCTTAATCACTTTTAGCTGTTCATCTTCAAGCGCATAAGGCAGCTGGATATCGAGCTCCTGCAATCCTTGGCTTTTCACCAATTCAATGAGACGGATAATATTCGTTTCATCACTGACCTGCGTAGAAAGCACCTGCATCGCGAGCTGGCGGATCTGTACATTAAGATTTTCAATCGATTTGAATTCTGAGCAACGATTCTGGGAACGCGTCACCATGCCAAATAACGGCATCACGCCGTAGATTGCGTCTAAGAAACTCCAGTGCTTGTCACAGGAAGCTGACAGAAACCGCGTGTAATCAAAACAAAGTGTTTCTCTATCACCGACGGTCGAATGAATACCGGACATTTCCTTAGCCTCCCCTCTGTAAGACAGCGACACATACGCACAAAGAATAATTTAATGGTTAAAAATGCAGACGCAATCAGTCATATTTATATTTTAACGCCCAACCCATAATGGCATTTTCTGAAATAGAAAACCATATGCAAAATGAAACTTAATATAATAAATATAAATATCATCATCGCCGTTTCATTATTTTATCGTCTCATTAAAAATTTAACTTATTTGTTAATTTGATTTTACATTGTTAACACTTAATATATTACCTTCATAGTACCAGCAAGATCGGCTATGTTATGGGTAACGTCAAACCTCCCTTTACCGGCGTGACGTCAGGTACTATCTAGCCTGAGCAATGTTTAGCTTGCCCCTATTGAATTGCAGTTTTTATAACGTTAAGTAACTACTCTCTATATAAAATAAATTTTAAGCTCAGTGATTTTACGCAATCTAATAAAACCTTTCTTTTAATTCACCTAACTTATATTTAAGTCACACTATACTCATCCACCAGAGTATTTCTTTAAAGTGAATATCACTAGATTCAATACCTAATGACTTCATTCTCTAAATTCTAAATACTGATATTCAGTATTTTATTTTTTGTCAGCCAATTAGTTTTAATTAACCTTTCCGCAACAATTCTTCAAGCCATTCAGCAAACGCACGTACTTTTCTTGAAAGGTGACGGTGTGGATAAAGCAACGACAGTTTGCGGTGCGGGACTGGATAGTTAGGCAACACCTCAACAAGCCGCCCACTATCGAGATAAGGCTGTAGAAAAAATCGCATGCCCTGTAAAAGCCCTAAGCCAGCAAGGCCTGCAACGATGTAGGCTTCAGAATTATCCATGATCAGTTTACCCGGTGGGTGAATCTCCGCCGTTCCTGTCTCTGTTTTAAATATCCACGGCATTGTCTGACGACTATTGCTATTAACCCAGTTAACGGCCTGATGATGCTGTAAGTCTTCGAGGGTATCTAACCTACCGTGCGCGGCAAGATAGGCAGGGCTGGCGCAGGTGAGCATGTCGATGTTTCCCAACGGGCGTGAAATATAGTCGCCGTCTTCTAACTCTCCCATTCGCAAGACGCAGTCCAAACCATCACGCAGCATATTTCGGCGACGATCGGAGCAACTGAGAATAATTTCTATATCGGGGTGCATACGATAAAAATCCGGCAGATTGGGTACCACGCGCAAGGCAGCAAAGGAGATCGGCATATCCACGCGTAACTGCCCAGATAAAGGACGGTCTGGGGCAAAGGATTCGAGCAAATCATCCGCCTGTGCCAATAGTGGTTTGCTGCGCTGATAAAAATCCTCACCTTCAGGCGTCAAATTTATCTGGCGCGTTGTGCGCTGTAGCAGACGCACGCCGCTGTGCTGCTCTAACTGCTGTAGGGCTTTGGTTACTGCTGGACGATGAATTTGCAGGTTTTCTGCGGCTCGGGTAAAACTGCCAGATTCAACAATCTCGATAAAAACTTTAATTAATTCAAAAAGATTAATTTGCATAGCACGCTTCATTCACAGTGAGGTCAATCGCGGAACGCGAGAATATATAAACCTTATTGTTACATATCTAATAATAGTGATGTATCAGTATTGCTATTTTTCTCAATAATAAAAATCACTAGACTCGCCCTACTCTTAAAAACCAGTCTGAAGCGTTCTTCAGAAGGAAATTGTGTTATGCAAAATAATCGTATCTGCCAAATCTTAGGCATAGAAAAACCGGTGATTCAGGGACCACTATCCTGGCTTACCGATGCCCGTTTAGTTGCAGCGGTCAGCAACGCTGGAGGTCTTGGTGTTTTGGGCCCCAATGCAGGTTTAACGGCTGAAACGGCGGTATCTACGCCACACGAAACGGCTGAAAAAATGCGTGAAGAAATTCGAAAAACCAAAGCGCTGACTGAAAAACCGTTTGGCGTTAACCTGATCCCCTCACCTGAGAATGACATCTGGACTCCGCCTATCCTGCAAGTTATTAAAGAAGAAGGCGTCAAAGTCGTGGTTTATACCGCGTATGGTGAAGGTGCGGTGATCCCCGCATTGTTTAACGAATTAAAAGGCGCCGGCATTGCTATCATCTATCGCGATCTCGACCCATCGCCAGAAAATACCCGCATTGCTGAAGCCGCCGGTGCAGATATTATTGTGGCAACCGGTTTTGATGAAGGTGGAACCCTCCCCGGCAAAGCCTTAGGCACATTTTCAGTGGTACCGCTAATTGCCGATGCGGTACAAAACGTGCCTGTATTGGCGGCTGGCGGCATCACTGATGGCCGAACGGCTAAAGCGGCACAGGCCCTTGGCGCTAGCGGAGTCTTTGCGGGTTCAGTCTTTATCAGCACTGAAGAAAGCCGTGTGCCTCAGTCGGTAAAAGATAAAATTATTCAGTCTGATGGCTTAGATATGCAGCTTTTCCGTACTCAACCTGCCTACTATCGCTCTCTGCCCGGTAAGCTAACAGAAAAACTGGTTGCGATGGATAAAGCGGGAGCCAGTAACGAAGAGATCGGAAAAGTGATGGGCGGCTTGCGCGGTTTACGAATTGGTATGCTTGAAGGCAATACCGATGAAGGTTATATCTCGCTGGGTACCGGTATCGGCAGTATCCGAGGAGTGAAAAGCGTGGCCGACGTGGTAAATGAATTAACTGTATAGATGTATAATAGTTTCCCGCCGTTTATGGCGGGACGTCTGACGATTAAAAGCAACGCCACGCCTTATCTAATTAGTCATCCAGATACGTTTCTCTATGTGCTAACAACTGCAACAAGTGGCATAATCTGCGGCAACATTTGCATTATGCCAAAGCCACTAAACATAGGGACCGAATACATGACCAATGCCTACTCCTCCCCCGTCTTAATCACTGGAGGTGCCCGCAGAATCGGGCTGGCATTAGCGCATGCATTGTTGTCACAGGGAACCGCTGTGATTGTGGCCTATCGCAGTGAATACCCAGCGTTAGAAGGATTACGCAGCGCGGGTGCGGTTTGCATTCAAGGTGATTTCACCCAAACTGACGAAATCTATCGTTTTGCCGAACTGGTTAAAGCTCACACGCCCAAACTGCGTGCGGTTATTCATAACGCCAGTGCGTGGTTGGCCGAATCACCAGAGACCGCGCCCGAACAAACGTTGGCATCTATGCTGCAAATTCATGTCTATACCCCCTATCTTCTTAATCAACTTTTGGAGCCATTGCTGGTTGGTCAAGGCGAAGCCGGAGCCGATATTATCCACATCACCGATTATGTGGTGGAACGCGGCAGCGCCAAACATATCGCGTATGCCGCAAGCAAAGCGGCATTGGACAATATGACCCGATCTTTTGCGGCGAAATTGGCACCAGAAGTTAAAGTGAATGCCATTGCTCCTGCGCTAATCATGTTTAATTCATTGGATGATGATGAGTACCGCCAAAAGGCGCTAGACAAATCATTGATGAAAATAGCGCCGGGTGAACATGAAATAGTGAATACCATTGAGTTTCTGTTGAACAGCCGGTTCGTGACTGGCCGTACTATTAGCGTGGATGGTGGGCGTCCACTGCGTTAGTTTGCAAAACTCATATAAAATCGTTTTACCACGCGAAGGCATAGAAATCGTTATGAACAACATTGTATTTGTTGAAGATGATCAAGAGGTTGGGCAGCTTATTGCGGCATACCTTGGTAAGCACGATCTCGATGTCACCATCGAGCCGCGCGGTGATACGGCAATGGAAACGATTATTCGCCTTAATCCTGACTTGGTTTTGCTGGATATCATGTTGCCCGGCAAAGACGGTATGACGTTATGCCGCGATTTACGCCCCGTGTACAAAGGCCCTATCGTGCTGCTCACCTCGCTCGACAGCGATATGAATCATATCTTGTCGCTTGAGATGGGCGCTAATGACTATATTCTAAAAACGACGCCACCGGCGGTATTGCTGGCGCGCTTGCGCTTGCATTTACGCCAGCATCAACCACAAACAATAGAAAGCGAAGCGACACCGGTGAATACCCGCAACGGTATTCATTTTGGGCAGTTGCGTATTGACCCAGTGAATCGTCAGATCACGTTGAAAGATAAGAATATTAACCTTTCGACCTCCGATTTCGACCTGCTGTGGGAACTGGCGACCCATGCGGGAACCATTATGGATCGCGATGCCCTGCTGCTCACTCTACGCGGCGTGAGCTATGACGGCATGGATCGCAGCATCGACGTGGCGATTTCTCGCCTGCGTCGAAAACTGGATGACAACGCAATTGACCCGTTCCGTATTAAAACCGTGCGAAATAAGGGCTACCTGTTTGCACCGAATGCGTGGGAATAATTTTCAATGAGAAAGCTTTTTGTTCAGTTTTATCTGTTGTTGTTCGTCTGCTTTCTGGTGATGGCCATGCTAGTTGGGCTAGTTTATAAGGTCACCGCCGAGCGTGCCGGACGCCAATCAATGGATGACCTGATGAAAAGCTCGCTCTATCTTATCCGAAGTGAGCTGCGCGAAATTCCCCCACGCGATTGGAATAAAACCATTAACAAGCTCGATTGGAATCTCTCGTTTAAGTTCCATATTGAGCCATTGGGTAAACGTCAGCTCCCTTCTGATTTAGAAAAAAAATTGAGAAATGGCGAAATTGTGGCTTTGGATAGTGAATATTCATTTATTCAGCGCATCCCGCGTAGCCACTACGTTTTAGCCGTCGGCCCGATTCCGTACCTTTTCTATTTGCATGAAATGCGCCTGCTGGATTTGGCTCTGTTGCTGTTCATCGGGCTTTCGTTAGCCCTACCGGTTTTTCTCTGGATGCGCCCTCATTGGCAGGATTTATTGAAATTAGAGAATGCGGCTCAGCGCTTAGGTGAAGGCCATCTCGAAGAGCGAACACATTTCGAACCCACGTCGAGCCTGCATCGGCTCGGGGTGGCTTTCAATCAAATGGCCGACAATATCAACACACTCATCATCAGCAAAAAACAGCTGATAGATGGCATAGCCCACGAACTGCGCACGCCGTTGGTTCGTCTACGCTACCGCTTAGCCATGAGTGAAAATCTGTCTGAATCCGAGCAAACGGCGTTAAATCGTGATATCGCGCAGCTCGAAGGGCTGATAGACGAACTGCTGACCTACGCTCGCCTTGACCGCCCTCAGGTTGAGACCAATTTAGAAGCCATCGATCTGCCTAAATGGTTAGCCGAACGCATCGCAGACTTTCAGATGATTCATCCTGAGCATGAAATTACGCTCGATATTCCTCACGCCGGTGATTTTGGCGCAGTCGATCTGCGGCTGATGGAGCGCGTATTAGATAATTTAGTGAACAATGCCTTACGCTACAGCCAGAAAAAACTGCGCATTGGGCTGTGGTTGGATGGTGACATTGCCTGTTTACAGGTTGACGATGATGGCCCAGGGATTCCGCCAGAAGAACGCGAAAGAGTCTTTGAGCCCTTTGTTCGCTTAGACCCAAGCCGCGATCGGGCAACCGGTGGCTGCGGGCTGGGGCTCGCCATTGTGTACAGCATTGCTCAAGCCTACCAAGGGACTATTTCTGCCAGCGGTAGCTCGCTGGGCGGTGCTTCCATGCTATTTACCTGGCCACGCCGTCAGGCTGATACCGTGCCGGTTATCAATGTACAAAGCGATAACCGCTTATAATTTTTATTGCCTCTATACTCCCCAATAATCGGCGTTGCATCAGCTAAGATGCCGCTTCAAGTTTGACGAGTATAGACGCCATTTGGAGCCTACGATGACAAACGCCTACCAGCATCTTCGCGACACGTTTACTCGCCTATCTCGCTTCTCGCACCTTTCCGCCATTACTGGTTGGGATATGCAAACACAAATGCCTGCCGGCGGCAGTCAGGCGCGAGCAGAAGCGCTAGCCGAATTAAGCGTATTGATGCACCAAACGTTAACCGCCCCGCAGGTTGCAGACTGGATCGAACAGGCGAAAAGTGAAGATTTAAACCCAGAGCAACAGGCAAACCTTGCTGAAATTACACGTCGCTATCAGCAGGCCGTGATCTTGCCGGAAAAGTTTGTTTCGGCAAAATCATTAGCCGGTATGCAATGCGAGCACGCGTGGCGTACCCAGCGCCCGAATAACGACTGGGATGGATTCGTAAAAAACTTTACTCCGGTTGTGGAATTAAGCCGTGAAGAAGCGCAAATCCGTGCTGAAAAAACCAATGTGAGCCGCTACGACGCCTTGCTCGATCTCTATGAACCGGGCATGACCAGCGCGCGCCTCGATACGATCTTCGCTGACGTAAAAAGCTGGCTGCCGGATTTATTAAAAAACATCGTCGAAAAACAGAAAACAGAATCAACACTCGCCGCGCAGGGCCCTTTTGCGGTTGATAAACAGCGCGCTCTGGGCATAGAAATCATGCAGGTACTCGGCTTTGATTTTAATCACGGCCGATTAGACGTGAGTGCTCATCCCTTCTGCGGCGGAGTACCTGAAGATGTGCGTATTACTACACGCTATACCGAAGATGATTTTCTTAGTGCATTGCTGGGCATCGTGCATGAAACAGGCCACGCTCGGTATGAGCAAAACTTGCCAAAACAGTGGGCTGGACAACCGATTGGTGAAGCACGCTCAACGGCAATCCATGAATCCCAAAGCTTATTTTTCGAAATGCAACTGGCGCGCAGCGAGCCTTTCCTCGCGTTTTTACGCCCTTATGTGCAAAAAGCTTTCGGCGATCAACCCGCTTTTGAACAAGGCAACTTTTTGCGTATGAACCAGCGCGTTGAGGCCGGTTTTATACGTATTGATGCCGATGAAGTTAGCTACCCAGCTCATGTCATTTTGCGTTATGAAATTGAGCGCGCGCTGATTGAGGGCGAGATTGAAGTGCAACATATTCCAGAGCTTTGGAATGAAAAAATGCAGTCTTACCTCGGCTTAAACACACAGGGTAATTTCCGTGATGGTTGTATGCAGGATATCCATTGGACAGACGGTGCCTTTGGTTATTTCCCTACCTACACTCTAGGTGCGATGTATGCCGCTCAGCTGTTCGCCTCAGCAAAAAATGCCTTCCCTGACCTTGACCAACAGATCTTGCGCGGCGATCTTTCTGCGCTTTCAGGTTGGTTACGCCAAAATATCTGGCAGCATGGCTCACGTTTCGATACTGATACGCTGATTCAAAATGCTAGCGGAGAAACACTCAACCCAAGCTTCTTCCGTCGTCATTTAGAGCAGCGCTATTTAGGCTAACTACTCAGGCCTCTCAGAACAGAATCCGTTGTTTATGAGGGGCCTACTGTTTTGCTCGGCGCGCGTACGTTCATATTCCACGAAACTCCATCGCTTCACTGAAGTCTCATGTGGGTATTAATAGCACTTACAATGTATGTTGTAACTAAATCGATGTCTGATTAAGCCGGAGACTTGCTCCGGCCTATTTTCAAGCCTTAACGACTTCAAACATCATGATATCACTGGTAAATGAGCCATCGGGCTGCACTTCAAAATGTTGTTTAACCTCTTCCGATGCGCTTTCCTGTACCATTCGAATCGCGGTAACCAGCGGTTCTGGCGTACGCATGCGGCTAATCCAACTACCAAACTCGAGGTGTAAACGGTCAGACGTGACGGTTTGGATTTGTAGTCCTGCCTCGGTGAAAAACGCTAACCATTCGCCAGGCGCATAATCTCGCACGTGCGACGTATCGCGCAGAATCTCCACCGTTTGCAGATGTACATCTAAAACAGAGTGACCTGGCGACACAACGTCCATAAAGATCGCCCTTCCCCCTGGCTTTAGCACGCGCTTAACCTCACGTAATGCCTGACCAACATCGTACCAGTGGTGCGCCGAATAACGGCTAATAACAATATCGAAAGATTCATTATCGAACGGCAGGGATTCAGCAACGCCCTGCGCGGTACTCAGATTAGTCAGCCCTTTATCACTTGCCGCCTGTTTTACCACTGCGAGCATTTTTTCGGAGAGATCATAAGCAACAACGTCGTTAACTTGAGCTGCCACGGCAAAACTTGCATGACCGGCTCCACAGCCGAGATCGAGAACGCTCGCAAAGTCTTCACCGCTGAGCAGATGCGTAAGGCGTTTTAAATCTTCGCCCTGTGCATGTACCGCACTGCTGAGATAAGCGTTGGCCTGATCGGCAAATTGACGATCGACGACATTATGATGACTCTGCTGATTGCTCATGCACTCTCCTGCTGTTCACGGGTTAATAAAACATTTTTTCCACTATAGTCAGGCATCTAGGGTGATTCAATAGTGAGCTATTGAATTATTTTCATCCAGAGTACAAAGCGTTACATGCCGAAACCAATCACTCACAGCCGTTATAATCGCTATCCACTAAGATTAATCATCTATTGAATTTGAGAATAATTCAGCCGCACACACCGTTAAGAACATAGGTTTCAGCGGCCACGAAGGGTTCGGAGATGGCATATGTTTCGACGCTATGGTTTTGAACTTCTTCTGATATCCCTGATCCTGTGCGGAATCATCACAGCATGCTTCTATTTGTAGCCGGTCGTGCATGAAAAAAACTGAATTTCACATCTGTTACGCAAATATTTCTCGCCGTAATCAATCATTTGGTTAAACTACTGAGTAAATGGATGACTGCAATTAGGTTCCGCTCTATGCGATTACTACGTACCGTTACGTTATGCGCTCCGGTTTTATATTGTGCCATTACCGCCCAACCCGCCGTCGCTGATGATGAGGTTCTGACACCCGCGCAGCAAATTCAGCTCTTCTATGGCAAAGATGACCGCATCAAAATTACCAATGTGACTCACTCACCGTGGGATGCTATTGGGCAAATCGAAACCGAGAGCGGAAATTTATGCACCGCTACGCTGATTACGTCACGCCTTGTTCTGACTGCAGGGCACTGTTTATTAGCGCCCCCAGGAAAGGTTGATCCTGCGATTGCGCTACGCTTTTCCTCTCACAATCAGAAATGGCGCTACGAAATAACCCAACTGCGCACGCTGGTCGATCCTAAATTAGGCAAACGGCTTAAAGCCGACGGCGAGGGTTGGATTGTTCCCTCTTCCGCTGCCCAGCAAGATTATGGTTTAGTTGAAATCGAAAGCGATCGGTTACCGGCGATTGAGCCCCTACCGTTATGGCAAGGTACGAGCAGACAACTGACTGCGGCATTGAAGGCTAACAAGCGCTTAGTGACGCAGGCTGGATATCCGCAGGATCATCTGGATGATTTGTATAGCCATGAAAATTGCTTGGTGACGGGCTGGGCTCAAACCGGCGTGCTGAGCCATCAGTGTGATACGTTGCCTGGTGACAGCGGTTCTCCGCTGCTGATGGCAACGGATGCAGGTTGGCGGTTGATAGCGATTCAAAGCTCGGCACCTGCCGCAGAGAATCGTGATTTAGCCGACAATCGCGCGGTGGCCGTCACCGCGTTCAGTGACGGCCTAAAACGCCTGATGCAACAAAATGCTAAGCCAGAATCTGATCAATAGCCTGCATAATACGCTTTTCTGAAATTGGGTACGGTGTACCCAATTGCTGCGCAAAATAACTTACCCGCAGTTCTTCGATCATCCAGCGAATCTCTTTCACTTCAGGCTCGTTGACGCGTGGCGGCGGTAGCTTGTTCAACATTTGCTGCCATGCCTGCTGCACCTGTTCCACTTTCAACATTTGCGCACGATCCCGATGTGGGTCAATCGCCAGTTTCTCTAAGCGTCTTTCAATCGCATGCAGGTAGCGTTCTACATCCGGTAAACGCGCCGCCCCCGTTGCTGTAACAAACCCACGATAGATGAGGTTACCCACCTGACTTTTAATATCAGACAGCGCCAACGCCAGCGATATATCGACTCGCCCTTTTAGGCGCTTATTAATACCGTTTGCCGTCGTCAGGATTTGCTCGACCTGCCGCGCAATAGAAACCACTTCATCGTTGAGTTCCGCACGCACCTGTTCATGAAGTTCAGTAAACCCTTCTTCACTCCACGCTGGCCCACCGTGTTTGGCGATTAATGAGTCAATTCCACAGGCAATACAGTCATCAATCAAATCCAAAACTTTGCCGTAAGGGTTAAAATACAGTCCTAGCTTGGCTTTATTCGGCAGCTTTTCATGCAAATATTTGATCGGAGAAGGAATGTTCAGCAGTAATAAACGGCGGGAACCCTGCCACATGGCCTGCTGCTGCTCCTGCTCAGTTTCAAAAAGACGAATAGCGACGCTATCCTTTTCATCCACCAACGCGGGGAATGCCTTCATGGAGTAGCCGCCACGCTTTTGCTCGTAGCTTTGCGGAAGCGAGCCGAAGCTCCATACGTGCAAACCTTGTTGCTCAAGTCCTTCGTCAGCAACTTCGGATAGCGTCTGCTGCACCTGCCCTTTAAGCTCGGCTTTCAACGCCTCCAGCGACTTGCCTTCCGCTAACGTTTTCTTCCTGTCGTCAATAACGCGGAACGTCATACGCAGATGGTCGGGAACCTGATCGAGTTGCCACTCCTCGCGTGACACTGTCACACCTGTCATGCGACGCAGTTCTCGTTCCATTGACTCTAACAGCGGCATTTCAAGCGGTGTCGCCCTTGCCAAGAAAGCCTCGGCATAGTTCGGTGCTGGCACGAAATTGCGTCGAATCGGTTTGGGTAATGACTTAATAAGCGCAATCACCAGCTCACGGCGGATGCCCGGAATTTGCCAATCGAAACCAGACTCTTCAATCTGGTTTAGGATCGCCAATGGAATGTGTACCGTTACCCCATCTGCGTCAGTGCCCGGCTCAAACTGATAGGAAAGACGCAGCTTGAATGAGCCTTGATGCCAGAAATTAGGGTAATCGAGTGGGCTAACGCCTTGCGCACCGTCTTTAATCAGCATCGATTTTTCGAAATTGAGCAGCTCAGGCTCTTCGCGGCTGGCTTTTTTCCACCAGCTATCGAAATGACGAGCAGACACCACATCATGGCCAATGCGCTGATCGTAGAAACTAAACAACGTTTCGTCATCGACCAAAATGTCGCGGCGACGCGATTTGTGTTCAAGCTCTTCCACTTCTGAACGCAGCCGCTGATTCGCGCGGAAAAAGGCATGACGCGTTTGCCAATCACCTTCCACCAGCGCATGACGAATAAACAGTTCACGACTGACCTGCGGATCGATGCTGCCATAGTTCACCTTACGCGCAGCCACAATCGGCAGCCCGTATAGCGTGACTTTTTCTGTCGCCATCACCGCACCTTGGGCTTTCTCCCAATGCGGCTCGCTATAGCTTTTCTTAATCAGGTGCTGTGCAAGCGGTTCGATCCATTCGGGATCGATACGCGCGGCGATACGCCCCCACAAACGGGAGGTTTCCACTAACTCCGACACCATGGTCCATTTTGGTGGTTTCTTGAATAATGCCGAACCAGGGAAAATTGCAAATCGGGCATTACGCGCGCCGGTGAATTCCTGTTTATCCGCATCTTTTTGCCCAATATGCGAGAGCAAACCGCTGAGCAACGAGCAATGAATGCCGCGAAAATCACCCGGTACCGAGTTAATCGGAATACGTAGTTCTTTGACGACCTGCCTAAGTTGGGTGTAAATATCCTGCCATTCACGCACGCGCAGATAATTCAGGTAGTCGGTTTTACACTGGCGACGGAATTGGTTGGCCGAGAGCTCTTTTTGTTGCTCTTTTAGGTGATCCCACAGGTTCACCAGCGAGAGAAAATCACTCTCTTTATCAGCAAAGCGACGATGTTTTTCATCAGAGGCCTGCTTCTTCTCACTCGGGCGCTCACGCGGATCTTGAATCGACAGCCCAGCGGTGATGATCATCACTTCTCGTACCGCGCCATGTTTCTGTGATTCCAGCACCATACGCGCCAAACGTGGATCGATAGGCAACTGAGCCAGTTGGCGACCCATTGGCGTCAGCTGCTGATGGCCCTGCTCCGAGGTGGTTACCGCGCCAAGCTCTTCCAGCAAACGAACGCCGTCAAGAATATTGCGTTTATCCGGTGCTTCCACAAACGGGAATGCAGCGATGTCGCCTAGCCCCAACGACGTCATTTGCAGAATGACCGAGGCTAAGTTAGTGCGAAGAATTTCTGGATCGGTAAATTCTGGGCGTGAAAGGAAATCTTGTTCGCTGTATAACCGAATACAGATACCTTCAGATACACGTCCACAGCGGCCTTTACGCTGATTCGCCGAAGCTTGAGAAATAGGTTCAATCGGCAAGCGCTGAACCTTGGTTCTAAAACTGTAGCGGCTAATACGCGCCGTTCCCGGATCGATAACATATTTTATCCCCGGAACGGTTAGCGACGTTTCTGCCACGTTGGTGGCCAGCACGATGCGGCGCCCGTGATGGCTTTGGAAAACGCGATTTTGTTCACTGGCCGATAAGCGCGCATATAGCGGCAAAATCTCGGTATGCGGCAAGTTCAGCTTGGTCAGCGCATCGGCCGTATCGCGAATTTCGCGTTCACCGCTCATAAAGATCAGAATGTCACCGGGGCTCTCACGTCCAAGCTCATCCACGGCATCAAAAATAGCCTGAAGCTGGTCGCGGTCTACATCGTCAGCATCATCAACCACTGGACGATAGCGCACTTCTACCGGATAGGTGCGGCCTGAGACTTCAATAATCGGTGCGTTATTAAAATGACGAGAGAAACGCTGAGGATCAATCGTCGCCGACGTAATGATCACTTTCAGATCGGGACGTTTAGGCAAAAGCTGGCGCAGATAACCGAGGATGAAATCGATATTCAGGCTACGTTCATGCGCCTCATCGATAATCAGCGTGTCATATTGCATCAGCATGCGGTCTTGCTGAATTTCAGCCAGCAAAATACCGTCTGTCATCAGCTTAACCAGCGTGGTATCACTCACCTGATCGTTAAAACGAACTTTATAACCAACGGCACCGCCGAGAGACGTATCCAGCTCATGAGCGATACGATCACCGACCGAGCGTGCGGCCAAACGACGCGGCTGGGTATGGCCAATCAGCCCTTTAATTCCGCGCCCTAATTCCAGACAAATTTTCGGTAGCTGCGTGGTTTTCCCCGAACCGGTTTCACCCGCCACGATAACCACTTGGTGGTCGCGAATAGCGGCCAGAATGTCATCTTTTTTCTGGCTAACCGGTAAACTTTCTGGATAGGTAATTTTAGGGCAAGCAGCACGACGCGCTTCAACGCGCTGCATAGCATTAGCAAGATCGATAGCCAAGGTATCGGCAATAGCCTGTTGGCTCTCGGATTTTTTGACCTTTTTAGCGCCCTGTATGCGGCGCATCAGACGCTGTTTATCGCGCAGCATCAATTCATCAAGCTGCGAGGCGATGGCGCTTAGCGGGGATGTCACAATCAATATTCCTTGAAACGAATGGCGAACAACAGGTGAAAATGTAAAACCATCGTTATTTGTTGTTTTTAATAACGTCATTCTAATGACGGATTCTGTCTGTAATTGTATCACAGGCCTGCGTTTGTCAGCAGCCTGAGGCACGCATTCTCTCGTCACCGCATACGTCCACTATTCCTTTGAATATGACCCTCGCATAATGACATTCAATAAAACTGAACAAAGGGCTCGAATTATTGCGCTATCACTGGTGTGATTTTATGAATAAAGTGTCTTCCATGCGATGGACGCCACGTCCTGATATCAACAAATAGTCTGAAACAGCCTAAGCGATTAGGTCACAAGGAAATCACCATGAGCAACGTATTGGTTCTTAAATCTAGCATTCTGGCTAACTACTCTCAGTCTAACGTTCTGGCTGATTACTTTGTTGACCAATGGCGTCAGCAGCACAGCGACGACAAAATTCAGGTTCGTGACCTTGCCGCAAACCCAGTTCCAGTGCTAGATGGTGAATTAGTTGGTGCGCTGCGCCCTTCCGATGCGCCATTGACGCCGCGCCAGCAGGATGCGTTAGAATTATCTAATACCCTGATTGAAGAGCTGCAAGCGTCTGACGTTATCGTGATTGCAGCACCAATGTACAACTTCAACATTCCAACCCAGTTGAAGAACTATTTTGACCTAGTAGCACGTGCCGGTGTGACTTTCCGCTACACCGAAGCAGGTCCAGAAGGCTTGCTGAAAGGCAAAAAAGTTTATGTGCTGACGAGCCGCGGCGGTATTCATAAAGATACCAACACCGACTTGGTAACCCCTTACCTGCGCGTGTTCTTAGGCTTCATTGGCCTGACCGACGTTGAGTTCGTGTTTGAAGAAGGGATCGCTTACGGCCCAGAGATGGCAACCAAAGCGCAGCAAGATGCTAAAGCACTGATCAATCAGTTAGCAACAGCATAAGTATTATTCGTATTGCTTACTCTCTAACGCCTGTGTCTGGATAACGTCGTAAGCAAGAAACAAAAAACGCGCTCTGTTTAAGCAGAAGCGCGTTTTTTTATGTCTATATTTCTATAGCCAAATTATCTGTAGGAAAAATTAGGGCTTTCGCAGCCACTGTCCGTTGATACCGCGCACATACTCACCAGAAGCAGCGCGTTCCACCAGCTTTTGCCCCGCCATTTTGGCAACGTCTTCCCGGCTGATATGGTTATTGTTCGCCACTTCCTGATATTTCTCGGCGCGCCCAGTATTGATTTGTTGCACCAGCGCCAGCGTTTCCTTGTCCTGTTTAATAGCCACAATGTAGCCACTCAAGGTTTCACCCACGCGGCCTTGCTGCTTGGCCTGATCGAGCGTGAGCGCAAAAACGGCGCTGCTAAACAGTAAACCGGCACCCAACAGAGCGATTAACGATTTTCTCATCGGATTCTCCTTAGAACAGCCCCGATTGGGTTTTCAATAAATTCTCGACGTCTTTATCTACTTTGATATGAATTTCGTGTTCGATTTTGACGTTCATATTGATGGTAATCGGCTCTTTCGGCGCGGCTACCTCAATGCGGGGGATGCATCCCGTCAATGGTACACAGACTGCCGTCGCCAGTAGCCAAACCTTAAGGTTGCTCATGCTCACTCCTCGCAGGGGTTGAGAGGCTTTGCTCCAGCCACTCCTGTAAATTATCGCCAAAACGTAAACTCCGCCAAAGCTCGAAAATATTTTCTTCATGATGATAGTTAAGCACGACCTCACGGTGTGCGCTTTGCTGAGGATTCACGCCACGGATCGTCGCCGCCATGGTGAGTACCCCTAAATTACTTAAATTAACTTCGGCTCGCGAACGGCTTATCTCCATATAACGCAGCCACTCAATCGCAGCGCCTGCCGCCATATTGTTGGCAGCCATTGCATCAGCCATATCAGGGTCGAGACGCAGCGTCAGCATAGACGCGTTATCAATCCAGCCGTTACGGATAAGCCATTGTGCATCTTTCAGATACAGCGGCAGCTCACCGTCTACCCGACCTGACATCGCAAACTGTTTTGGTTTTAGCGCGGTGAACAGCACGCTGAGATCGATATCCTTCAGCCTCAAAACCGTTGACGCCGGTTGCGGAAGACGCAGCGCATCAAAACCAATATGACCTTTAAGCATATCGACACCGACGTTTGACAGTACCAACGGAGCGCGATCGCTATACGGATAATAACCCTGTAGGTCGGCCGAGATATTGCTCATCTCAAACAGGTTAGACAGATGTTTGATTCGTAGGCTAATCGGCTGCTTAGCCCCTAACTGCCACACATCATTTTTCAGACGATAAGCCATGATGAAATCTAATCCACTCATCTCACCGTCTTTCAGCCACATACCGGCATTTTTCACCACCATGTGTCCGCCTGCCTCAAAGCCCTGTTCTCGAGCTGCCGAGAATGCCGCCTGAGCGTAAAAATCACCGTCGCGCAGCGTGATATTCAGATCAGGCGATAACAGCGGTTGGAATACCGCCGTGGGTTGTTTTGCCCACCAGGCTTCACCGCGCAGTCTTTCCCCGTCCCAGCGCCCATTTAGCTTAATAGGGCCAATACGTTCGGCGTGAAGATCGCCTTTCAATAAGAACTGATCCGGCGCTGTTCCGGTGGCAGCAAGGTTCAAAATGGCATGTGGGAGATAACCGCCGTTTTCCAGCTCCACTTTGTTGGTATCCAGCATGAACGCACCGGTAAATTTCGGCTGTTTTTCATCCCGAACCCAAACGATCGGCTGGCCGATGGTTAAACGCGGTTTGACCACCGTCATCATGCCATAGTGAATTCTATCAAATCCGGTCGAAAGCTGATTCAGACGAATGGTATTTCCTAGCCATTCGCCGCGACCACCCACATCCCATTTCGCTGCCAACGGCGGTAAATCGCCGTTACCCCAATATTGCCATTGCCACTGTCCTTTATCAGGCATGAATTGCTGTGCCTGACCGTCTAAGTGCAATTTGAAATTGCCCCAGTAGCTGTCTTTCACTTTCATGATCGCTTGTAAACGACCGGTCACACCTTCCGCGTTGAGCTTAATGCCTGCCAGCGGCCAACGCGCTTCTTGCAGCGTGGTTTGATCGTCTAAACGTCCCCATGCCCGCAGCAGTGAACCACTGTCCAGCGTCAGCAAAGGATTCAATACGCTGCCGGTCAGTAAACCGGGGATCGACGCCGTTAAAGAAAGATTTTGACTATTCACAAGGCCGGTAACGCGGAATGCCATGCTGCTATCGATCACGCTGAGTTTGCCTGGGCCGAGATTAACGACCACGTTACCTTTGCCGTGATTACCCTGCGTGAGCACGTTCATTCGCGCTTCAATTTGCGTTTGCTGGTAATTTTTATCCCAGTTGGTCAGGGTTAGATCGATACCACCCTGCAACGGTTGCTGCGCATAAGGCCAACGCCACTGCCCTTTATTCACGTGGATCTCATGACGGCTCACCGTCCACGGCAAATCGGCCAACGGCGTTTTATCGCCCTTAGCAACAATCTTCAAATTACCTTGTTTGTTCTTCCATTCAGAAATCAGCAACAGCGGTTGCTCAACAAACGGCGTTTTAAGCTGAGCCTGCATATTGCCACTGCGCGGCAGTGACGCCATATCCAGCGGTATTTGTAGCTCACCGTCCAACTCTATCGGTTGATCTGTTTGAGGGACTTTCAGTGAAAGCTTTTTAACGGTCAGCTTTTGTTTGTCATCGAGACGCGCATCGAGGCTAAGGCGATCGCTACGATAACGTACCGTTTGACCCTCGGCGCTATTGACCACGCTGATGGCGCCGGCATAGTCCTGCCACGGACTCACGATAAGATGGTTTATTGCCACATCAAACAGCGGTAAAGAGCGCTGAATTTTATCCAGCTCAAGCGGCGTAGAGGGAGTATCCGATGAGGGGAGCTTTTCCAAACACTGGGTATTTACGTCAAGCGTATCTGCCAGCATTTGCCAGCGGCCTTGCTGATAGCGTAAGCGTGCCGCAGACAGATCGCCCAAACGGCAATCCTCCGCCACATAGCTTAGCCCCGGCAGATGCAATGCACCGTTCGACCAATACGGACGAGCGCTAAACTCAACGCGCGTTCCGGCAGGAAGCCACTGCTTTATTACCCACGGAAGCCAATGTGCCACCGTTAACCAGAGAAACGTTAATGCCAAAAATATGGCGATCAGCGCTGCAAATAACCTTTTGAGCCACTTGATCATAATTCGCCTTGCTTTTTAATAATCTGCCGCAACATATCATAATAATGGATACATCTGAACGAATCGGGCAAAATCCTAGATAAATCTAGCCGTTGTGTTGAATTTTAGTTCAGCGAAAGTGCACGTTTAGGCCATCAGCTTATTTGTCATACTAAATGTCGTTCGCTTTGTCTGTTTTGTTCATTTTTGCTATCATGATCACACTTTTCTGGTGGAGAAACCCCTATGAAGCTCGCGATTTATAGTACTAAACAGTATGACCGCAAATATCTTGAACTAGTAAATAAAGAATTCGGTTTCGAGCTGGAGTTTTTTGACTTTCTGTTAAGCCCTAAAACGGCGAAAGTTGCACAGGGCTGTGAAGCGGTGTGTATCTTTGTCAACGACGATGCGAGCCGTGAAGTGCTGACCGAACTGGCTGCGCTCGGCGTTAAAATTATCGCGCTGCGCTGTGCAGGCTTTAATAACGTCGATCTTGAAGCCGCCAAAGAGCTTGGCTTAGAAGTGGTACGCGTACCGGCCTATTCACCGGAAGCGGTCGCCGAACATGCTGTGGGGTTGATGATGAGCCTTAACCGCCGCATTCATCGCGCCTACCAACGTACCCGCGATGCCAACTTCTCGCTGGAAGGACTGATTGGCTTTAATATGCATAACCGCACCGCGGGCGTTATCGGCACCGGTAAAATCGGCGTTGCCACAATGCGTATACTAAAAGGCTTCGGCATGAAGCTGCTGGCCTATGATCCATACCCAAACCCACAGGCGTTGGAATTAGGCGCGGAATATGTGGATTTGAAAACGCTGTATGAAAAATCTGACGTGATCACCCTACACTGCCCATTAACACCAGAAAATCATCATCTTTTGGATGCGTCTGCGTTTGGCCAGATGAAGAACGGTGTGATGATCATCAACACCAGTCGTGGCGGCCTGATCGATTCAGATGCGGCCATTGAAGCGTTGAAACAGCAGAAAATTGGTTCGCTGGGAATGGACGTTTATGAAAACGAACGCGATCTGTTCTTCGAAGATAAATCTAACGACGTGATTCAAGATGACGTATTCCGTCGCCTGTCAGCCTGCCACAACGTGTTGTTTACCGGGCATCAGGCCTTCTTGACCGAAGAAGCGCTGACCAGTATTTCTGAAACCACGCTAAATAACATTCGTACGCTGGTCAACGGCGAACACTGTGAAAACCTGATCACCGCGTAGGTTCTTATTTCACAGATAGCAAAACAAAACCCCAGTGCAAACTGGGGTTTTCTGTTTGAGGTTATGTGTTGAAAGCTTCGCACTAAAAGTGCGATAAAACCCTCGTCGAATTTAGGCGATATGCTCCACCAGCAATGCCTGACGATAATGTGCTAAACGCTGATTAAACAGCTCACGCTGCTTTGCCGACATGTTGCCACACACCTTGCTGGCATCCATCTCACGTCCTTGCGACTCCATTAACGCAATGCTGCTGGCTAAAAAATCCATATTATTTTCGCCAAAATTGTTTCCATCACTCGTTGAAACACGCTGTGCGGTAGTCTTCACCATCTGGCACACTCCTCTTTCTGATTTTGAAAAAAGGTTAATATGCTGCGTTGACTTAGTATCCCCTACACGGTGACTAGAGACTAAACACTGCGTGCTTGTTTTTTGACCTAGACCGTGTTGGAGATCACATTATTGCGCTCCATGATATAAATCATGTTGCCGTGGTAACCCGTCTCTTTATGTAACGTGAAGCCACATTTTTCAGCTAAACGAACCGAACGAACATTTTCTTCATCGATGATGCAACACACCGGCGTTTTTAGCACTTCATCCGCCCAGGCAAGAACGCATTTTGCGGCTTCTAACGCGTAACCTTTACCATGAAAAGAAGGAATAAACGTCCATCCCATTTCGGGATAACGCAGACTCGGTTCAATTTCACGATGATTTTCGGCGAGGCCAATATTGCCGATGTATTGCTGTGTGCTCTTATCAAAAACGGCCCAGTAGCCATAATTGAAAAGTGCCCAGTTGCCTGTATAGCGTAACAGACGCTGCCAAACTTGCTCGGGCGTTTGTGGAGAACCACCAATAAATTTCACAATTTCAGGATCTGACCACATTGCGCAGAGGTCAGGAAAATCCTCAAGCCGGTGAGTCCGTAAAACCAGTCGTTCGGTCATTAAGACCGGCGTATCCAGCACCATAACATCCTCTGTGTGTTTATCTTTCAATATCTTATTTATGGGATATTTTCATTTTTACTTGTGTTGATTTATAAACCGAAAGAAACGTGGCAGGCAAACAAAAAACCTATCGCCAGAGCGCTTTTGTGAAGCAAAAGAAAAATCTGCTTTTAGTAAGGTATGTATCAGTTGGGGTAAACGAGTAGAATAGGCTTATGTTTACGGTGTAAGCCGTCGATTATTCTGTAGAAATAGATAGAGGCAATACAATGAAATTTAAAACGCTATCTCTGGCATTAGGCTCGGTTTTACTTGCCGCGTGTACGACTCAGGCTCAGCAGCCGTTGCAGCAAAGCGATCTCTTGCATCGCCATTTTGTCCTGCAAAGCGTAGATGGCAAAGTTATCACCGGTGCGAAAACGCGTATGGAACCCGGAATTGAGTTTGGCGAAAAAATGCATGTTTCTGGGGCGATGTGTAACCGCTTTATGGGTCAGGGCGAGCTGAACAATAATACATTGAAGGTGGAGAATTTAGCCTCAACTCGTATGGCGTGTATCGATCCCGCGCGTGCGGAGTTAGATCCGATCATCAGCGATGTGTTGAGCAAAGGCGCGGATATTACTTTAGTGAAGGGCCAACTCATCTTGAAAAATGCCAAGCATACGCTGGTCTATCAGCAACGTGATTGGATGTAATTTAGCCAATGCGCCCTGCCGGCTGGAGTCATAGCCGGCATCATCGTTTGGCTATCCCAATGATTGATAGCGAAAGAATAAAGCAAGATTAGTTTGCGGGACAGGCACCACGGATTAATGCAGATTCGCCACAGCGTTTACCATCAGGTAATTGGCACATACCGACCGCACTGCCATCGAGTTGGCTTGAAAGAGCCAGAGTACCCCCCGCCAGCGCACAATTTTCAGCCGCCGCGTTTGACATCCCGATACGCTGATGAACGTTAGCACTGGTTGCCTGCTGTTCAGGCTCACTGCTACATCCCGACAGCAAAATACCCACCGCAAGAGCTAAACTTAACTTTGCTATCATTTCCACTCACTCCTCTCGCTTCGTTTTATTCAAAGATTTTAATTTGTAGATCAATATTGGCTAGTCCTTAATTGGCTAGCACTTAGGTACATTTTTCACACAGAATTCCCCTATGCCAGCTTAAGGTATCAACTGAATCTCTACAAAAAGCTAATAGCACGAAAATAAGGCCTTTTAGCCTGTTTTTCCCGTAGGCTGGTTAAGATAAAATTGCCGGCTACGTAAAGCTGGGCGTACTGTGAAATAATTATTCGTTTTTACGCTTAATCGTTCTGCAAAACAATAAAATTACAGCGAGAGGAACAAATGATTACTGATTTATTGCTACGCGTCGTATTAGCCGGATTTCTTGGCGGCTTAATTGGTATTGAACGCCAACTACGGGCTAAAGAGGCCGGATTGCGTACGCACGTATTGGTCGGTATCGGCAGCGCCATGTTTATGATTGTCTCTAAGTATGGTTTTAACGACATCCTGATGGAATCACACGTTGGATTAGACCCGAGTCGTATTGCGGCTCAGGTGGTTAGCGGAATGGGCTTCCTCGGCGCAGGCACCATTATGATCCAAAAACAGGTCGTGCGCGGGCTAACCACTGCGGCTGGGCTTTGGGTGACCGCTGCCATCGGCTTAGTAATTGGTAGCGGCATGTATGCGATTGGTATCTATGGCACGCTAATGACATTAATTGTGCTCGAAGTTTTCCGTCAGCTGAGTAATCGCCTGATCGGTCATCACCACTCCATCATTATTCAGCTGGTTCCCGCCAGTGTGTCCGGCATTTTATTAGCGTTACAACAAATGCGGCTCAAACCGGGCTATTTAACCGTAAACCAGCACGATGTTGATACCGAACTGTGTGAAATGTCGCTCGATGTAACGCTACGCCCAAAACAGGATATCAGCGAGGTATACCAGAGACTGCAGCAGATCGAGGGTGTACATTTTATAGATATTCGCTAATAGACATCTCGTCACGCAGCGTTATTTCGTTCTCCAATAAGCATTTTTTAATCACCTTATTGGAGAACATGACAGAATGTAAATTAATATTAATCCTGCCCTCCTTTCCCCTATTTTTGTCTTACAGCATCCATTGCTATGCCATGAAACTGACAAGCTGGCTAATTATGTTTTGCTATCATCATGCCATGATGAGACGTGGCTCGATTGTCATTGCTGCGTCCGGTGCAATATATCTTAGAGAATTCAAGAGCAGCCTGCGCTTGCCATTTGAATGACCGACGGTATTACGTTGTGAGCAACAAAAGGTACATTTAATGATCACCACTGATGGTAATAACGCAGTGGCTTCAGTGGCTTTTCGAGCCAGTGAAGTTATTGCTATATACCCTATTACGCCAAGCTCAACCATGGCGGAACAAGCAGATTCTTGGTCAGGCGATGGACGCCGCAATATCTGGGGCGACATCCCACGCGTCGTTGAAATGCAGTCTGAAGGCGGCGCGATAGCCACCGTTCATGGCGCATTGCAAACGGGCGCTTTGGCGACATCGTTTACATCATCGCAGGGATTGCTGCTGATGATCCCCAACCTGTACAAAGTTGCAGGCCAACTTATTCCCTTCGTTTTGCACGTTGCAGCGCGAACCGTTGCAACACACGCATTGTCTATCTTTGGCGACCATTCAGACGTCATGGCGGTTCGTCAAACCGGCTGTGCCATGCTGTGCGCCAATAGCGTGCAGGAAGCTCAAGACTTCGCGCTGATTTCCCATATAGCGACGCTTAACAGTCGCGTACCTTTTATTCATTTCTTTGATGGTTTTCGTACCTCTCATGAAATCAATAAAATCGTTCCGCTTTCTGACGACACCATTAAGTCATTGATGCCGCAAGACGCCATCGATGCGCACCGTGCACGCGCTTTAACGCCAGATCATCCGGTGATCCGCGGAACCTCAGCTAACCCTGATACCTATTTCCAGTCACGCGAAGCAACCAATCCTTATTATCAAGAAACCTATCAGCACGTCGCCAATGCCATGCAGGCATTCGGTGAGGTGACCGGTCGTCACTATCAGCCATTTGAATATTACGGTCATCCAGAAGCTGAGCGTGTCGTGATCCTGATGGGCTCTGCTATTGGCACCTGTGAAGAAGTCGTTGATACCCTTCTCAGCCGAGATGAAAAAGTCGGCGTGCTGAAAGTGCGCTTGTTCCGCCCTTTCTCTGCCGAACATCTGCTGAAAGTGCTGCCAAGCACCGCAACTCGCATTGCAGTTTTGGATCGAACCAAAGAACCGGGTGCGTTAGCTGAGCCGCTGTATCTTGATGTAATGACTGCTTTGGCTGAATCATTTAGCCGCGGCGAGCGCAACACATTGCCTCGCGTTATCGGCGGGCGCTACGGGCTTTCCTCCAAGGAGTTTGGCCCCGACTGTGCGTTAGCCGTATTTAACGAGCTGAAACTTGATAACCCACGTCCACGCTTTACCGTGGGCATCTTTGATGATGTGACCGGACTATCTCTGCCGCTGAGCGACGAACTTCTGCCGCAGCGCACACGTTTAGAAGCGCTCTTCTATGGTTTAGGCAGCGACGGCACGGTGTCCGCTACCAAGAACAACATCAAGATCATTGGTAACAGTACCCCGCTGTACGCCCAAGGCTATTTTGTTTACGACTCCAAAAAAGCCGGCGGCTTGACGGTGTCTCACCTACGCGTGAGCGATAACCCGATCAATTCAGCCTACCTGATTAGCCAAGCCGATTTCATTGGCTGTCATCAGTGGCAGTTTATTGAAAAATATCAGATGGTCGAACGTCTGAAACCGGGCGGAGTTTTCCTGATCAATACGCCTTACAGCGCCGATGAGATCTGGCATAACCTGCCTAAAGACGTGCAAGCGTTGCTGCACCAGCGTCAAGCCAAGGTATACATTATCAATGCGGCGAAAATTGCCCGTGAATGCAAACTCGGCGCCCGCATCAATACCGTTATGCAGATGGCATTCTTCCATCTGACCAACGTGTTGCCGAGCGACGATGCACTTAAACTGCTGCAAGATGCCATCACGCGCAGCTATAGCAGTAAGGGCAATGAAATCGTTGAGCGCAACTGGCAGGCACTGGCGGTTTCACGTACCGCATTAACGGCTATTCCGCTACAGCCTATCGATGACACCAGCGCAATGCGCCCACCGGTAGTCTCCGATGAAGCGCCTGATTTTGTGAAAACCGTTACCGCCGCCATGCTAGCTGGCCTGGGCGATGCTTTACCGGTATCGGCCTTCCCGCCGGATGGCACTTGGCCAACGGGCACCACTCGTTGGGAAAAACGCAACATCGCCGAAGAGATCCCGATTTGGGAAGCGCCGCTGTGTACCCAATGTAACCACTGCGTTGCTGCCTGCCCGCATTCCGCGATTCGTGCCAAAGTCGTTGCCCCTGACGAGATGGAGAATGCACCTGAATCACTGAATTCGTTGGACGTCAAAGCGCGTGATATGCGTGGACAGAAATACGTGTTGCAGGTTGCGCCTGAAGACTGCACCGGCTGTAATCTGTGCGTTGAAGTGTGCCCTGCGAAAGATCGCCAGAATCCTGAGATTAAAGCGATTAACATGAAGCCGCGCTTAGAGCATTTGGCGGAAGAGAAAGCGAACTTTGACTTCTTCTTAGAACTGCCAGAGATCGAACGCAGTAAAATCGAGCGTATTGATATCCGTACTTCACAGCTGATTTCACCGCTGTTCGAGTACTCGGGTGCATGTTCCGGCTGTGGTGAAACACCTTACATTAAGCTGCTAACTCAGCTGTATGGCGATCGCCTCCTGATTGCTAACGCAACGGGTTGTTCATCGATTTATGGCGGTAATTTACCGACCACGCCATACACCACTAACGCTGATGGCCGCGGTCCTGCTTGGGCCAACTCGCTGTTTGAAGACAATGCTGAATTTGGTCTTGGCTTCCGTTTAACCATCGATCAGCATCGCCAACGCGTTAACCGCCTGTTGGACAGCCTAGCTGAGCAGTTGCCGTCAGAGTTGCTTAATGAGCTTCATCAGCCCGACCTACCGAACGAAGAACGTCGTATTCAGGTTGAAAAACTGCGTACTGAATTGCAGAAAATCGACTCTGACGACGCTCGTCAGTTAATCACCGACGCCGACTATCTGGTTGATAAATCTGTTTGGCTTATCGGTGGTGATGGCTGGGCCTACGATATTGGTTTCGGTGGGCTCGATCATGTCTTGAGCCTGACCGAAAACATTAACGTATTAGTGCTGGATACGCAGTGCTACTCCAATACCGGCGGCCAGCAATCCAAGGCTACGCCATTGGGCGCGGTGACGAAATTTGGTGAGCATGGAAAACGTAAGGCGCGCAAAGATTTGGGCGTCAGTATGATGATGTATGGCCATGTGTACGTTGCACAAATTTCTTTGGGCGCGCAGCTTAACCAAACGGTGAAAGCCATCCAAGAAGCTGAGGCATATCCTGGACCATCCCTAATCATTGCATACAGTCCATGTGAAGAGCACGGCTACGATCTGGCCTACAGCCATGAACAAATGAAGCAGCTCACCGCCACCGGATTCTGGCCGCTCTACCGCTTTGATCCACGCCGCAGTGATGAAGGCAAACTGCCGTTGGCGCTGGACTCTCGTCCGCCGTCCATCGATCTGGCAGATACCTTGCTCAAGGAACAGCGTTTCCGCCGCTTGAATACGCAAGAACCCGAAGTCGCTCAGCAGTTGTATCGTGATGCCGCTGCTGATCTGAAAAAACGCTTTGAGTTCTTAAGCCAAATGGCGGGTAAACCGATTACCGATAGCGACGAATAAGCATTCATTAGCAAATAACCCTAAAAGCGATGTCATTTTGGCATCGCTTTTTTATTACCATTATGAAGTTGAATGAATAAGTCCCCCAATTTTCCTAATATTCTCATTTACTATTTCAGGGCTGAAAGGTTTCAGTCTGAAATAATTAATTATCTATTTTGATTATCAATAACTACACATCAAATGACATTGGTGTGTCATTTTGATATCGCGAATAAACAAATCCAAAATCTATTACGATTGAAAATTGACTCAGCGCATCTTCACTCGGTTATTGCCGTTCTTTTGAGCAATAACCATAGGGTAAATGTGATACGTTGCACAATTGGCTAATTCCTTAGCCTTCAATAAGTCATTTTCCCTAATCTTTGCATGCTATGTGCATCACCGGAACAAAACTAATAATTTTAACCGGACGTGGGTGAGGTCGTTATGAATCGATTTGTTATTGCTGATGCTAAAAACTGCATCGGTTGCCGGGCCTGTGAAGTTGCCTGTGTTATGGCACGTAATCACGGCGAACATGTGCTAACCCCTGCACAATTCCAGCCAAGAATTCACGTGCTCAAACTTGAGCACAAACACACGGCGGTATTATGCCGTCACTGTGAAGATGCACCTTGCGCCAACGTGTGCCCAAACCACGCGATAGAAAAGCGCGACAACAGTATTCAAGTTATTCAAGAGAAATGTATTGGCTGTAAAACCTGCGTTGTGGCCTGCCCTTTTGGCGCCATGGAAGTGATTACCCAGCCAGCGCCCACAGAAACATTGCCTGACGGTGTTATCGCTAACGCCCACAAATGTGATCTGTGCGCAGGCGTCGCCGATGCCCCATCCTGCGTCACCAGTTGTCCAAGCAATGCATTAAAGCTGATCGATGATGAAACGCTAAATAATCTGCGTCGCCAGCGCCAACTTCGCGCCATGATGAACGATGACTCAGGATTACTCTTTGACGGCAGCGCCAGCAAAGTACTCCAATCCGCAGCGCCTATCGTGATGCCAAATCGCTCAGTGAAACCGAGCAAAGTACCGCAGATGCTGAGCACTCCTGCGCGGCATGATCCGGTGAAAAAGCCGATTGCAATTCGCAAGGCAACGTTTGTTGAGATCTACCCCACCTTCAGCCAAGAAGAGGCCAGCGGGCAAGCCAGCCGTTGTCTGTCATGCGGAAGCCACAGCGTGTGTGAATGGACATGCCCATTACACAACCGCATACCGCATTGGGTAAAACTAGTTAAAGAAGGTCGTATTTTGGAAGCCGTTGAGCTTTCGCATCAAACAAACTGTCTGCCAGAAGTCACCGGACGCGTGTGTCCACAAGATCGTCTTTGTGAAGGTTCATGTACGCTGGGTAAAGAGTTCGGTGCCGTTACCGTGGGTAACATAGAACGTTTCATATCAGACAAAGCCTTTGAAATGGGATGGACACCCGATCTTTCATACGTGAAACCGGTGGATAAACGCGTTGCTATTATCGGTGCGGGTCCCGCGGGGTTAGGCTGTGCGGATATTTTGGCGCGCAACGGTATTAAAGCCGTCGTTTATGACCGTCACCCTGAAATCGGTGGGCTGCTGACCTTTGGTATTCCTTCGTTCAAACTGGATAAATCTATTCTGGCGCATCGCCGAGAAATATTTACTGCGATGGGCATTGAGTTCCATTTAAACACTGAAATCGGCCGTGACATTACGCTCAATGAATTACTTGAGAGCTACGATGCGGTATTTGTCGGTGCAGGCACCTACCAATCAATGAAAGCCGGTTTAGAAAACGAAGACGCTGAAGGCGTGTACGATGCCCTACCTTTCTTAATTGCAAATACCAAGCAGGTTATGGGATTACCTGAGCTCCCAGAAGAACCCTACATCAATATGGCAAACAAACGCGTTGTGGTGCTGGGCGGCGGAGATACGGCAATGGACTGCGTGCGTACCTCCATCCGCCACGGCGCAGAAACGGTAACCTGCGCCTATCGCCGTGATGAAGCCAATATGCCGGGTTCGAAGAAAGAAGTTAAAAATGCGCGCGAAGAAGGCGTTGAATTTGAATTTAACGTGCAGCCGCTGAGCATTGAAATTAATGACGATGGGTGCGTTACCGGCATCAGCATGCTAAGAACCGTTATGGGTGAACCTGATGCCGCAGGACGCCGTCGACCGAAGCCCGTTCCAGGTTCCGAATTTGTCATGCCTGCCGATGCCGTGGTCATCGCCTTTGGTTTTAACCCGCATAAAATGCCTTGGCTCGAAGCAGAAAACGTAAAACTGGATCAATGGGGGCGAATTATCGCCAGCGTAGAGACGGCTATTCCTTATCAAACCAGCAATAAAAAAATATTTGCCGGTGGTGATGCAGTGCGCGGTGCCGACCTAGTTGTAACAGCCATTGCTGAAGGTCGACATGCCGCAGACGGCATTATGACGTATCTCAACGTTCCTGTTCAGCGCCCTATCATAACGCCAGAAAATGCGGCTTAATTTTATATTCCAATAATAAATAAAAGCAGACTTCGGTCTGCTTTTTTATTTTCAAAATAAAAAATAAATTGTGAGCAAGAATGCAAAAAAAGCAGTAAGCCATTTACAATTAAAAATAAATCAGTATTGAATTAACTGAAAATTATCTTTTAATTAATCATACCAAAAACATTCATCAAAATAATCAAGATTGCAGACGACATGTTTATTATCACTTTCAGCTATCTTATTACAAATTACACTTACAGATAAATGGAACTTAATCGTTAGCATCTAATGGCTGTAATGATTAATTAAAACCTATGATTAAGTGTTTTTTATTCACACGAAAAATAACAAGGATTTTATCATGAAAAGAAAAGTATTGGCGATGGTTATTCCCGCTCTGTTGGCAGCAGGCGCAGCTCACTCAGCTGAAGTTTATAATAAAGACGGCAACAAATTAGATTTGTATGGCAAAGTTGATGGCCTACATTATTTCTCTGACGACTCAAGCAAAGATGGCGACCAGTCTTACGTACGTGTTGGCTTCAAGGGTGAAACTCAGATTACAGACCAACTGACCGGTTATGGCCAGTGGGAATATAACGTTCAGGTAAATAACACTGAAGGTAATGGCAGCGACGGTAACTTCACTCGTTTAGGTTTTGCAGGTCTCAAATTTGGCGACTACGGCTCATTCGATTATGGCCGTAACTACGGCGTGCTGTACGACGTTGAGGGCTGGACCGATATGCTGCCAGAGTTTGGGGGCGACTCTTATACTCAGGCTGATAACTTCATGACCGGTCGTGCAAACGGCGTGGCAACTTACCGTAATACTGGTTTCTTTGGTTTAGTTGATGGCCTGAACGTTGCAGTACAGTATCAAGGTAAAAACGATGGCATCAATAATGACAATGAAAAACTGAGCAATAACTCACGTGACGTTCAGCATCAGAACGGTGACGGTTATGGCTTATCGACCACTTATGACTTCGGTATGGGTATCAGCGCTGGTGCAAGCTATGCTTCCTCCGATCGTACCGACCAACAAACCAATCTATCTACCGCTCGCGGTGACAAAGCTGATGCATGGACTGTTGGTCTGAAATATGATGCTAACAACGTCTATTTAGCGACTATGTATGCTGAAACTAACAACATGACGCCATATGGCGATGGCGATAGCAATCAGATTGCAAATAAAACTCAAAACTTTGAAGTCACGGCACAATACCAGTTCGATTTTGGTCTGCGTCCCGAAGTTTCCTACCTGCAGTCTAAAGGCAAAGATCTCTACACCGCCAACACGCAATCTGCAGCAAACAGCATTGGCGACAAAGATCTGGTTAAATACGTTTCTGTAGGTACTACCTATTACTTCAACAAAAATATGTCTACCTACGTTGATTATAAAATCAACCTGTTAGACAATGACGATAGCTTCTACAAAGAGAACGGTATTTCTACCGATGACGTAGTCGCTGTTGGTTTAGTTTATCAGTTTTAATCTTTTTTCAGCGCTCTGCTTAAAGCCACCTTCGGGTGGCTTTTTAATTACTCAAAGTAAATAACAAAAATGCCATATAGCTTTAAGATTTAAAAATACAATATTTTTATGTATTTCATAAATGAAACGAATATATACATAAGGCTTCACTTAATGGATTTTATTCATAGTCAATAAGCGCGAGAATAAACCCATCAAATAAGGAAATTTTCAACACAGCAATGGACGCCATAGAAATATATTCTAATTTCAAAATAAGGCATTGTATGAAAAAGCTAATTTTATCTGTTGTATTCGCTACAGTAACAGCCAGTACTGCGTTCGCCGCAGACATGCAGATCCCATGGGCCGACAATAGCGGTGGTACAGAAAGCACGCACATTGCAGCCCAAAATCAAGATTTAAACTATCAACATCAGAATGTTACGAAAACGATGGAAGGGACATGGGCAGACAACAGTGGGAGCATTTCTCAAGATGAGCAGGCTCTTGTCAGCCAAAAACCCGCCGTAGTTGCAGACCCTTCTTTGATGCCACATCAAGGCTAATGTTATGCCGCAGCATATATTTGTTGCGGCTTTCTTTTTTTGCACACAGCAACACTTTCCCACTAACATTCGAACTAAAAACTGATATCTTTTTTTAAACACTCACTTTGCATCCAAATAAAAACATCATCGATAATAATTTAAATATAATAATTGAATGAATCCATTTGATTGTATATATTTAAAGGCATATATCTAGATGAGAAAATAAAATGTACGAAGATAACGAAAAGAAACTTTATGTTATTCTTAATCGAAATCATGAAGTCAGTACGCTGATGAATGCAGCCTGCCACCTTAGTTCTGGAATTACAGTCTGTGCCGAAGGCAACGTGTTTGATGAATATCAAAATGCCAGCAGTAGATTAAAAGCCAACTTGAGCCACTACCCTGTCGTTGTATTACAGGCTAAAAATAGTAGTCAACTTGCCACGGCGACTCAGAAAGCGAATGAAGCGGGTGTTACTTATAATTTCTTTACGAGTACAATGCTTTCTCATTCCGCTGAACAGCAAATTTCAGACACGCTAAATACCGAACTTGATAAGCTAGACTTTATTGCTATTGCATTGTTTGGCGATTCTGAAGCACTAAAACCGATTACCAAGAAGTTTTCAGTGTATAAATAGAATTTCAAATATAAAAAGGCCTGCAAAATTGCAGGCCTTTTTATTATAAATATTAATTATTTTTTGATGACGGCCTGTACTTCAACCTCAACATCTAATCCCATCACAAGATCGCAGCTAATTGCCGATCTCGCTGGGAAACCTTGCTTGAAATAAGTTGCATAGACTTGATTAAATTCAGCGAAATGTTTCATGTCAGATAGCCAGACGGTGACTTTAACCACTGAATCTAAATCAGAACCACATTCGCTTAATGTTTTCGCGATGCTTTGCATGATATTTTCAGTTTGTTCCGCAACGCTGCCGTAAATCGGTTTACCTTCGGCAGACATCGATACCTGTCCTGATAAGAACAGAAAATCGCCAGCTTGTACGGCTTTAGCAAACGGAAAAGGTAATTCACTGGCAAAGCGATGAATATTTGTCGTCATTGTTTTCACCTTTAGGCAAGTTAGAAATTAAACTGTTATCGTCCCGTGGAGATAAAGCACCGCTTGCCCGCTGATAATAACGCGCGACTCTCCGTTGGCGTGAGTATGCAATTGGCAACGTAACTGCCCTTTTCGTTTTCCACCTTGCTGAGCGGTAAGAATGCTCTTACCCATTTTCTCTGCCCAAATTGGAGCCAAACAGGTATGTGCAGATCCCGTGACAGGATCTTCATTCACGCCAACGTTGGGGCCAAACCAGCGTGAAACAAAATCAAACTGACTCCCTGCCGCCGTAACGACTACGCCGCGTACGGGATAGTTAGCTAGCAGAGAAAAATCTGGCTCAAGGCTTTCGATATCGTCAGGCGAATCCACCAGCACAATGTAATCGTCGGCCTTATAAATTTCACGAATAGGCACTGATAGATTAAGCGCCTGAGCCAACCCATCAGGAATATCAACTTGAACAGGATTTTTGGCAGGAAAATCCATTGCCAAAAAATCACCGTCGCGCGTCACACTCAGCGCACCGCTACGCGTTGAAAAATTCAACACACGGCTTTTTTCATGGAAATGGTTGAACAACACCCATGCTGTGGCTAACGTGGCGTGGCCACAAAGATCAACTTCAACCAGCGGAGTAAACCAACGAAGCTCTATCATTTCGTCATTACGCACAAAAAATGCGGTTTCAGACAAATTATTTTCCGTCGCAATCTGCTGCAAAGTGCTGTCATCAAGCCATTCGTCTAGCGGACATACGGCTGCAGGATTACCGCCAAATGCACGAGCAGTAAAGGCATCTACCTGAAAGATTTCAATTTGCATTATTTTTTCCTCGATGATGTCTGAGCTTTGGCGACAGTTTGGCTCTGTCTGATTTCTTCCAGATAGTTATAAATCGTATAGCGAGTGACACCCAGCGCCTTCGCGGCCTTCTCCACTCCGCCTTTCACAATAAAGATGCCGCGATCCTGCATCTGACGTACAGCCTCAAGCTTAGCCTTCTTATTCATGGCACCGTTTTTCGTGCCGCTATGCTGCATTGCGCCCTGAATAATTTCCGTCATCAGATATTCCATATCGGGCGGCTCTGATGCCTGATTTTCGTGCTGCCCGCCCGTCGCCAAAAGCTGAGCTAAACACGCCTGAGCAGCCTCAATACCGCTAATGTCAGAGTTAACACATAAACTGGCAAACGGATGTCCCTGAGCGTCACGGTATACCACTGTCGCACTGCGCAGCTTTTTGCCCGAGCGAGTCAACGTCTCATAACCCCCCACCACAGAAGGTTCATCGCTTGAAACGTCTTGGATCTCCTGCATCACAGCAGAAAAGCCCCTATCATTTTGTGGCCCTGCTAAAACAGAGCTGCCCACTTGGCGCCCAGAAACATGTCCATTCGCGATTGCCAATATTGAGTTCTGAGGATTAGTTAGATCATGCAATACGACTTCGGTATTGCGTCCGACAACGCACCCCAGCATTTGCAGCGCGCTGCGTAATACTTTAACAACTAATGTACGTTCACTGATGATGGCAGGATCAGTGACATCAGAAATACAAGGATCGTTTACCGAAGTCTTCATAGAGGCTGAATACCAGATGGCGCTGAAGCGCATGCAGAGAATGGAGGATACAATATCAACGAAAAATCATTTTTTCAACATTATGTTGAAAAAACCGTAAAGCCACAGTTTGGGCTTTACGGCTCGTAAGTGTGGATAAACCTAGTTCGTTACGCTAAATGCGGCATGAAACTCAACGGTCCCCACTGGAACATGTCCTTTGAATGCCAAGGTCTGAAAATATTCAGCAGGAACCTGTGGCAAAACCAGCGAATCATCGGCAACAAATCCAAAGCGGCCATAGAAGCCTGGATCGCCGAGCACGACACACCCTGCTGCACCGAGAGATTTCAATTCAGCAAGAATTTGTTTAACTAACATAGAACCAATCCCTTTTCCTTGAAAATCAGGAACAACGGAAACCGGCGCTAAACCATACCAACCTGACTCACCGCCGCTAATGGTCACAGGCGAAATAGAAGCGTGCCCTACAATGTGTTGATCACCTAGACGTTGAGCATCCAACGCCACCAGCGAAAGAGGGAGTGCTCCGGCATCTCTGAGCGCGTTAACGATCAAATGCTCGTTATGATCGGTATGTTCCGCATTTAAAAATGCACTAGCGGTAACTGATTCTATGGTATCGATATCCTGCGGTGTTTCATGACGAAGCGTTATGGTCATTGGTGTGTTTCTCTGGAGAAGGTTTGTATAAATAATATTTAAACTATACATTTTATTGATATTTAAGGCAGCAATTTAGTTTCATAATTAATGGCCACCTCCCAATTTTTCATTCAGAAACTGATGCAGCTAAGCACTAAGCCGCCTCTCATTTGCAGCAAGTAATTCATCAAGCAATAGTTATCAAAATAAGAATTCATTAGATCAAGAAATATATGGCATGCGAATTATTTGAACATTTTAATCAAATAATAAAATATTAATTTATTTACTCATTTCTAATCGATCGCTAAACAATAAAGCTATACACTCGCTGGTGGATATTTATAGTTATCGGCAATACATATCCACTACAAATGAATTCAATATTAATTAAGGACGAATTAATGAAAAAGATTTTAGCATTATTAATTGTGGCAATGCTTGGAACCGCCTCGGCATCAGCAATCGCATGTCCAAAAGGCGAGCACCCCTACGGTGGCTCCGGCTCTCATCATAAAGGCGGGTATTGTGCCTAGCATAAATACGCCTTTTTGATAGATGAGACTCTCTGTTTCGTTGAAGAAAAATCTAGAATAAAATATTTATCAGAATTCAACGCTGTCCGGTAGCCAGTTCTCCCTCTTGGGCATAAGTCATGAAGAACTACGCCAGCGTTGGATTTTTGCATCTAACTAATAACCTGTCAGACGTAGCTAGGAATATTTCCAGCTGTCATATAAATTGAAAGAACATCGAATATTTTGCTAAAAATTCATTTTATCTTTTAGAAGTTGAAAACCTGCAAACTTAAGCTTGGAGCAAAGCACATCGTTTCTCATACTAAGCGACATCGAGTACATTTCACGCGCATCAGGTTCCATGATGTTGCTATTTTCATCCAAAAATCGATATCCCTCTGCGATGTCATGATACGCAGCGGCAAGATCGTTATACTTAGTAGGTTCTTCTTTCATCAGAAAGCTTAATGCTTCTAGGCACCCTGCTCCCGTTGTTACACCAAATTTACTTTTAACCACACTGCTATTTTGCGTATCATTGTCATTAATCATTGTTGCAGCATCGTCCAAAGAAATATCTTTGGGCTCTTGTACGATACACGCACTGAGTGTGAATGATGCTAATAAAATAACAAAAAACCTACAATTCATATTCATATGACAACCGTGCAATTGCTATTAGACAGATTATACATTTTTTGTATGCACTTTTTCTGTAAATCATTCTTGATTTAGTGTGAACGAACGAGGAAGTACAGCATTTATTCGTTCAGGTTGATTTCAATACCTTCTAACTGAGGCTTACTAAGGTTCGATTCTTATTATAGATATACCGGTCTATGTATTATACACCGGCGCAAATTCGTAACAAACACAACATCTCGTCCATCAATACTTTGTAGAATACACGGTAAAACACCATAAACTTTTTTGCATAAGTTTATGTTTCACGTGCTACTAATTTCACGTGTGCTTTAGTATATTCGCGTCAATGCCCCTGGCTCCATGGGTACTTGATTTCGAGATGTGTGTTAGTCAATAAGAGTGAGTTTTAATGATTATAATTTTGAAAACAAATCTTCAAAAAGATATTCATTCAGAATTTTACCCTCGTCAGAAGCCCAGCTTTTTGCTAATTCAGCAACAATCTGCAATGTAGAGACAGGAACGGCACCTTCAGCCTCCATACGGCGCATAGCTGCGTCTTCTGCTATTTTTGTTACCGCCGCAGAAGCATCCTGAACATCAAACACATCATAACCTTCACGAAGTGCTCTGATGGTAGGAAACGTTACACATACCTCAGTCGTAATTCCCGCAATAATAATACGGCAGCGTTTTGTATTTTTAACTTCTTTTTCAAAAGCAGGATCCATAAATGCATCGACAATGCCTTCACGTTTGATTCGATTGTCATAAATATCTGGGACAATATCCTGCAACTCATGCATCAATGGCCCTTGAGCTTCAGTTTCCATACTAGTTGTCATAATCATTGGCATACCTATTGCTTTTGCGGCTTTAGTCAGCAATAAGGTATTTCTCTTCAGATCACGTAATGGAAGAGTATTTGTCCAACTCATCGTGCCGTCCTGATTATCTACTAATAAAAGCATCGCATTATCAGCAGTTAACAACTCATATTTTTCACGCTTCATTTTATTTCTTTTTAATTTAATCAAGTAATAATCTGGTTACGAAGCGATAATGGGTCATCAGTATCGGCAATGAAAACAATATTTTTTAAACAACACCGATATAATTTTGCGTATAACTATTCATTGAACTAGATAAAAATTTCTGCTCCAACTATTTTAGTCACGGAAAAATAATCCCCCTATTCACTCTATCTTTTTAATACACCTAGCAAATTTGTTTGACCAAATAGAGCAGGCGCGTGCATACGGACTGGCATAAAACTTATCAAATACCTGAACAGGCATACCCATATAAATACCTATATAAATAGAAATAGCTCGAACGTTGGAACCCGATGTAGCCGCTCGCGAATAACCAGTAGAAACCGCGGGCGCGGCTTTATGAGAACGAACAGAACCACTCAAGAGATTTAATAAATAAAATCAATAGCTTAACGCAAACATCGATATTACTATAGTCTTATAGCCAGCAGGATTCAAAATTCTCTTCTATGCTGAATAAGTCGTTTTTATTTAATAAGGAGCTAATTTATGGGTATGTTCGAAAAAGCGAAAGGCGTGGCAAATGAAGCAGCTGGTCAAGTAGAAGCATCCTATGGCGAAGCGACCAATTCACACCAACATCGATTAGAAGGACAAGCCAGACAAATTTACGGCAAAGGTCTAGGTGCAGCCTCTGACGCGATGGATACAGCAAAACAGCAAGTAGAAACAAATCCTCTTGCCTCGGTGGCTATCTCAGCCGGTATTGGCCTAATTATAGGCTATTTGCTGGGTAGAAAATAATCTTTGGCCCCTAATTTAGGGGCTTTAGTTTTACATCGTTGATAATAAATTAAGTTAGTAATTTTATATTGTTAGCATTTCCCTTCATTCGCCGTGTTCAACATGTCGGTAAGCATGGTATCTGTGTAACTCATGTGCTGCTGTCCTCTGCTAATTGATTTTTACATCGATAGATAATTGTAATTATCATCTAAAGTAATAACGTTCAAAACTACATTCCCTCTCCCATCGCAACCACCGCCAATGATTGAAATTATATTCATGCTAATAATATTCATAAGACGCTTTTGTACATGAGTACGGGGTTCGTTATCTACGGTTAAATACCTATGTGGAGAATTCCTAACAGTGTGAGACAAAATAATTATCTGCGATTTGTTTAACAAATATTTAGGAGTGCTATTATTTGTATAAATATCTCAACGAGGGCAAAACATTGAACAATGCTGTTCTCACTGCAGCTTCAGTGATACTCGCTTTCTCAGTTTCTAACTGCGATATGGGCATTCCTAAAGAAAACAAGAACACACTTAAATCTATGTACAAGAGATTAGAGGTTAGAGAGAAATTGAAGTGTGGAAGTACCCTCTCTTGTTTTTTGATGAAGCACTAAGAAAACTTGTGGTTTGGCTTAAAAAATGACTCAATCACCCGCTAGCTAGCACTTCAAAGCCCTATTCTTAGTTTTTGCATCTGCTAACCACCCCGTCTAATTAGCACCAAGTTCGGCAATGTAGCTCAGGCTGATACCCATATCAGCCTGCAGGCATGTATCGACTGGAACTTTGAGCCATTACCTTTCTAACACCTCTCTTGTTACATTAGAAAAACTGCATATTTGTTAAAATAAAGTTTATTTTTAGTTCCATTTTTATTGCACAAACGTGTTCAAGCACTCATAATCCGATTCGCCATCACATTGTTTATCAAGTGCTGCTTATCAATTTAACATTTCCCTATTTAGCTTTTTGGCACCCTTGCTTGAATTCGGATGCAAGGGCCTTTTCTCTTTTATAGGTTTTTTCTATGCCACACAGAAAACTGTTTCTACAGCAAAATTCGCTCTTACTTGTAACCTGCTCGCAGCCAGCGATGGTTTTACTCATGGATGAGCGTAATTATCACTCATACAATGATGGAGATGGGGCTAGCTACTTCGGAGGGTATTTTTGTAACTTCCCAGCAAATATTGACATTCCTCTGGAAGGAATATGGAACGTCGTTATAGAACCAGCGCACTACCAAACAGGCTCAAAATTAACGTATAGTCTCAATGTTCAATAGTTTTAACCGTTAGCCCCGAGCTAAATACAACCAACAAAAATCGTCAGATAGCGCCTGTTGATGATTGATTTAGCATGGGGCCTAGCATGAACTGCTCAAAATAAGCATCTCAAGCTGAATTAATCAATGAGTCTCCAAGATTGAATGAAACCGTTTTAAATAAATGCTCTAAACGATGTAATTCAATATCTTCCTTTAAGAAAATATAGTTGTGGTGATCGTTAAAAAGTATTGGGGCAGCCCATATGATAATTTTAACGAGGAGCATCATCATCAACATTGTTGCAACAAAACCGATAAAAAGAATCGCTGAACAGCAGATTACACATGAAAATTTCTTCATTTAAGTTAAAAAAGTCAGTTATTTGACTTAAACCATACAATTACCAAGATAAACAATTTACATACGACAGTAAAATTCATCATACAAAGATTATTAGAAATAGCTCCTTCGCGATGTAACAGTTTGAACTGTCGATTATTTATCTATAAAAACGAAATAATAAACTCTACGAAGCACTCTGCGCTTATGCTTAAAGAAAAGACTACCGTCATTTCGGGGCAATGTGGAACAAAGCTGTAAAACTCGCTGGAATTCGTCGCCGTAATCCGTACCATACACGCCACGAAGCAGAACATGCGCTAACCGCGTAGGTTAGATGCAGTTGGCCTTGCCCATCAGGCCTGATAGTCTGCCATGATTATTGCGCGTTGGGTGCTTAACCCTGCGAGCCTCATAACACCGGATACATATTCAATGTCAGAAGAACAAACCATCAACAAGAAAGATCAATACAACCTCAACAAGCTACAAAAACGCCTGCGCCGCAATGTGGGTGAAGCCATCGTCGATTACAACATGATCGAAGAAGGCGACCGTATTATGGTTTGCTTATCCGGTGGCAAAGACAGCTACACCATGCTGGAAATCCTGCGCAACCTGCAACAAAGCGCGCCTATCAATTTCAGCTTAATCGCCGTGAATCTTGATCAGAAACAGCCCGGGTTCCCCGAGGATATCCTGCCAGCGTATTTAGAAAGCATCGGCGTAGAATATAAAATCGTAGAAGAAAATACCTATGGCATAGTTAAAGAAAAGATTCCAGAAGGCAAAACCACCTGCTCACTCTGCTCTCGCCTACGTCGTGGGATCTTGTATCGCACCGCGACCGAACTGGGCGCCACTAAGATTGCATTAGGCCATCATCGTGATGACATGCTGCAAACGCTGTTCTTAAACATGTTCTACGGCGGCAAGCTGAAAGGCATGCCACCTAAATTGATGAGTGATGACGGCAAGCACATCGTTATTCGTCCGCTGGCCTACTGCCGTGAAAAAGATATTGAACGTTTCGCTGAAGCACGCGCTTTCCCAATCATTCCGTGCAACCTGTGCGGCTCACAGCCGAACTTACAGCGTCAGGTCATCAAAGATATGCTGCGTGATTGGGATCGTCGTCATCCTGGCCGCATCGAAACCATGTTTAGTGCGATGCAGAACGTAGTACCTTCGCATCTTGCTGATATCAATCTGTTTGATTTTAAAGGCATTCAGCACGGCGGCGAAGTTGTCGACGGCGGTGATTTGGCTTTTGACCGCGAAGAGCTGCCTCTGATCCCCGTCGGATTAGCTGATGATGAAGATGCACCAAACTTCGATAGCGTGGTACGTTTGGATGTCGTTGAAGTGAAATAATGACTCATCAGTAAAATAAACGCCGCGCAAAGCGGCGTTTTTATATCTGAGTGCTAGCCATCGATATTAAAAAGCCTCGCCATTGCCCTTCTGCCATCTGGCGTTATGTTTACCTTACGAAATCCTTTAACTCTTTGTATCCATTGCTTATGCTCGCAGTGTAATAGTAATTTTGCCCCAGCCTCGCCACCAAGATGAAATCGACGCTCACTCCAGTCCACACATCCACAGCAAACTTTACCTTTGGTATTCGTGTCGAGATGAATACCGAGCATTTTAAATTGTCTATGGCCTAAATCTGTTAACGAAGTTCCTTCAGAATTAAACCACCCAGCATGACTCATTGAATCATATATTTTCACCGCAACCTCCCCCGCCAAATGGTTGTAGCAGGTTCTTAGCTCTCGTAGCTCAAGTGGTGCACGTGTCTTTTGAACAGGGTTTCGCTGCCACGAAACCCCCATTATCATTTCAATAAGCTCTGCCGTTTCGTTTCCTGCTAGTCGGTAATAGCGATGCCGGCCTTGAGAAAGGCAAATAATTAACTTATTCGTCAGCAATCGGCTCAAATGTGCACTTGCCGTCGAAGCCGAGACTTCAGTAACGGCGCTCAGCTCTGTCGCTGTCCATGCCCTACCATCCATCAATGCGCAAAGAATTTTCACTCGTGATGGGTCTGACATCGCGGCAGCTACTGCTGCCATAGAAAGCTCAAGTGCATCAGCATTATCAATCAGCTCGGTATTCATGTATTGGCATCTCAATTAGGTCTGAACGGCCCATAACTCCGTGGCTTGCAGGGCAATTTTCTCATTATCTGTAATAAAAATAAGCCGATTCGCCCGATCGCAATAATGGGCTAAAACATTAACACCTTTGATCGACAACGCAGCGGTAATTTCCCCCAATCGATCCTGCTGAAATCCTACAATCAAAGGATGCTGGATATGGCAAACGCGAAAGCCCTCACCCTCGAGTACAGCCTTCGTTCGGTGTCCATTACCGACCAGAAAATGCACATGGCAATGTCCTTCTACCGCTAATACACATCCCCCCTCAACCCTAATACCATTAAGTGCAAGGATCTTGTTTAACCAAGCCAACTCACCCGGTGCATTTTTCAACACAATATGGATATCATGCATATTTGCTTATCCTTTATCTTCTGAAGAATAAGCTCTAGCAACATGAGCAACTCGGATTGTATAGTTTAAGAAAATGGATTCACGCCCCTCAATCTGAGCTGCCTGATGGAAAACATTATTCCTCCACGCTAACACCGCATTTTCATCACGCCACCACGACAGTGACAGAATTTTTCCTTGCACAGTCAAACTTTGAAAACGTTCGATACTGATGAATCCCTCGATCTCTTCTAACAATGGTCTGAGTTCATTAGCGAGCTGTAAGTAACGCTCCTGCTGATTTGGGTTGGTTTTTGCCTCAAAGATTACCGCGATCATGATTTCTCTCCGCTCCGTAGATAAGCGTTAAGTTAGCGGTTTATAGAGGTAATGCTTCGTTGGAAAACGAAATATGCAAGGCAGTAGTGGAAATAGATTAGTTTGAGAAGGCAAAAAAAATGCCGACTAAAAGTCGGCATGTTACGAATTAAATGTGCTATGCAATAATTCAAAAAATTAGGAAGTAAGACAATATGGAGCGCAACGCCCATCGCTTGGCGTTGCATTCACCTGCGAAATGAAGTTTGCCCTACCTCTAAAGTATAAATGTTGATATGGCTCAATATCGCGGGCTGTTTTGGCTATTCATACCGATTTCTTTGATTTGCCACAAAAATTCCGCCGTGAGTATTTACAACCATTTACTACGTTTTAACCAGACCACAACGAAAACACACAACAAAACTAGCAAAAAGCAGAACGTAGCAAACGCAACCGGCGACGTATTACCAGGAATACCACCTAAGTTCACCCCAAAAAGCCCGGTTAAAAATGTCGTTGGCAGGAACAGCATGGCCAGCAACGACATCGTATAGGTACGGCGGTTCATCGCATCCGCCATCAGGTTTGAAATTTCATCAGCCAGAATAGCAGTACGCGCAATGCTGCCGTCTAAGTCATCCAAGCCACGGCCAAGACGATCTGAAATATCCTGCATACGGCGGCGATCGTCATCGGTCATCCACGGTAAACGTTCACTGGCCAAGCGGGCAAAAACATCGCGCTGTGGCGCCATATAGCGACGTAGCACAATCAGCTGTTTGCGAATTAGCGCAAGCTGTCCACGCTCAGGAACCTGTTGGTCGAGCAGATTGTCTTCAAGATCGATAATTTTATCATGCAGGTCTTCAATGAATTCGCTGGCATGGTCAGTTAGCGCATCGGCAACCTGTACTAATAAATCGCCGCTGCTCACAGGGCCAGTGCCGTTTTGCAGATCGGTCAGCACTTCGTCAATGGCATACACTTTACGATGGCGCGTCGACACCACCAGCTTACCCGTCATATAGAGGCGTATTACCACCAATTGATCGGGGCGTGAATCGTTATTGAAGTTAATGCTACGCAGCGTAATCATGGTGCCGTCGCCCAAGCGTGTCACGCGCGGACGCATGCTTTCACCGCCCAGACACTCGCGTACGGAGTCAGGCAACAACACAGAGTTTGTCAGCCAGCGTTGAGTTTCTTGGCGCGCATAATCCAAATGTAGCCAACAAGGATGTTCGCAGGTCGCCTGCGTGAGATCCGTAACCGGAACGCTTCCACCTTTGCCGTCGAGCTGCAAAGCATAAACAGCATCCTGAATTTTTAACTGTTCACCCGAAATGACATTAGTATCAGTCACGGCATCCTCTTTCAGTCGCAAAAAAACGATATCTAATACTAGCCTTAACGTTTTGAAATTTAAACCTTCAGGGAAATTTCACTCAGTATATGGCGTAAATAGATACGCCCTTCAGCTTGACTAAAGGGCGTAGCGATAAGATTCATGATTTAAGCGGGATCAATCACCGCGGTCGTTAGCCGAGAGGTGCAGCATAAGCGATTTTGCTGATCAAAAATTTCTATCTGCCACACCTGATGGCGTCGACCAACATGTACGGCCTTACACACGCCTCGAACTCGCCCTTCACGCACCGCACGAATGTGATTAGCATTAATTTCTAAGCCAACCACTTGCTGCTTACCTTCACTACACAGATAGCCAGCCAGCGAGCCTAGCGTTTCGGCTAATACCACTGAAGCCCCGCCATGCAGCAAGCCGAAAGGCTGCGTCGTGCGACGATCGACCGGCATCGTCCCTTCGAGTTCATCATCACCCATACGGGTAATTTGGATATCAAGATGGCCGACCATACAATCGGCACCGGTTTGATTAAGCTGCTCAAGCGTTGCCGCACGTTTCCAAATCATCGAACAATCTCCAAAAGTGCCTGTAGTGGATGGCGTAATCCGTTTCCTTCAATGCGTTTAACCTGGCTGCGGCAAGAATAGCCAGGAGCAAGACAGCGCTGACGCGGCAAGCGTTGCAGTGCCTGATGCCACGATAGCTCATAAATGCCCAGCGAGTTAGCGAGGTTCTTACTCTCATGGCCATAAGTTCCAGCCATGCCACAGCATCCAACGCTGACATTTTCTAAGGTAGCGCCATAGCGGGCAAATATTTTCTGCCACTGCTGTGTGCTGGCAGGCAAGGCCGTCGTTTCAGTACAGTGTCCGAACAAGTACCATGACTCCCCCGTTTGTGGCGGTGTCTCCTGCGGCTGAGGCAATGCTTTTTGCAGCCACTCGTGAACCAACTGCACGCTGAAATCTCCCCGCTGGTCACCTAAAATCTCACGATACTCATCGCGGTAGCACAGCACCAACGCGGGATCGACACCCACCATTGGCATTCCCAAACGCGCAACGCGATTGAGAAAGTCTGCCGTTTTTTGGGCAGTTTTGGCAAAACGAGTGAGGAAGCCTTTGATATGCTGAGCCTTGCCATTCGGCGAAAACGGCAGTAGGACGGGCTGAAATCCTAAGCGTTCAACCAAGCGAACAAAATCTGCCACTACCTGAGCATCATAGTAAGTCGTGAAGGGATCCTGCACGATCAACACATGGCGCTGGCGATCTTGCTCGCCCAGTTTTTCGAGCTGTTCCAAGGTGGTTTGATAGGCACTGTGACCTGCTAGCGACTGCTTAAGCGTTGGCGTCGACAGTAACGGTAAATCCACCATGCCAATCCGTTTTTCACTCATACTACGCAGCCACGGCTGGCTGAAGAAGAAGTTAAATACCTTAGGCGCCTTCGCCATCAACGGTGTGTAGCTTTCAACGCCTGCGACCAGATAGTCACGTACCGGCCGCAGATAACGCGTGTGATATAGCTGTAAAAACTTGGCGCGAAAACCGGGAACATCAATTTTGATCGGGCATTGGGTTGAACAGGCTTTGCAGGCCAAACAGCCTGACATGGCGTCTTTGACCTCGTGCGAGAAATCATATTCGCCTTTTTTGGCGTGCCAAGAATTACGTGTTTTTTCAATCATTCCGCGCACGGTTGATCGTTCACCCAATTTTTGTTCAAGGGTTAACGGGTCGACTCCCTGCTCGGAAAGCAATCGCAGCCATTCGCGCACCAGCGTAGCTCGGCCTTTAGGCGAATGAATTCTATCGCCGGTGATTTTCATCGACGGACACATGGGGCTGCGCACATCAAAGTTAAAGCACAAGCCATTGCCGTTGCACTCCATCGCACCACGATATTCAGTTCGCACCTGAAGCGGAATGCGTCTGTCGAAGGTTCCACGCTTTTGGGCATCGACCTGCATCATCGGTTCATCGCAGTCGAGTGGAGAACAAATTTTCCCCGGATTCAGGCGATTGTCCGGATCAAACGCGGCTTTGATGCGGCGCAATTCGGTAAACAACGTGTCACCAAAGAATTCAGGGCTGTATTGAGCACGAAAACCTTTACCATGCTCTCCCCACAGCAAGCCACCGTACTTGGCCGTGAGTTCAACCACTTTATCGGATAGCGTTTCCATCAGCATTTCCTGCTGAGGATCGCACATATCTAAGGCAGGTCGCACATGCAAAACGCCCGCATCAACGTGACCAAACATGCCATAGGCTAAATTGTGGCTATCGAGCAACGCGCGAAACTCAGCAATATAATCGGCCAGATGCTGTGGTGGTACGCAAGTATCCTCCACGAAAGGGATCGGCTTAGCCTGCCCCTTCGCATTACCCAGTAGCCCCACCGCTTTTTTGCGCATCGCATAGATGCGTTCTATACCCGAGAGATCTTCGCAAACTTGATAGCCGATCACCCCAGCTTGCTGTGCCGCTATCAGCTCGTCCATGCGTTGGCATAATGAAGCAACACGCGCATCAATCAACGCCAGATCGTCACCGGCAAACTCAACGATATTGAGCCCCAGCATCTCTTTATTGGGAACATCTAAAATCATTTCGCTAACGGAATGCCAAACAATGTCTTCACGCGCCAGATTCAGAACCCGTGAATCCACGGTTTCCACCGACAACGCCTTTGCCTCAACCATATAAGGCGCGTTACGCAGCGCAGAATCGAAGGAGTCATATTTAATATTCACCAACCGCCGCACTTTCGGGATCGGAGTTATATCGAGTTTGGCTTCTGTCACGAACGCCAGAGTCCCTTCAGATCCTGTGATAATGCGCGTCAGGTCAAACGTTTGCATATCATCGCTAAATACGTGGCGCAAATCATAGCCGGTTAGAAAACGGTTTAACGCGGGGAATTTATCAATAATCAGCGTGCGGTTATTTCGGCAGGAATCCACCACTGCGCGATAGATTTTTCCTCCCAGTGAGCCGCTTTGCGCAAGTTTTTCCGCCAGTTCGACCGGGATGGGAGCGGTATCCAGAAGCTCGCCGCCCAGCAAAACAGTTCGCAGCCCTAATACATGATCAGACGTTTTGCCATACACCAGTGAGCCTTGCCCTGAAGCATCGGTGTTTATCATCCCCCCAAGCGTGGCACGATTACTGGTGGAAAGTTCTGGTGCAAAAAAGTAGCCGAAAGGCTTTAAATATTGATTTAGCTGATCTTTGATAACCCCAGCTTCAACCCTTACCCAGCCTTCTTCTGGGTTAATCTCCAGAATACGATTCATGTGGCGTGACATATCCACCACAATACCGCGGTTTAGGGATTGTCCGTTAGTCCCTGTACCGCCACCGCGCGGAGTAAACACCAGCGAGCGATAGCGCTCTTCACTTGCTACGCGAGCAATCAATGCCACATCGGGCGTGGAACGAGGGAACAGCACCGCATCCGGTAATAATTGATAAATACTGTTGTCGGTGGCCATCGTCAGGCGCGCCGCATAGCTAGTATCCATATCGCCGGTAAAACCGTTACTTTTCAGCGATTGCAAGAAGTCCAGCACCAGTTGAACGAGTCCTGGTGCCTGAGAAATTTGTGGGATCATCCGTCTCAACCCTGTCATGGTTGCTTATCAAATAAGGCTTATCAAAGCGTGCTCACATCGAAACTGTCTGCATCTATGCGCAGTGCCTGAATCTGAAAGGCAGATCCACCCTTTTTTATTATTCATGCGCTTCGCTGAATGGCTTATGTGCAAAGCATGAACCTAAGAAGCTATCACAAAAAAAGCGTGGATGCCGATGTCAGCGGCAACAAAATTTACCCTTTGATAACAATACGATTGCAACTACACCAAATATATCGCTGGCTAAACGCGATGTGAGTCGAACATTCTACTGAGCACTCACGCCTTCTCACTTTGCCTATAAAAATCAGAATCTCAATTTTCTTAATGTTTCGTTAAGGTTCGAAATCGATACTGCAACTCTGATTATTTCATTAGGTGCATTTTATGTCTTATTTCCCTAAAACCTCTGTGGAATTTTGTGCTCAGCTATTTGCCGTAGTAACGACAGTGGCATTTATCGTCCATTATTTCACCAGCAACTAAGTGGCATCCGCGTAAGCCCTTTGCTTATCGCTTTCAGCTGCCGTGAGATATCTGCTTATAAGATTGAATATCCACGCTTAAATTACATCCACCTGCTATGCTTTCTTACATAGTGACGCTAGGGTTTTTACCCGTGATGGGTCATCATAGGCATAGGGAACTCAATGTTCTATTTTAGGATGGATTTCAAATGTATAAACCGCAGCACAAATACGATCTCCCCCGCATCATGTTCGGGGTTCTGTTTGTATCGTTGATGATTGTCGCCTGCCTTTGGGTGGTGCAACCATTTATTCTTGGATTCGCATGGGCCAGCATGATTGTTATCGCCACTTGGCCAGTGCTAATTAAATTGCAGAATATATTTTGGGGTAAGCGCTGGATTGCAGTGTTGCTCATGACGTTATTATTACTGCTACTCTTCATTATTCCTATTGCCCTCGTGATAGGCAGCCTTATTGATAATAGCGGCCCTGTTCTTGAGTGGGCATCGTCCGCGAAAAACTGGTCTATTCCCGATCTGCTTTGGTTAAAAAGCATTCCTGCCGTTGGGCACAAACTGTATAACAGCTGGCATTCAATGTTAGCCGGTGGCGGCAGCATTATTATTGCCAAAATACAGCCCTACATTGGTCAAACCATCACGTGGTTTGTTGCTCAAGCCGCGCATGTCGGTTCATTCGTATTGCATTGTTCACTGATGCTGCTATTCAGTGCGCTGCTCTATAGCCGTGGCGAAGATGTCGCCTTAGGTATCCGCCATTTTGCTGTTCGCCTTGGCTCTGAACGTGGCGATGCGGCGGTAGTTCTTGCCGCTCAAGCTATCCGCGCCGTTGCGCTCGGCGTGGTGGTCACCGCGCTGGTACAATCGGTTCTCGGCGGTATTGGTCTGGCGATTAGCGGAATTGGCTACGCCACGCTGCTCACGGTGCTCATGTTCATTTGTTGTTTGGCACAGCTTGGGCCATTGATAGTGCTGGTTCCCGCCATCATCTGGCTGTATTGGAGTGGTGACACCACATGGGGAACGGTACTGCTAGTGTGGAGCTGTGTGGTAGGTACGCTGGACAACTTCCTGCGTCCTGCGCTGATTCGCATGGGTGCTGATTTGCCGATGATACTCATTTTGTCTGGCGTTATCGGCGGTCTGTTGGCCTTCGGCATGATCGGTCTATTTATCGGTCCGGTGGTACTTGCCGTTTCTTACCGCTTGGTCTCTGCCTGGGTACATGAAGCGCCTGAGCCGGTGAAAGACGTCGAACAGGTAGCGCGTGAATTAGATCAGCTCTAAGCAGAATCAAAAACATCGATATATCATCACGGGGCCAATGGCCCCGTTTTTAATTAAGACTATTCACAACTCGCAGCATTTATTTTCAATACACAAGCGACACAATTAAGAATATCCTTAAGTTTTTTCTTAAATTAATCATAAATAAATATTTATCTTTTTTATTTGTGGTTAATTATCCAACCATTAAAGATTATTCTTAAATATGCTGAAAACAAACTATCGTAATAACTAAAAATGGGTTATATAATATAACCTATTCTGATTCAGATGATTCTTAAAGACGATCTAAGCCACCATACCTATCATGTTCAGTAACTTAGATTGCTAAGTACCCCTAAAGGAGCCGCTTTGTTTAAGCGTAACTTCTTACCGAATTGCTGTGTGTAGTCTTTGCCCATCTCCCTATGATGGGCTTTTTTTTTATTATTTTTCCAGCCTAATAAATCATCGAAAATATCTTAAATTATAAAAAAAGCGACTGTAAATAACAGTCGCTCAATTTAAGATTCGTTTAATTTATAGCCGAATCTATTTTTCTGACAAATTAATCCACGTTTGAACTACCGTATCTGGATTTAAGGATAAACTATCAATACCTTCATCCATCAACCAGCGCGCAAAATCTTCGTGATCTGAAGGACCCTGCCCGCAAATACCCACGTATTTTCCTTGAGCCTTAGCCGCTCTGATCGCCATAGAAAGCAGTGCTTTGACAGCCTCATTGCGTTCATCAAACAGCTCAGAAACCACACCGGAATCACGGTCCAAGCCCAGCGTTAGCTGAGTCATATCGTTTGAGCCAATGGAGAAACCATCGAAATGTTCAAGGAACTGATCGGCCAACAGGGCATTTGATGGAATTTCACACATCATAATGACCTTAAGATCGTTCTCACCGCGTTTAAGCCCTTCCGACGCCAGTTGCTTAACCACCGCTTCAGCCTGAGCAACCGTACGAACAAATGGGATCATAACTTCAACGTTAGTCAGCCCCATATCATTACGGACGCGTTTTACCGCGGCACATTCCAGTGCAAAGCAATCTTTAAAGCTGTCTGCAACGTAACGGCCCGCACCACGGAAGCCCAGCATTGGGTTCTCTTCATGTGGCTCATAGCGCTCACCGCCCACCAGATTGGCATACTCATTGGACTTAAAGTCAGACAGGCGCACGATAACGCGTTTTGGCCAGAATGCAGCCGCCAGCGTGGCGATCCCTTCCGTTAAGCGGCCGATGTAAAACTCGACGGGGCTATCATAGCCTTGCATCATCTGCTTAATCTCCGCCTGAGTCTCAGCATCTTGCTGGTCAAACTCGAGCAGAGCACGCGGATGCACGCCAATCATGCGGTTAATGATGAACTCCAAGCGCGCAAGACCCACACCCTCGTTAGGAAGGCGAGCAAAGTCAAAGGCACGGTCCGGGTTACCAATGTTCATCATAATCTTCAACGGCAGATCAGGCATGGTCGAAACCTGAGAACTATGCACCGTGAAGTCCAGCATATCGCTGTAAACATAGCCGGTATCGCCTTCGGCACAGGAAACTGTGACTTTCTGACCGTCACGCAAATGTTCCGTGGCATCGCCACAGCCCACCACTGCAGGAATACCCAGTTCACGTGCGATAATGGCCGCGTGACAGGTACGTCCGCCTCGGTTGGTAACAATGGCCGATGCTTTCTTCATGATTGGTTCCCAATCAGGATCGGTCATATCCGTCACCAGCACATCACCCGGCTCAATGCGGTTCATTTCACTGATGTCATGGATAACTTTTACCGGCCCAGCACCAATGCGATGACCGATGGCTCGGCCTTCGGTAAGGACTTCGCTGTGGCCCGTCAGTTGGTAGCGCTCCATCACTTGTTCATTGGAACGAACGGTTTCTGGGCGCGCCTGAACGATAAACAGCTTACCGGTGTGTCCATCTTTCGCCCACTCGATATCCATTGGGCGACCATAGTGTTGCTCAATCATTAGCGCCTGATGCGCCAACTGCTCCACTTCATGATCGTTCAAACTAAAGCGATTGCGTGCGTCATCTTCAACATCTTCAATGCGAACCTGTTTGCCGTGCTCTTGGCTTTCGGCATACACCATTCGGATTTTCTTCGAACCCATGGTGCGACGCACAATCGCAGGTTTACCCTTTTGCAGCGTCGGTTTGTGAACGTAAAACTCATCAGGGTTTACCGCACCCTGCACCACCATTTCGCCCAGACCGTAGGCTGAAGTAATGAAAACAACCTGATCGAAGCCCGATTCGGTATCAATGGTGAACATCACACCCGCAGCAGCTAAATCCGAGCGCACCATCAGCTGCACGCCCGCAGAGAGTGCAACGCCACGATGGTCATAGCCTTGATGCACACGATAAGAAATGGCGCGATCGTTAAACAGCGAGGCAAAAACATGCTTCACCGCTACCATCACCGCGTCGATACCTTGAACGTTGAGGAAAGTTTCTTGCTGACCGGCAAATGATGCGTCAGGCATATCTTCAGCCGTCGCGGATGAACGCACGGCAAAAGACGCATCGGCATTATCTTGTGCCAGTTGTTGATAAGCACTACGAATGTCACGCTCTAATGCTGGAGTAAATGGCGTTTCAACGACCCACTGACGGATCTGTGCGCCCGCTTTGGCCAGTTGTGTTACGTCATCAATATCTGTCTTATCCAGCAAATCATAAATACGCTGGTTAACACCGCTTTGTTCCAGAAAATCATTGAATGCCTGTGCGGTAGTAGCAAAACCATTAGGCACCGAAACACCAAGCTCAGACAGATTGGTGATCATTTCTCCCAGAGAGGCATTCTTGCCCCCCACCCGATCAACATCGTGCATGCCGAGCTGGTTGTACCAAAGCACGTTATGCAAGTCAGGGCCATTACTAGACATCGAGACAATCCTTTTCACATTCAAAGATGGGTACAGAAAATAATTGTGGCCGTAAATCCGGCGTTTTCAGACTAGCACAATGTGGGGTTTCGCCAAGACAGGTGAATCGATCCACCTATTGGTGAATATCATGAATTTTCTTCAAACCGCACTTTTCTACTCAGAATTGCTGAAATCCGTCAGCAAAAAACCATAGAAAGCTGAAGGACAATCGGTTTGATACAGGCAAACGATTTCCTTGGTTAATTAGTCCATATCCACACAGATAAAACTGAAAAACCAGTGCCCAGAAGGCTTTGAATAGCTATTAATCAATTTTAGTGTTAATTTACTGCGTGATTAGTCAATTTCAGTAATTAAACGCATTCAATAATTTTCATCAATGGATGAGTTCCTGACACGTTTTCCCCTCAAACGTTATCCTTCTGGCTAATCAATCCGTCACCACGCGTATCTGTTTTTATCCCGTTCTATCGAGTTAGTTGTTTAAACATCACAGCAAAAGATTTTACATTTAAGGTTATTGCCATGATTTTTACCGATTTAGAGCTCCAAGATATTAAACGCTGTATGGATTTATTTTTATCGAAGCGTCGCCCTGCCGAAAACCTGCGCCATGAAAATGACCTTTCATATCGAATTACGGGCCATGACATCGACATTTTTGAGCTACACGCCTCAGACGAAGGTAAGAAGCCCAAAATGGTTGAACAGCCTTCTATAAAAGTGACCTATGTAGAAGACTCCAAACAATGGACCCTCTACTGGATGCGCCCTAATGCCGAATGGCATCTCTATCAAGACGATGCAGTCCCCTCTTTCAGTATTGCGATGCGTATTGTCGATCGTGATGAATTTGGCTGCTTCTTCGGTTAAAAGCATGCCGCTAAAGCATGTTTTCGCATGCTTGCAGTTTGAAATATAAAATATGTAAATAAAATGTGAGTGCGCTAGAGTAGGAACTACGTCAGAAAAATCCCTACAGGAGCGCGGAGTGGAAAGAAGCGTATTTTATATTTCAGATGGCACGGCAATTACCGCCGAAGTTCTCGGTCACGCGGTACTGTCGCAGTTTCCCGTCGACATCACCTCATTTACCCTACCCTTTGTAGAAACTGAAACTCGTGCCGAAGCGGTCTGCCAGCAAATTAACGATATCTATCAACGTACCGGATCACGCCCGCTAGTCTTCTATTCCATTGTCTCGCCTAAAATTCGCGAAATTATTCACAGCAGCGAAGGCTTTTGTCAGGACATCGTTCGGGCGCTGGTGGCACCGTTGCAGGATGAATTAGGCATGAATCCAGTTCACGTCGCCAATCTCACCCACGGTCTGACTGAACATAACCTACTAAAGTATGATGCCCGTATCGCCGCCATTGACTACACGTTAGCGCACGACGATGGCATCTCTCTGCGTAATCTCGATCAGGCACAGGTCATCTTACTCGGCGTTTCTCGCTGTGGAAAAACCCCCACTAGCCTTTATCTCGCCATGCAGTTCGGTATCCGCGCCGCGAACTATCCTTTTACCGCCGATGACATGGATAACCTCCAACTGCCGCCCGCGATTAAAGCCTATCAACATAAGCTTTTTGGCCTAACGATAAACCCTGACCGACTTGCCGCGATTCGCGAAGGACGCCGAGAAAATAGCCGTTATGCCTCGATGCGTCAGTGCCGACTGGAACTAGCCGAAGTTGAAGCCTTGTATCGCAAAAATCAAATCCGCTATCTCAACACCACCAATCACTCAGTCGAAGAGATTGCCACCAAGATCCTCGATACGCTGGGGCTGAGCCGACGGATGTATTAGTTCACCTATCCTATTTAAACGCCGACGTTGACTGCTCGGCGTTTATACCTTTGCTGTTCCCAGCATTAAATCTGCATTAAATAACCATTAATATTCATTACAATCAAATAGTTAAACTCATTGGCATAATTAATTAACTACATACAAAGCCCATCAAGCACGATATTTTCCCCTCCACGATTTTCTACTTCCCCAATAGAGCTTCTATAAGGAACGTTGCACCATGCCAATGGATACTGGTCTCTATTTTTCCTGTCAAATCGGTGCCCTACCGATTGAGACGTTTGACGTTGCCGAATTCAACTTGAGCGAAGGGTTATCGGAGTTGTTTACGCTCACCCTCACGTTGGTCAGCACGTCAGATAGCATCGATATGCAGTCACAGCTGCTACAAAGTGCCGTGTTGACCATCACCGTTGATGGCGATGTTAAACGCATCGTCACCGGCGTCGTTACCAGCGCCGAACAGGGAGATTCCGGCTTTCGCCGCACCTATTATTATCTCACCGTGCGCCCCGCCATGTGGGTGATGACGCTTGATCAAGACAGCCGCATTTATCATCAAAAATCAGTACCTGACCTACTGACTGAATTACTCAAGCAGCATTGTGTTCAGGGCAGCTGTGTGATGATGAAAGACGCACACCCAGCACATGAGTATGTGACACAAAAGCGCGAATCAGGCTTCGAATTCTTCACCCGTATGGCGGCCGAAGAAGGTTTTGTCTTTTGGTTTGAACCCAAAGGCTTGTGCTACAGCGACAGCTATTTAGGCATGGTAACGGGCAGTACCCTAACCTATAACCCGCACCCAAAAGGCGCTGTTTCTGGCGATATCATTTCTCAATGGCGCTTTGGGGCGCACATGCGCCCGCAAAAAACCGTGCAAAAAGACCGCAACTACCTTAATCCTGCCGACCGTTTGCAGCTCGATGGTTGGCCTAACGGCAGTTCGCGTAAACCGACTTCTTTTTCAGTCTTTGAAAGCTATGGCCGTTTTCAAAACGACGGCGAAGCAACCCCGTTAACCAAATATCGTATTGAACAACTGCAAGCTGACAGCCGCACGGGAACCGGTCAGTCTAACTGCGCCGCCTTGATGCCGGGCGAGATTTTTACGCTCACCGAGCACCCCGTTGCCGCCATGAATGACAAATGGCAAATCGTCGCCATTGAGCATCATGGGAAAATGCCTGAAGCGCTTGAGCAAGATAACGGCGAGCATCATCAGGGAACCACGCTAACGAATCATTTTCGCTTCATTCCGGGGAGAACTGATTGGCGCGCTCCCTACCGCTACAAACCTACCGCCGACGGCGACGAAGTGGCAACCGTGGTGGGGCCCGCTGGTGAAGAGATCTATGTGAATGAAGATGGCTGCATTCGCGTGCATTTTCACTGGGATCGTTATAACCCAGCGGATGAAAAAGCATCGTGTTGGATACGCGTATCGCAAGGCTGGAACGGCAGCGGCTTCGGCATGATGGCCATTCCACGTATCGGACAAGAGGTGATCGTCTCTTACCTTAACGGCGATGTCGATCGTCCTATCGTCACCGGAATGACCTACAACGCGCTCAATCATCCCCCGTATGCCTTACCCGCCAATAAAACCAAAACCGTTTTGCGCAGTAAAACTCTGAAAGGCCAAGGCTATAACGAGCTCTCTTTCGAAGATACCTCCGGCAAAGAAGAACTCTATTTACGTGCTCAAAAAGACTTCCACGCCCGTGTTGAAAACGACGCGCAATGGCAAATTCTGCGCGACCAGCATCACAAAATAGAACGAGATCAAATTACCGAGCTAACCCGTGATCGCCACGAAATCATTCAGGGAGAAATGCGCAGCAAAATCAGCGGTGATGTTTCGCTTGAGATAGGGGCAAGTCTGCAACAAAAGGTCGGAAAATCCCACATCGTGAAGGCCAGCAAAGAAATCCACTACAGCGCCGGTAGCAAAGTCGTTATTGATGCAGGAACCGAGTTAACCCTCAAAGCCGGTGGGAAATTTATCACGCTCAATCCATCAGGCATTTATATGTCTGCAGGCGTGCACATCGGTACAGGCTCCGCGGGGAGCGGCTCCGCACTCTCCATAAAATCTCCTCTTGAGGCGCTGAAATTAGCCGTGCCGCCACCGCTAACCCCAGCCCAGCTAGAAACGTTCGAGGCCGAAGCGCCCTATTGTGAAGAATGTGAAAAATGCAAAGACGGCGGCTGTGGGTTTGGTGATGACGGTGGAACTGGTGGAACTGGCGGAACCGGCGGAACTGGTGGAACTGGTGGAACTGGTGGAACTGGTGGAACTGGTGGAACTGGTGGAACTGGCGGAACTGGTGGAACTGGCGGAACTGGCGGAACTGGCGGAACTGGCGGAACTGGCGGAACTGGTGGAACTGGTGGAACTGGTGGAACTGGTGGAACTGGTGGAACTG